>CAVCVB010000001.1:0-94070 GCA_963605395.1 Firmicutes bacterium CAG:194
AACATCCTGGCGACATGGGGGCACACCAGCCCGACGAACCCTATCAGTCCGGTGAAGCTCACGATGCCCGCAGTGAGGAGCGACACCAGCCCGAGGGCGATGAGCCTCATCTTCCCCGGGTCCACCCCAAGGGACCTGGACGTCTCGTCCCCGGTGGACATGACGTTGAGCCTCCTGGACAGGAGCATCAGGGCGATGACGCCGATGATGGTGATCACTGCCATTATGCCGACCTCCTCCCAGCCTGTGCCCGATATGGATCCCACGGACCATGCGTACAGATAGGACTGCGTGTCGGGGTCCAGGCGGAGCCTGACCATGGTGTTGATGGCGTTGAAGATGTACATCACAGCGATACCGGCCATCACCATGGTGGTGGGGGACGAGGACTTCATCTTCGAGACAAGTATGATTATGGCCATGGGGACCAGGGAGAATATGAACGCGTTGGCCACGATGGCGTAGCCGAGGCTTGTCACAGACACTCCCAGCCCTACGGCGAGGGTGGCCCCGAAGGACGCGCCCGAGGAAAGCCCGGTGGTGTAGGGGTCGGCGAGGGGGTTGCGGAGGATGGTCTGCATGACCGCTCCCGCCACGGCGAGGCCGCAGCCCGCCAGGACCCCCGTCATTATGCGGGGGAGCCTCCACTCCCACACCACCAGGTCGTCGTTAGCATCGACGATGTTTCCGCACAGATGGTTCCAGATCGTCTGGTAGGTCTCCAGGAACGTTATGGAATACGTTCCCACGGACAGGGCGTAGCCTATGACGAGGAAGGACAGGAGGACGCATCCCCCTATGAACGCGCACTTGAGCGTCTTCGAGCGCTGATACTCCGTATAGCTCTCTCCGATGCCCTCGGGCTCGTCCTCTTCCTCGACCCACAGCCTCACCGCGTCCCCGATCGACCCGACCTTGGGATTCCGGACCTCATCCATGCTATCGGCTCCGTTCACTTGCGGTTGTACCAGATGTCGTAAGAGGTGCCGGTGTAGTAGTAGGCGCCCCAGTTGTTCACATCGACATCCGCGTCGGTGAAGGTGTCGAACCAGTGCTGGAGGGTGTCCAGGGCATCGTCCATGTCGAACTGGTCGGGGTAGATCATGCTCGCCAGGAGGGGGAGCATGGCGCATCCGGAGAACCCTCCGAGGAACGCGTAGACGGATCCGATGACCTTCCCCTCCTTGTAGGCGGTGGTGAAGTTGAAGAGCTCGGCGTTGGTCTCGAAGCGCTCGTTGTACGCATCCTTGGTGGACCCGGTGTTGAACCCGATGCTCGCCTCGCAGTTGATGATGAAGTCGATCTTGCTGTCGTTCTCCATGAACCACTCCAGGTCCTTGTACGCGTATCCCCACTCCCCTGCATCGGGGTCGGACATGACGTTCCCGAGCATGCTGAGCAGGTAGTAGGCTCCCTCCCTGTCGCTGAGCATGACGGTGATCCCGCCGTTCTTGTTCATCCTCTCCTCCGTGTTGGAGTAGGTGATGTTGGCCACGATGCCGGGCTTGTCGCTGATGCCGTCGACGACGTCCTTCACGCTGGAGACAGTCTCATCATAGAACTGGGCGTAGGCTTCGGCCTTGTCCTCGCTGTCCATCAGGACTCCGAGGGTCAGGATGGTGGAGACCACATCGGGTCCGGAGTGCCACAGGTAGATGACCTGTATGTCCGTGCCGGAGAGGCCGTCCAGAGCGGTCTTGACTGCGGTGGAGGCGGTGGCGATGATCAGGTTGACCTTGTTCTCGGTGAAGACCTCCAGGTCCTCGACGGCCTTCGAGCTGCTTCCGGTGGTGCCGACGGGGACGACGTTGTCCGAGGGGTACAGGTCGGGGTAGACGTCGACGGCAGCCCTGCTGGCCACGACGACCTCGTCCCAGTGCCCGAGGATCGAGACTGCCTCGGCCTGCTGCCAGTAGGTCACGGCGATCCTGTTGTTGACAAGAGGGTAGCTCACAGCCTGCTTCTCTCCGAAGTAGTTCTGGTAGTAGACGGTGGCCTTCTCGTTGTTGATGATCTTCTTCACGAGCTCCACGTCGGCGGCCGTGATGTCGCCGTCGCCGTCTGCATCGGCGAAGGGGTTGGCCTCCTTGTTCCAGGAGGTCTTCTTGTCCACGATGGACTGTATGAAGTCCACATCTTTGGAGTCGATGCGGCCGTCGTTGTTGGCGTTGCCGTAGACGAGGACGGTGGCATCCGTATCGAGGGTGCCGGACCCGCTGTTGTCCTTGTTTCCGGACAGCTTCACGACCGCCACAGCGGCAGCGATGATGATTATCGCAGCCACGACTATGGTGATGATCTGCTTCTGCTCCATTCTATCACTTGGATGATATATCCATTTAGGCTCATCAAAAATCCATATTTTACCGTTTGGATGTATTATCCAAAAGTAGGTTAGGCACATATGACTAACAGGGGTTCAAAAAACTAGGCAAATGGCGGCTTCTGTCCGGATGAAGCCATGTTGCATACGATCCCGAAGGCCCGGTCCGCAAGGGCATGAGATGTTATCCTGGAACCGGGTGTGCTTCAAGGAGCAGGGCTCTGACGAGGGCAACAGGAGTGGAGGGCTAACCTTTGCATGTTCATGAAGGGTCAGTCCAGGGCGTCGATGTCACGCCTCATAGAGGAGCCTCTTGTCCTTGGTTATCGACCTGCTGAACTCGTCACGGAGGGACCCTTCGCACACGATGTCGATCTCCGTTCCGAGGGCCTCCTCCAGCTTGCCGTAGAACCCTCCCATCTTGAACAGGCCCATGCCCTCTGGGGTCTCTACACAGAAATCGTAGTCGCTGTCCGGGCGGTTGTCGCCGCGGGCCCTTGAGCCGATGAGGTACACCTTGAGAATCCCGTACTCGGCGGCGATGGCTCCGACTATCTGGCAGAGCTCCTCGAACGTGTACTCCTTCACCTCGCCCATGGTCGTGGAACGGCGTTCGCGCTATATAGACAAGGGCCGGGACCGGATCGGAGCCTTCTCCCGGTCGCCTCTCGCGCTCAACAACGGCAACAGGCCTGAGCACGGGCCTCGGACCTCCTAGGTGCCCTAATATTCCTTTACCTAGTAATGCGGAAAAACTAGCGATAAAATCGAGATTTCAATCTACCATGGTAGCATTTGGTAGTATTTGGTAGCAAATGGTAGATTCTTGAGAACTATTTTATACATCGAATGACTTCTTTTTCAGCATGGAAGAGGATATACGGACCGAATTCAAGAGGCAGCTGACGAAGGAATGCATGAAGTCAGTTGTGGCTTTCTCGAATACCGTCGGCGGCACGATGTACATCGGTGTCGATGATGATGGCACGTCCGTTGGAGTAGACGATGTTGATTCCGTCTCTCTCAAAGCAGTCCAGTTGATCTCAGACACAATACGTCCTGATGTGAGGATGATTTCGAACATCGATCACATCAATTTGGATGGGAAGGACATTGTGGCAATTAGCGTCAATGAAGGCACTTCCAAACCGTACTACCTTCGTGAAAAGGGCATGCGCCCCGAAGGAGTATACATTCGCATAGGTCCCTCCTCCGTTCAGGCTAGTGATGCACAGATCTTGAAGATGGTCAGGGAAAGTCAGAGGCCGTTTGAGTCCTTGAAGTCGTTCGAGCAAGACCTTACATTCGAAACGGCCGAAAAGGTGTTCAAGTCTGCTGATGTGGAATTCGGAAGGAATCAGATGGCCTCTCTGGGGATGCTGTCGGAGGGGTGCTACACAAACCTCGCATTCCTTCTATCCGACCAGTGCACCGCTGGGATGAAGCTCGCTGCGTTCTCAGACAGGGACAAGACCGGTTTCCTCGGACGCACGGAGGTAAGAGGATCTGTCCTATCCCAGGTGGAGGAAGCCATCAGCTTCTTGGACAAGTACAATCCCCTTCGCTCTAGGATCGTGGGAATCAGGCGCATCGACTACAAGGCATACCCGGAATATGCGCTCAGAGAGGCGCTCACCAACGCGGTCGTCCATCGCGATTACTCTCCTGATTCGGACACGCGGGTATCGGTGTACGGCGACGGCATGGCAATCTCGTCGTATGGGGGCTGAGAAGGGGCCTTGGCATGGACGATCTGATGATGGGCGTCACATCGCCCCGGAACCCGAAGCTCGTATCCATCTTCTACAGGCTCGGGTTCATAGAAGCATACGGCACGGGCATCCCGCGCATGATCGGGGAGTACAACGATGCTCTGGAGAAGCCGTACATCGCGCTCTCGACCAACGTGTTCAGGGTGGAGCTGCCCGTCTTCTCTCCGGCAGTAGCCGAGCAGCCTGCTGTGGATGCCATCCTGGAGTTCGCCAGGGGCTGCGACATGTTCTCCAGGTCCGATGTCGAGGACATCCTGGGCGGATCAAGGTCTAAGGCGGGATCCATACTCTCATCGATGGTGGACGAGGGCCTTCTGGAGAAGCTGGGAGAGGGCAAGGCCACCAGATACAGGGCTCCGAAGAAGTGAATCGATTCTACCATGGTAGCATTTGGTAGCAAATGGTAGCATTTGGTAGAAAGCCCGCCGGCAACCGAACGCAAACCGATGGGGGAACCGATCCGATGAATTTTGTGAGAAAGGATGAGTGCAGCCGCCGGGATTCGAACCCGGGCAATGAGCTTGGAAGGCTCAGATCCTAACCAGCTAGATCACAGCTGCACTAAAATCCCCTTAATTCAAGCTCATATATAATATTAACCGAGCCCATCCGCACGTTTTTCTACCATCTCGCTGTTGCACTGGGCATGACAGCCCAGCCCTTCCTTCAATCACAGTTCGAGAACCGCCTCTGGAGGCGTCTGAACGGAGGAGGGCTGCTGGGCAAGTACGCCGCCACCAGCGGGGCCGTCCAGTCAGCCATGGCCGACATCGCCGAGCACGAAGGGAAGATCGGCTCGTCCCTGCTGATGTCGCTGATGGAGCATCTGAGCGCCGAAGGAGGGGCCTCCTTCGATTCCCTCAGCAGGATCGTCCTCAAATCGCGTCCCAGGGACTGCATGGCATCCGTCAGGGCTTCGGAGATCATGCTGGACAAGGGCGACATAAACGCCGCCAGGGAGCTCCTGTCCATGTCATCGGGCTCCAAGGAGATCCTCCACCGCGAGCTCATGGAGGCCCGCATCTCCCATGCGGAGGGCGACCTGGCCGCGGTGAAGGAGCATGCGATGAACGCGTTCGGCGCCGACCCCGCCTGCATGGATGTATACGATCTACTCGAGAAGGCCGATCCGGATGGAGGCTGGGGCGTCAAGCGCAGTATCCAGGACATCCTCGCCGGCCGCAAGCCCTCCGGCGCCTTGGCGGACGGGAGCCACCAGCTGCTCTACAATGCATATTACGAATGGTTCTGCGGCAGCAGGGAGGCCGCCACGGACCTGATGGTCCGTTCCCGCCACAGGACGGAGAACGACCCCGATTTCATACTTGCATCCGCCAGGATGTCCGCCGACGAGAAGGACTGGCGCTCGGCGGCCATGATGTACGGGAGGCTCATCTCCGACGCTCCGCCGTTCCTCCTCAGGGAGGCGGCGGAGGCTGTGCTCCGCTCCGGCGACCCGACCCATGCGCTGGAGCTCCTCCAGAGGTCCGACCAGACCCATCCGGACACCATGAAGGGCTATGTCCATGTCTATTCCGAGTTGGGGAGGACCGCGGAGATGATGGATTCCCTCCGCTCCTACCTCGATTGCGAGTGGTCCCGCGCCGACGATTGGATCGAATCGGTCCTCATGCTCCTGGACAGGGGCATGGCGGCGGAGGCCCAGGGCCTCCTCTCCATGTACACCGAGGGCATGGGGTGGGACCCCGCTGCCCTCACGTGCAGGTCCGCCCTGCAGATGGCCTCCGGGGAGTACCCCGGCGCGCTGATGTCCGCCTCCGAGGCGGTCCAGCGCGACAAGGACAGCATCCCGGCCAGGGTCCAGCTGGCCCGCGTGAAGCTCGCCATGGGGAAAGGGGCAGCCGCCCAGCGCGACTGCGACCGCATCCTGGTCCAGGATCCCGGCAACAAGGACGCCCTCAGGCTCATGAGGGACATGCATTCCGCCGCCGGGGACCACCAGAGGGCCGTCGGCATATGCAGGAGGATCCTCGACGAGGATCCGTCCGACGCGCAGGCCATGATGGACCTGGCCGACGCCATGCTCCTGGCCGGGCAGAAGGGCGACGCCATCGACATGTGGAACCGCGCCCTGCGCCTGGACGGGTCCAGGGAGGCCTACGTCAGGGCGGCAGGGTCCATGATCCGCGCCGGGCTGTGCTCCGATGCGACTTTCGTGTGCAGGGACGGGGAGAAGCTCCATCCTCAGGACCCGATGCTCAAGAGACTCCGCGGGAACGCGGAGTACACCCTGGGCGAGTACTTCAAGGCGTCCGTGGCCTACGCCGATGCCCTCGGGATAGACAACGGCAACCCCGTCCTGTGGTACTCCAAAGGGATGGCCGACGAGATGCGCGGCGACCTGGAGTCCGCCGAATCGGCCTACAGGCGCGCCGTGTCCCTGGACGTCTCCGAGCCGGAGTACAGGATCGCGCTCTCCGCCATGTCCGAGGCGAGAGGGGACGACGTGGCCGCGGTGAGGCATCTCAACGACGCCATATCCCTGGACCCCACCGACCCGTACCCGATCAGGAGGAAGGCGGCGGTGTTCGCGAAGCACGGCCGCACGGAGGAGGCAATCGGGCTGCTCGACATGGCCCTGTCCTGCGCGCCCCGCGACAAGGGGTGCCTGGAGGAGAAGATGGCCTGCCAGTACAGCTTACACGATTACGACGGGGCGCTGGATTCCTTCCTGCTCATAGACGATCCCTCCGAGAAGTCGGTGGTCTGCGCCGCGGACTGCTATGCATCCAAGAACATGAGGGACAAGGCCCTACAGGCCCTGAACGCGGCGATATCCAGGATAGGGCCGACCGTGGCGCTGACGGATGCGCTCTCCCGCTACTCCTCGGACCATGCGGAGCATGGATGGGCCGAGGCGGCGCCTGCAGAGGAGAAGGCGGAGGATCCTGTGGAAGAGCCGGAGCCCCGCCCTGCGGTAAAGAAGAAGGAGCCCGAGACCGACCCTGAAGGCCAGTTCTCCATGGCCGTCTCCCTTCTGGCGGCGGAGGACTGCGAAGGCGCCATGAGGGCCGTAGACCGCGCACTGTCGGCCGATCCCGACGAGCCCAGGTACATCGCCCTCAAGGCTGAGATCGCTCTCGCCTCCGGCGATGCGGACGGGGCGTCGTTCCTCGCCGCATCGGCGTCCAAGGCGATGCCGGACGATCCCCAGCTGCATTTCATCATCGGGCGCGCCAGAGCCGTCAAGAGGGACTTCAAGGGCGCGCTGCAGGCTTATGACACGGCGATTTCCCTGGGCATGGACGATGCCCGGGTCCATCTGGCCAAGGCCGATGCATACGATGCATTGGGCATCCAGGACAAGGCTGCGGAATCATACTCTGCAGCGTTCTCCCGCGACCCGGGCATGCTGGACACCGGTGAGAAGCTGGCCAGGATCATGATCTCCCGCAGGGAGCTCATCGCTGCCGATTCCGTGGTGTCCAAGGTCCTCCGCCGCGACCCGTCCAGAGTGTCCGCGATACTGATGAAGGCGGAGATCGCTTCCAAGAGGGCGGATTCCAAGGCCCTCGAATCGGCCTACGACATGTACCTCTCCTGCGGGACGCAGACCTCCGACGCGACTGTGGCGCTGGCCCGCATGATGGAAGAAGCAGGCCTGGCCACCGAGGCCAGGGACCTGGTGGCCGGGAAGGCGGACCAGCAGGTCGGGGGCCCTGTGAAGCGCTATGCCGAGAAGGCGCTCAGAAGGGCGTACACCACGAAGCAGCCTCCGACGGACCCAGATGTCATGGGCTTCCTGGGGCTGGACCAGGCCATGTCCGCCAAGGTCTCCACGTTCCTGACCGAGCGCCGCGACGTCGGGACGATCGCTCCAGGAACCGATGCGTTCCGCGAGATGGAGCGCAGGTCGCTGGACGCGGTCACCAAGCTGCAGTGGAAGGACCTGGAGAAGAACCCCGACCTGCCTCTCGCAGCCGTCTACGTGCAGTGCGGGTTCAAGGACGTGGACGCTGCCAAGGACCTGGTCGCTTACATCAAGAGGGCTATGCTCACGGACATCGGCCGCAGGGCGGACCCCCGTCTGGCGGAGATGTCGCTGGGCCTGCCGAAGGGCATGACCGTGTACGAGATAATGCTGGAATGCTCGATCGGAGTATACGAGGCCAGAGTGGTCCAGAGCCAGATAATCTGATCCGGAGCTCAGTAGTCCCTCATCTCGGACTTCATGAACTCCCTCATCAGGCACGTGGCGTAGTTGCCCTTGGGGAGCGAGAACTCCAGGGAATAGGTGTCCTCGCCGAACTCCGGCCTGATGTCCTTCACGGGGCACAGGAGCTCCCTCCTGCCTCCCTTGGAGCTGCATCTGGAGAGCCCGGGTATGACGAAGTCCTGAGGGGACAGCTCATGGGATTCCACGACGGCCCTCTCGATCTCCCCCGGCTCGCCTTCCGCGGACACCGATTCGGATCCGTACAGCGAGCCCGTGACGAACGCCCTTCCCGCACGGACCTGCCTTGCCACCAGGTCGATGTTCTTGGCGGTGGCCATTATCGGGTTCTCGTGCTGGGGGTTCCTGTCCTGGTCGAGGGGGATGATGACATCGCCCTCCACAGGCATGTTGAGGGGCAGCCCGCGCTCCATGCGCAGGCTGAGCATCTCGTTGAAGAGCAATGACTGGTAGGCGTGGACGAACATCATCTGGAGGTTCGACGGCAGCGCTTCGATCGCGTCGGTCCAGGAGCCTCCGCCGGCCAGGACCTGCGCCATCGTCTTCTCGTAGGACATCTGCTCGGGCATGGCCTTGGCCGCTTCCCCCCAATCGTCCGTGTCCTTCAGAGAGCCGCGTATGGCCTGCAGCTCCTCGTCCTCTTCAGGAGTGGTGAAGGAGATGTACGTCCTCACTGCGCCCTCGATGTCCCCGCGGACCAGCCTCTCGCCGACGAGATGGGTCACGGGCCTGACGACTCCGAACCTCTGGACCCCGAAGTAGTTGGGGTACCCGCCGGTCTTCCTGATGAGCGCGATGTCCTCCGCGACCACTTCGCGGACCGATGCCATGTCCATGGTGCAGTCCCTGACGGTGATCGTGAAATCGTTGCCCAGGAGGTCGCCTATCTGGATGGCCCTGGCCCCGCGGTACGCGTCCTTTATCTCCACGTCCTTGAGGTCGATCTTGGAGAGGTCCTCGGGAGGGCATTTGAAGGACATGAGCTGCGTTGTGACCGCCCTCTTGTCCTTGGTCCCTGCGAATCCGATGCGTTCGCGGGACATGCCGATGCTGCGCGCCATGATCCTGACGAGGCGGTTGGTCTCCCAGTTGCGGCTGGTGACTGTGGCGATGGTGAAATCGCCGTTGTCCTTCGCCCTGGGGGGATCGGAGATTTCCTTCACGACGAAATCCTCGGGAAGGGTCTTCAGGTGGCCCCCCGTCCCGTCTGCGGGACAGAGGTAGCACCTCATCCCTATGTCGGCCTCGGCCGTGCGGCAGCTTCTGTACAAGTGCTCACTCGTTCAGCGTGCTGTAATAATCGGAAACGGCCTGGGAAGCCTTCTTGACGGCGTCGAGGGCATCTCCGGACTTGACCTTGACGTAGAGCCTGCGGTCCTCGAGCTCCGGGTGCTTGTCGATGTACCTGACCAGCTCGACGTTGCTGTCATCGTACAGCGCCTTCATCAGAGGGGTGATGAGGGTGAGGTTGGCTTCTTTGAAACCGAGCGTGACGGAATCGGACGTCTTTTCGGCGACATAGGTCTGCATGCTTCGGTCTAATCCCTATTTATTATATAAGCTGGTCTACCGGACGTTCCTTGTTCGGTTTAAATACGGAGACCCGCATCGGGCGTCCGGAGGCCCTTCTGTTGGAGACGGATTTCGAGATGTCGGTGCGCCAGTTCCTGGCCCGTCCGCCGTTCCTGTTCAGGAACGTCCCGCAGGGGGACCTGGAGCGTTTCTGCGTTGCCCTGACCCACGACAGCTACACCAACGAGAAGGGCGGGGAGCCCTACGAGAGGCTGGAGTTCCTGGGGGACTCCATACTCGAGTTCCTGGCCTGCGAGAGGGTCTACACCGGCACCGACCTGAAGGAAGGGGCCATGACCGACTACAAGCAGGACAAGGTTGCCAACCACAGGATCTCGGAGAGGGTGCTGGCATACGGCCTGGACATCGACGGGATGATGAGGGTCGGCGGGATGCACAAAGGGCCCGACAAGAAGCCCGTGATCGAGGAGAACATGCGCGCGGACTGCTTCGAGGCGCTGGTCGCTTCGGTGTACCTCTACAAGGGCATGGACGAGGCCAGGCGCGTCGTCTCCGAGGTCATATTGGACTCTGACCGAGGTCATCAGCCGGTTGCACCATCGCAATCCTTTCAAGATTCCCGATGCTAAGCTTCTATCTTTTTAAGCAACACATTGTATACCGTCTCATGACATTGTCGCAATCCATCGACAGGTTCTTCAGCGTCTCTGCCAGAGGTTCCACATTCAGGACCGAGATATGGGGCGGAGTGCTCGTCTTCATGTCGATGTGCTACATCATCGCCGTCAATCCCCCCATGATGGCGAAGGCTGGCATGGATCAGGATGCCGCCTACACGGCCACCATCCTCATGTCCGTGATCGGAACGCTCTCCATGGCGCTCTATGCCAAGTATCCCGTGTCGCAGGCGCCGACCATGGGCGTGAACGCGTTCTTCGTCTACAGCGTCGTCATCATCATGGGGTTCACCTGGCAGCAGGCCCTGGCCGCGACGTTCATCGCAGGGATAGTCTTCCTGGCCATATCGCTCAGCGGCGCCAGGAAGAAGATCATCGACAGCATCCCGGACGGGCTCAGGTACGCGGTCATCGCGGGGATAGGATGCTTCATCGTGTTCATCGGGATCGAGAACATGGGCCTGATCGTGGCCGATGACGGGCTCACGTCCCTGGGCAACCTGGCCGAGCCCTCGGTCCTGCTGGGGCTGTTCTGCATCCTCATAACGCTCTTCCTCTACGCGAGGAAGGTCACGGCCGCCGTCCTGATCGGGATGATCGTGACGGTCGCCGTGGGGATATGCGCAGGGGTCATCGCCATCCCGTCCGCGATCGTGTCGATGCCCGTCATGCCAGATTTCACCGCGTTCCTCGACGGGTTCGATTCGGGGATATTCACGGTGGAGTTCCTGGTCGCGGTCGTGGCCCTGACGTTCATGCAGTTCTTCGACAGCACCGGGACCCTTCTGGCCGCCGGAGAGCTGGCCGGGCTCAAGGACAGCGAGGGGAGGGTGAACTACGACAAGGCACTGGTCGCCGACGCCGCCGCATCCGTCCTGGCCGGAGTGGTCGGGACCACGCCCACAGGATCTTACGCGGAATCCGCCGTGGGAGTGGAGGCCGGAGCGAGGACCGGGATGGCATCCCTCGTGGTGGCGATCCTGTTCTTCCTGACCCTGTTCATCGGCCCGTTGTTCGGAGTGGTCACGTTCTCGTGCACTGTGGGGGCGATGATGATCGTGGGAGCAGCGATGATAGCGGTCCTCAAGCACGTGACCTGGCAGGACTGGCCGGAGACGGTCGCCGTCATGACCACGATCCTGTTCACCGTGCTCGCTTTCTCCATCGTCGACGGGATCGCGTTCGGCGTGATCTCCTACTGCGTCTGCATGCTCGGAGCAGGCAGGTGGAGGGAGGTCAGCCTCGTGATGCACGGCCTGGCCGTGTTCAGCCTGATCTATTTCATAACGATCTCCTTCTACCTCAACTGAGGGGGGATGCCCCGGTCCTTCCGGGGCATCCGAAGGACCTTTGGGTCTCCATTATAACCGTAGAGGGCATTTGCTGGATTCGTGAACGACATCATCGCAGAGACCGCTCAGGGGATTCGCGACATGAAGATCCGCGGCGCGGGCAGGATCGCGCGCGCCGGAGCCTCCGCACTGGGGGATTACGCCGGATCGTACACGGGCACGGACCCCGATTCATTCAGGAAGGACCTGGCGGCCGCTTCCAAGACGATACTCGACTCCAGGCCCACCGCCGTCTCCCTGTGGAACGCGGTCCACGCGGCCCTCAGAGGGACGGACTCCGCCCGCTCGGTCCAGGACATGAAGGCCCTGGTCCGGGCCAACGCGGACGAGTTCTGCATCAGGTCGGAGAAGGCCGTCGAGAGGATCGCCGTCATCGGCGCCAAGAGGATCGAGGACGGGGATGTCGTCATGACCCATTGCAACAGCAGCGCGGCCATCGGCGTCCTCAAGGAGGCCCACAGGCAGGGGAAGGAGTTCAAAGCCTACGCGACGGAGTCCCGTCCCTGGAGGCAGGGCATCCTGACCGTCCGCGAGCTCTCCGCCGCCGGCATAGACACCACTCTCATCATAGACAGCGCGGTCCGCACCGTCATGAAGCACACGGACAAGGTGTTCGTCGGCGCGGACACGATAACCTCCCACGGCGCCCTGATCAACAAGGTGGGCACGTCCCAGCTGGCATTGGCCGCCCACGAGTCCCGCGTGCAGTTCTACGCCTGCGGGGAGACCTACAAGTTCTCGCCCATGACGCTGTTCGGCGACATGGTGACGATAGAGGAGAGGGACACATCCGAGATAGTCCGTCCGGGGGAGGTCCCGGAGGACGTGAAGGTGTTCAACCCCGTCTTCGACAGCACGCCGGCCCAGTACATAGACGCCATAATCACGGAGCTGGGGATGATATCCCCCGGATCCGTCTACGACGTCATGGTCCGGCAGCTCGGTGAAACGATTTTCGAATTGGAGGAGTTCTGATGGAAAGCTATTCCTACATGCATCTGGGGGAGCCCAGCGACCCGGACCGCTACGTGGTCTGCAGATACAAGGTGTCGACCGACCTGCCCATGGAGAAGGCCGCAGAGGCCATAGCCGCGGAGCAGTCCACGGGCACCTGGACGGGGATCTCCACGCTCGACAGGTCCATCTTCGACCATCTGGGCGCCAGGATAACGTCCATCGAGGGGGACATGGTCACGGCCGAGTTCCCCGTGGACGATTTCAGCATCGAGGTGGGCTCCGTCCCGCAGATCCTCAGCGTCATCGCCGGGAACCTGTTCGGTCTGGGCGCGCTGAAAGGCGTGAGGCTGGAGGACGTTACTTTCCCTCCCGCCATCACGGAGCAGTTCAAGGGCCCCAAGTTCGGGGCCGAAGGGATAAGGAAGGCATTGGGCCGCCCCGAGAAGCCCCTGGTCGGGACCATCGTGAAGCCGAAGATCGGCCTGTCCCCGGAGAAGACCGCGGAGTACGTCTACGAGGCGGGGGCCGGAGGCCTCACCAACTCCAAGGACGACGAGACCCTGGTGGACCAGCCGTTCTGCCCCATCGAGGACAGGACCGTCCGCGTCGCCGAGGCGCTGGACAGGCTGGAGTCCGAAGGGCACCTGATGATGCACGCCATCAACGTGAGCACCCGCGGAGACAGGATCGTCGAGCTGGCGGAGAAGGTCCAGGGATGGGGAGCAAGGGAGCTGATGGTCGATGTCATAACCTGCGGGTTCGGGGCCGTGCAGGCCCTGGCCGAGGACCCGTCGATCAAAGTGCCCATACACGTCCACAGGACCATGCACGGAGCGTTCACCAAGAACCCCGACCACGGCGTTGCGATGCTCCCGCTGACCAAGCTGACCAGGATGGTGGGAGGGGACGCCCTCCACATCGGGACGCTCGGCGTCGGGAAGATGTCCGGAGGGAAGTCGGAGGACTCCAACCTCAAGGCCTGCCTCGGGAGCGACGTCCCTTACAAGACGGTCATGCCCGTGTGCTCCGGAGGGGTGCACCCCGGCCTCGTCGGGGAGATAATCAAGCGCTCCGGCATGGATGTCCAGATCCAGGCCGGCGGAGGCGTCGCGGGCCACCCGCAGGGGGTCCGCGGAGGGGCCAGGGCCATGTGCCAGGCCGTGGACGCAGCGTTCGAGGGGATACCCGCGGAGGAGTACGCCAAGGACCACCGCGAGCTCGAAGAGGCCATACAGATGTGGGGATCCATATGAAGCTCATAGCGAAATCTTACGACATCGACGTGTCGGACCCCGTGGTCCTGATACACGACGACGACTGCGCCGAGATCGGCGTGAAGGAGAACGACCGCGTCACCATATCCGCATCCAGGTCGGTGGTGGCCCTTGTCAGCAGGTCTGACACGCTGGTCGAGAAGGGGACAATGCTGGTCCCCAACGCCCTGATGGCCCGGTGCGGCATCGCGGACGGGGAGGAGGTCTCCGTCATGTACTGCCAGAAGCCCGACTCCGTCAGGTCCATACGCAAGAAGATGGACGGCGAGAAGCTGTCCAAGGAGGAGATCGAGTCCATCGTGGAGGACATCCTCCACAGCAAGCTGTCCAAGATCGAGATCTCCGCATGGCTCACCGCCCTGTACATCAGGGGCATGGACATCGACGAGATCGCCGATTTCACCAGGTCCATGGCCGACACCGGCGACATCATCAAGTTCGACAGGTCCACGGTCTTCGACTTCCACAGCCTCGGCGGCGTCCCGGGCAACAAGATCACTCCGATAGTGGTGTCCATCGTCGCCAGCGCAGGGATAATGATCCCCAAGCTGTCCTCCCGCGCCATCAGCAGCGCATGCGGGACCTCCGATTTCGTGGAGGTGTTCTGCAACGTCCTGATGGACGCGGAGACCCTCAGGGACGTGTCCGAGAACGTCGGAGGCGTGTTCGCATGGGGCGGAGGCATGAACCTCGCCCCCGTCGACGACATGGTCATCAAGATCGAGCACCCCCTCGGAATCAACCCGAGGGCCCAGATGCTCGCATCCATCATGAGCAAGAAGGTGGCCGTCGGCGCCACGCACCTGCTGGTGGACATCCCCACCGGATCGGGAACCAAAGTGCCGACCATCGAGGACGCCCGCTCCTACGCCCGCGACCTGATGGACCTGGGCGAGAAGCTCGGGATGCACGTGGAGTGCGCCATCACATACGCGGACCAGCCCATCGGCAACGCCGTCGGGCCCGCATTGGAGGCCAGGGAGTGCATCTCCATCCTGGAGGGCGCCAAGCATCCCGCCAGCGTGATCGAGAAGGCTTGCGACTGCGCCGGGATAATCCTGGAGATGGCCGGCATACCCTCGTCCAAGGCCCGCGAGATCCTCGATTCCGGGCAGGCCTACGAGAAGTTCAAGGAGATCGTGGCCGCCCAGGGAGGGGATCCGGAGATCAAGTCCGCGGACATCCTGCCCGGGAAGTACTCCGAGGACGTCTATGCTGTGAAGTCCGGATACATCCACGGCATCCGCAACAAGGACATCGTGGCCATCGCCAAGGCCGCCGGGGCCCCCTCGGACAAGGGAGCCGGGCTGCTGATATACCTGAAGAAGGGCCAGAGGGTCGAGGCCGGAGAGAAGCTGTTCACGATCTACGCGGACAACGAGGCCAAGCTCAGGCGCGCCAAGGAGACCGCCATGAAGTACCCGCCGATGGACATCGAGGGGATGCTCCTGAAGAGGGTCTCTTCCATCCCCGTGAGGCAATGAGCCGCAGGCTCTACTTCACGGTCGACGTGGACCGCGACTGCAACATCCCCGTCAAGGGGACATCCGTCGCAGGCTCCATAGACAGAGGGGCGGGGGAGTCCCCCCGCTTCTCGTCCTCCGCCGAAGGGCTGCCCGTCCTGGCGGACCTGCTGGACGACCTTGGCATCAAGGGCACCTTCTTCATAGAGGGCCGCACCGCCGAGACCATAGACTGCTCCTGCCTGGAAGGCCACTGCATCGGCCTCCACGGATACGACCACGAGGACCTGACCGGCAGGGAGACGGGAGTCGTCCCTGACGTGGAAGCCGTTCTCGGGAAAGGGTTCGATGCCGTCTCGGACGCAGTCTCCGCGCCCACATGCTTCCGCGCCCCGTACATGTCCGCCGATGACAGGGTATTGGAAGCCGTCAAGTCACTGGGGATCCGCGCGGATTCTTCCGTCTACACCGCCGTCGGGGGCCCGACGGCGCCTTTCGGTTCTTCAGGCATGACCGTGTACCCCGTCCCGAAGGCGAAGGACCGCAACGGTAAGACCATCGCCGCCTACCTGTGGCCGATGCACGAGGGGAAACGGCGTCCGGAGGACTACATAGAGATGGCCTCCGGCCTGGACCATCTGGTCCTCGCCACGCACTCCTGGCACATGACGGAGTCCCGCGACGGAGGCATGATGCCCCGGGACAGGATGGAGGAGAACCTCCGCAACGTCCGCGCCGTCCTGGAGGGCATACTGGACCTGGGCTTCGAGCCCTCGACCATACGTCCGGGATCCCTCTGAAAGCATCGTCCAGCACGTCCGGTCGCACGCGCATATTATTAAGAGGCGCGCGCATCCCTGCTGACAGGTGAAACATGACCGCCAAGCTGATCCTAGGTAAGGAGGTCTCTGAGGAGATCTACGGAGAGCTCAGGGAAAGGATAGCCGCATTGAAGGCTGAAGGCACCACGCCGGGCCTGGCAGTGGTCCTCGTGGGCGAGGATCCGGCTTCCCAGGTCTATGTCCGCAAGAAGGGGGAGATGTGCGAGTCCCTCGGCATGGCCTCCAAGACGATCATAATGCCCGAGTCCACCACGCAGGAGGAGCTCCTGTCCAAGGTGGCCGAGCTCAACGCCGACCCGGCGATACACGGGTTCCTCGTCCAGCTGCCCCTGCCGGGCCACATCGACGAGGAGGCCGTCATCAACGCCATCGACCCGGCCAAGGACGTGGACTGCTTCCACCCCTACAACGTCGGGAAGATGCTCATCGGAGACCCCGCCTTCCTTCCGGCCACCCCCGCGGGCGTGCAGCAGATGCTGGTCCGCTCGGGCATAGACACCGCCGGCAAGAACGTGGTCGTGGTGGGCAGGAGCAACATCGTGGGCAAGCCCATGGCCGCCATGATGCTCCAGAGGGGGAAGGGCGCGGACAGCACCGTCACGGTGGTCCACTCCAAGACGCCCGACCTGGCGTCCGTCACGTCGAAGGCGGACATCCTCATCGTGGCGATCGGCAAGCCCCGCTTCATAACCGCTGACATGGTCGCGGACGGAGCGGTGGTCATCGACGTCGGGACCAACAGGATCGACGATCCCACGCACCCCAAGGGCTCCAGGCTCGTGGGGGACGTGGACTTCGAGGCCGTCAAGGAGAAGGCCTCTTACATCACGCCGGTGCCGGGAGGCGTCGGCCCGATGACGATATGCATGCTCATGGCCAACGCAGTCAAGGCGGCCGAGAAGGTGAAGAGATGATACGGGAATGCGAGGAGCACGGATACTTCAGGGACGAGCGCTGTCCCGTCTGCGGAGAGGAGGGCAAGTTCATAATGTCCGATTTCGAGGTCGAGAAGATCGGAAGGACCCTCGCCGCCATACTGAGGCACGGCAAGTTCGGGCTGGAGATGGACTCCGACGGATGGGTCGACCTCCGCGACGTCACGGCCAAGATCCGCGACCGCAACCCCCGCATGAACTGGATGAGGGGGAGGCACATCGAGGCCCTGGTCGAGACCGACCCGAAGGGGAGGTACGACATAGCCGGAGGGAGGATCCGCGCCACATACGGCCACACGATCCCCCTGGACATCAGGCTCGACTGCGAGAACATTCCCGACGAGCTCTTCTATCCCGCCACCCAGGAGGAGGCGGAGCTGATCCTCGAATCGGGGATATACCCTTCCGACCGCGCCATGGTGCACCTGTCCAAGACCTACCGCGACGCCTACAGGGCGGGATCGGTCAGGACCGAAGACCCTGTCATCCTGGTGATCGACACCGGCCTGTGCATGGAGCTGGGCTCCGACATAGGAAGGGCCGCGAAGACGGTCTACCTGTGCAAGTCCGTCCCCTCCGACGCCATAGACCTGGCGGACCCTGAGGACTGGGACAACGGGGAGGAGGAGTGATTTGGTGCAGGTTCTGAGGCCGGACGAGGTCAGAGAGAAGTACGGGAAGATGTTCTGCCGCGGGTTCTACACCCTGGTGGACGAGGCCAACGGAAAGGCGCTGGTCATCGAGAAATGCGTCTCCAAAGGCCCCGGGGAGTGGGACATAGTCAACAGGCGCCGCACCAAGGGCGTCATCAGGTCCATCCGCCTGGAGTCGGACATGATCGTCATGGAGACCGACATAGGCGAGAGCGAGCTGAGCTTCGGCCCCGTCTCCACGGAGATGGGCGGCCAGGGGCTCAAGGCGCTCAAGGTCGAGGGCGACGAGGTCCGCACCACCTGGTACGGCATCGCCGGAGCATCCGTCGGCATAGGCGCTTGCATCCCGCAGTGCCCCGACGTCATCCGCACCGAGTACCCCGACGACTTCGTCATGGGCGGCGCTCACCGCGCGCACGTGGACATCATCACGCCCAAGCTGGTCAGGGTGATCATCGGGATCGACGACACCGACACCAAGGAGAAGGGCGCGTCGTGGGTGGCATCCCTCAAGCTGGGCACCACCTGCCCCATCGGGCACTTCCTGGAGCACAAGATCATCCAGCTCAACCCCAAGGTCCCCAACAAGACCACCAACTGCTGCTCCACAGCGGTCTCCTTCGCCGTTAAGGAATCGGAGATCCCCGCGCTCATCGAGTACGCCACCGAGTTCATCAGGAAGGAATCTTACTCGGAAGATGCGGTCATCACGGTCTTCCAGGGCCTGGAGGTCCCCGAGAAGCTCAGGGACTTCGGCTGGAGCTGCAAGTCCGTCCTGTACACCCCGGACGACGCCATCCGCGTCGCAGGGGAGAACGGGGTCCAGATCATCAGCGTCACCGGCATGAAGGGCGTCATCGGCGCCGTCGCCGCCATCGGATGCTTCGACCTCGGGGAGAAGTCCGCAGGCATACCCGAGGATTTCGAGTGATCCGATGACAGTCCCCCGCATAGTGACCGACCGCGCCTACTCCACATACGAGGCCCACATCGAGCGCGAGGTGGCCGCCGGCATCAAGCCTAAGCACATCGCGATCATCATGGACGGGAACCGCCGTTACGCGGAGGAGGTCCTGGGCAAGGAGCCCATGGAAGGCCACAAGCTGGGCCGCGAGAAGCTGGAGGAGGTCCTCCACTGGTGCCTGGAGATGGACATACACATCCTCACCGTGTACGCCTTCTCCACCGAGAACTTCAACAGGGACCCTGAGGAGGTGAAGTACCTCATGGACCTGCTGGAGCAGGCTCTCTACGACTTCGCCGAGGACCCGGAGGTCCACAGCAAGAAGGTGGCCATCAAGGTGATCGGGTCCATGGACATGCTCCCGGAAGGCGTCGTCACCGCCGCGGAGTACGCCAGGAAGCGCACCGAGGGCTACGATTCCAACCAGTTCAACCTGGCCATCGCCTACGGCGGCAGGCAGGACATAACCGCGGCGGTCCGGTCCATAGTGGCCGAGATCGTCCAAGGGAACCTGTCGATGGACGACATCGACGAGTCCCTCATATCCAATTACATATCAACTACAGGCCAGCCGGACCCGGACCTGGTGCTCCGCACCTCCGGGGAGGAGAGGATCTCCAACTTCCTCCTCTGGCAGATGGCCTATTCGGAACTCTACTTCACCGACGTCTACTGGCCCGGGTTCCGGAAGATCGACTTCCTAAGGGCCATAAGGACGTACCAGCAGCGCAAGAGGCGCTACGGCAAGTGATTTCCGATGAGCTCAGACATTATCTTCATGCACGCGCCCAGCGTGTACGATTTCAGGAAGAAGCCGATCTTCTACGGCCCCGTCAGCGATGTGATCCCCTCGTCCCCCGTGTTCGAGATGTACCCTATGGGCTTCATGACCATATCCTCGCATCTCGAGGCCGCCGGCTTCAAGACCAGGATCGTGAACATCGCGGTCCAGATGCTCCAGAGCGAGAAGTTCGACGCGGAGGAGAGGATCAGGAAGCTGGACGCCAAGGTGTTCGCCATCGACCTCCACTGGATGCCGCACGCCCACGGGGCGCTGGAGCTGGCGAAGATAGTCAAGAAGCATCATCCCGACGCCAAGGTGGAGTTCGGAGGCCTCACGTCGTCCTATTTCGCGGACGAGCTCATCCGCAGGCCCGAGGTCGACCTGGTGATGAGGGGGGACACCACCGAGGTCCCCACGGTCAGGCTCATGGAGGCCCTCATGAAAGGCGGCGACCTGTCCCAGGTCCCCAACCTGGTCTGGAAGGACGCCGAGGGCAAGGTCCACGACAACGGCCTCACCTACTCGCTGGAATCCCTGGACGACATCATGTTCGATTACGGGACCATGATCAAGTGCGTCATGAGGAACAGGGACATCAAGGGCGCCCTGCCCTGGTACGGGTGGGACAAGCTCCCCCTGACCTCTGTCTTCACAGTCAGGGGCTGCAGCATCAACTGCGCCGAGTGCGGAGGCTCCCATTACGCTAACGGAAGAGTGGTCTGCAGGAAGAAGCCCGCGTTCCGCAGCCCGGAGAAGCTGGCAGAGGACATCGACATCGTCCAGTCCTATCTGGACACCCCCGTGTTCATCGTCGGCGACCTGAGGCAGCAGAGCATGGGCTACGCCGAGAGGTTCCTCAAAGAGTGCAGGGACAGGAGGATCAAGAACCACGTGGTCATCGAGCTGTTCAACGGCGCCTCCCCGGAGTACTTCAAGGACATAGACAGGTCCTTCGAGGGCGGATGGTCCATCGAGTTCTCCCCGGACTCCCATGACGAGAAGGTCAGGCTGGCTCTAGGCAAAGGATACACCAACGAGGCCATCGAGAAGACCATACCCGCCGCGTTCAGGAACGGATGCTCCAGGTTCGACCTGTTCTACATGAACGGCCTGCCCTATCAGGACAGGGAGTCGGCCATGAGCAGCGTCCGTGCGTCCAAGAGGCTGTGGGAGTCCGTCCAGCGCGACGACAGGCTGTTCATCTACAACGCGCCCTTCGCGCCCTTCGTCGATCCCGGGAGCAGGGTCTTCGAGGAGCCGGAGAAATGGGGGTACAGGCTGAGGGCTCGCACGCTCGAGGACCACAGGAAGCTCCTGGACAACCCCTCGTGGAAGCATGTCCTCTCCTACGAGACGGAATGGATGTCCCGGGACGACGTCGCCGAGATATCCTACGATGCCGCGGTGGAGCTGGCGAGATGCGAGCACGAGGTCGGAAGGCTGGACGACCAGGCCTACAAGGACAGGGTCGAGAGGACCGAGTTCGCCCGCGACCTGATGCACAGGGTCGATGAGATAATGGCCATCGCCGATCCGGAAGAGCGCGAGGCGCGCCTGTGGGAGACGAAGGACGAAGGGACCAGGATGATGAACTCCACGGTCTGCAACAAGAAGGACCTGGACTGGGAGGCCGGGTCCATATGGTCCAACGGCCCCCGCGTCGCATGCGGTCTGGTGAAATCGCTTTTCAGGTGAGATCAGTTCCCGCTCATCCTGCGGGACTTCTCCGTCGCCGCATCCACGGCGGCGATCATCGCCGAGCGGAGCCCGAGGTCCTCTGCGGCCCTGACTCCCTCGATGGTGGTTCCTCCCGGAGAGCAGACCTCGTCCCTGAGGACATCGGGGTGCTTCCCGGTCTCCAGGACCATCTTGGCCGCTCCCAGCATGGACTGGGCCGCGAGCTTTATGGAATCGGCCCTCGACAGGCCGTTGAGGACTCCGGCGTCGGCCATGGCGTCGATTATCTGGTACATGAACGCGGGGGAGCTCCCTGCGATGCCGGTTATTGCATCCATGTCCGATTCCTTGACCTCCGCGGCGAGCCCGACGGCGCTCAGGATCCCGGCGACGAGCGCCTTGTCCCCGGACGTCAGGGATGCGTCGCAGCAGTACCCCATCGCGCCCTCGAGGACCATGCAGCAATGGTTGGGCATGACCCTCACGATCTTGGCATCTGGCACATATTGTTTCAGGCGGTCCACGGACAGTCCCGCGACGATGCTGACGAGGATCTTCCCCTTGAGGTCGAGCCCCTCTTCGAAGACCTCTCCGACGTTCTTCGGCTTGACCGCGAGGACGACGATCTCCGACTCCCCGCAGAGCCTCTTCGCATTCTCGAACACGGCGATCCCGTATCCCGAGGCCATCCTCGAACGGGTGGACTCGGAAGGCGCGCAAGCGGCTATCTCGGCCTTCGTGTAGACGCCTTTCGCTATCAGTCCGCCGATGAGAGCCTCGGCCATTTTCCCTGCTCCGATGAATCCGATTTTCGAGGGCATGATCGAGGTCATCGGGGACGACGTTCTTAAGAGTATCCAGCCGATTTCGGAGGGGGGTGATGGGTACCTCTTCATATATAAGGCAATGACCCATATTTTATGTACTACAAATTCATCGCGGAAATCAATGTCACTAATTGTGTACTACATGCCATTAGCGATAGTGAGCCTTATCGCTCTCGGATTCGCGCCGTTGGCATGGTGGGCATCGAGGTTCGTTCGCCCAAAAAAACCCACTCAGTGGATGGAAACAACCTATGAGTGCGGTTCAGAACCCATCGGAGAAGCCCAGGTTCAGTTCAGGTTCCAATACTACACTTTTGCACTTATTTTCGTTGTTTTCGACCTGATCGCAACCTTCCTGATGATCTGGGCCGTCGCGTTCACCGGACTTTCCATGAACGCGAAGACCATGATGATCGTCTTCTTCGGAATCATGGTTCTGGGTGTCGTATACGCCTTGAAAAAGGAGGAATACGTATGGATATGAGCCTCTACCCCCATGCTGTAGCAATGAGTGCTGACGAGTTCATGTCATGGTCTGACGCCATGATCAACAACCTGCTCAGCTCTGGAACCAAGAAGACTGTGGATGAGCTCACCGGACCCATCTGGTCCTGGGCCATGAAGAACTCCATGCACCCGCTGCACTGGGGTCTCGCATGCTGCGCTCTGGAGATGGCGGCCGCTTCCGCCCCCAGGTACGATGCGGAGCGTTACGGTATGATCTACCGTTCATCCCCCAGGCAGACAGATATCCTTCTGGTCAACGGCTGGATCACCAAGAAGATCCGTCCCGACCTCAGGCGTCTGTACGAGCAGATCCCCAACCCCAAGTGGGTCGTCGCCATGGGCGAGTGCGCCATCTCCGGCGGACCCTGGTACGACTCCTACAACACCGTCCAGGGACTGGACCAGATCGTTCCTGTCGACATCTACATCCCCGGATGCCCCGCGCGTCCCGATGCCATGATCGACGGGTTCATGCTGCTCCAGAAGAAGATCGAGAGCTACTTCAGAAGAGGAGCCTTCCTGGAGGACTGAGGATGGACACAGAAGCTGTTTATCAGAAGCCCACCGAGGAAGAGGTCAAGACCCTCCTCACCGAGAAGTTCCCCTCCGTCGAGGTCACCGGAACCGAGGCCCGCAGGGTCTTCGCCAAAGTGCCCAGGGAGAACATCCTCGAGGTGTGCAAGTACATCCAGCACAACCTCACCTTCGAGCACTGCTCCACCGTCATCGGAGTCGACTACGTCGACCACATGACCGTCGTCTACCACCTCTCCAACTACTACAACGGGCTCATGATCGAGCTCAATGTCGACCTCCCCGCCGACGACCTCCACGTGGAGTCCGTCACCTGCGTCTGGGAGGGAGCCAACTGGCACGAGAGGGAGACCTGGGAGCTGTTCGGGATCGTGTTCGACAACCACCCCAGGCTGGAGAGGCTGCTGACGCCCAAGACCTACGAGTTCTTCCCGTTCAGGAAATCATACAAGCTCAGGGGGAGTGAGTGATGGCTGACTCTATTGTTCCCGTAAAAGAAATCGAAGAGAAGATGGAAACCGACAAGATGTGGATCATCATGGGTCCGCAGCACCCGTTCTCTCACGGACTTTGGACCCTCAAGATCAAAGTCGACGGAGAGTTCGTCGTCGACGCTGACCCGATCGTCGGTTACCTCCACCGCGGATGGGAGAAGGAGACCGAGAACAGGACCTACCCCAAGATCATCCCGATGGCGGACCGTCTCTGCTACGCCGCGTCCATGACCTACACCCACCTCTACTGCATGACAGTCGAGAAGGCGCTGGGCATCGACATCCCGGAGAAAGCGAAATACATCAGGATCGTGGCCGATGAAGTGTGCAGGATCAACTCGCACCTCATGTGGCTCGCAGCCGTCGGTACCGACCTCGGTAACCTGACCGTGTTCCTGTGGGCCATGAGGGAGAGGGAGTACTTCCTGGACCTCAACGTCAAGCTCTGCGGAGCCAGGATGACCACGAACTACCCCCGTATCGGAGGAGTCAGGAACGACACCACCGATATCTTCGACAGGGACATCATCCGTGTCGTGGACAGGTTCGAGAAGGCCATGTGGGACATCATCGACCTGATGGACGAGAGCTCTATCATCGTCTCCAGGATGAAAGGCGTCAGCTACATGACCCGCGAGCAGGTCGCCAACCTCGGAATGACCGGGCCCGCTATGAGGGGATGCGGAGTGGACTTCGATATCCGCCGCGACGATCCCTATGACAACTACGACAAGGTGGACTTCGAGGTCCCCGTCCTGACAGAGGGAGACTCCTATGCCAGGTACATGATCCGTATCGAGGAGATGTTCCAGTCCTGCGACATCATCAGGCAGGCTGTCCAGAAGATCAACGCTCTCGGAAAGAACGCTCCCTACAGGATCAAGACCCCGACGAAAGTGCCCGCCGGTACACACTTCATGAGAATGGAGGACCCCCGTGGAGAGTCCCTCATGTACCTGGTTTCCGACGGAACCGACAAGCCCTACAGGCTCAAGGTGCGCAGTCCCATCTTCACGAACGTATCGACGTCCAAGGCCATGTGCCAGGGATGCAGGATCGCTGATGTTCCGGCCATCCTCGCCCAGATCGACATGTGCCTCGGAGAGACCGACAGGTGATGGATTTGGTAGTGACATACACAAGCATACTGGATTTCGTCAACTTCGGCAGGCCTCTCATGGAGAACGCTTACTATCCTTTCGAGACCTACAACCTGCCTTACGCTATCTCGTTCAGGCTGTGGGAGCTCATCGGAGGAGCGCTCGCCTGGCTGATCAACCTGATCTTCCCCGGCAACTGCGTCTCCACGTGGCTGATGTGCGACGCCGCCTCGACCCTCTTCGCCCTGATCATCTTCATGCTGATCATCTTCATCATCGTGTTCGTGTGCACGCTGCTGTCCCTATGGATGGAGCGTAAGTGCCTCGGAAGGATGATGGACAGGAGAGGAACCATGATCGGTCTCAAGGGATTCCTGCAGTGCGTTGCAGACGGTCTCAAGACCTTCATGAAGGAGAACACCCTCCCCGGCAAGATCGACAAGATGACCTACATGTGGACCGTGTCCCTGGTCGTCGGTGTGTCCGTTCTCGTCGCATGCATGATCCCCCTGTCCGCCAGGTGGTACGTCGTCGACTACCACACCGGACTCCTCATCGTGATGGCATTCTTCGCCCTCGCTCCGTTCTTCATCCTGGTTTCGGGATGGGCTCAGAACAACAAGTACTCCCTTATCGGAGGAATGAGGGCTGCAGAGCTGATGATCTCTTACGAGGTCCCCATGCTCATCATGATCGCAACCACTGCGCTGCTCGCCGGCAGCTTCAACATCGGCGACATAGTCTATGCGCAGAACGACACCGTCTGGTACTTCATACCCCAGATCATCGGATTCATCACGTTCTTCTTCTGCGCCACCGCAGAGTCCGAGCGTCTGCCCTTCGATATCGCAGAGGCAGAGGCCGAGCTCGTCGAGGGATGGCAGACCGAGTACGCCGGAATGAAATGGGGTCTCATCATGCTGGGCGACTACTTCAGAGGATACGTCGCATGCGCGATGGTCACCATCATGTACCTCGGAGGCTGGACCCTGCCCTTCATCGGAGACGGGCCCATACCCGAGATCGTGTTCCTGCTGAAGACCTGGTTCGTCTTCTTCCTGATGATCCTCGTCAGGGCCGCTCTGGCCCGTGTCAGGCCCGACCAGATCCTGAACATCGGATGGAAGGTCTTCATGCCCCTGTCCGTCATCAACCTGGCAGTCGTCATTCTGCTCAAGTCGGGAGGAATCTTCTGATGACAATCAGATATCTAGACAAATACCCGAAGAACCTGGCGAAGAGCCTGTGGGTCCTGAGGCCCCAGTGGGCAGTCCTCAAGCTGTTCGCCAAGACCATCGTCCACAGGCCCGTGACCGTCCTGTACCCCTACGAGAAGGAGTGGGTGCCCGACAACTACCGCGGACGCCCCGGACTCGTGTTCGACAAGTGCGTCGGATGCGGCATGTGCGCACGCATGTGCCCCACTGCATGCATCAAGCTGGTCGACTCCGAGGACTCCGAGGGGAAGACCGTCAAGAGGCCCCAGGTCAACCTCGGCAGGTGCGCCATGTGCGGATACTGCGCCGAGTACTGCCCCGTGGACGCCATGACCGTCACTCCCGAGTACGAGCTCGCCGAGTACACCAGGTTCGACCTCATCTACGGCCCCAAGAGGCTCAACTACGAGGGAACGACCGAGGGAATGAAGGTCAAGCTGGAGGTCACCCTGCCCTCCGATATCGAGAACGGCAACCCCGAGAGGCGCGTGTCGCTCTTCGCCATCGACAGGCCCGAGCTGATCGACAGCAAGTGCATCGGATGCAAGAAGTGCGCCAAGGTCTGCCCCGTCACGGCCATCGAGATGGTCGAGAAGGGAGTCAACGACAAAGGGAAGCCCATCCTGCGCCCGGTCATCGACAATGAGAAGTGCATCTGCTGCAGCAACTGCGTGGACGACTGTCCGAAGGATGCCCTTCAGATCAAGGAGGTGCTCTGATGGGAGCTCTCATGGATTTGTGGAATTCGTTCTGGAACGGACTCGGGGACTTCGGCAGCTTCCTGCTGGGCAACCTCGATCTGGTCGCGTTCATGATACTGGCGGCCATCGCCGTCCTCGGTGCACTCTGCGTGGTCACCAGGAAAGAGGTCATCCACAGCGCGTTCTATCTCGCTCTGGTCTTCCTCTGTGTCGGATTCGTGTACTTCTTCCTTGAAGCGGAATTCCTAGGTGTGGTGCAGATCCTCGTCTATGTAGGAGCTATCACCATCCTGTTCGCGTTCAGCATCATGTTGACAAGAAGGTATATCATGAAATCGGAGGGCGATTCCGATGAGTAAGAAAGTAGTGGTCGGAGTCGCAGCTTCGGTCGTCCTGCTGGCCATCCTCGTGGTCGGCATCGCCACGATCAACTGGAGCGACTTCACCGAATACGACGAGCCTCAGAACGTCCCCACCATCGACCCCGCAGGGGACGCTGGAATAATGGACGACGACGGCAACGTCAAAGAGAACAGTCTCGCATACACCGTGTTCGAGAAGTACGGTCTCGTGCTGATCCCCCTGGCGCTCCTCATGTTCGGAGCCATGATCGGGGGAGTCTGCATCTCGAGAGAGGAGGTTGAAGCGGATGATACCGATTGAGTTCTTCCTCGCTCTGGGAGCAATCCTGTTCGTCATCGGCGCCTACGGCGTCCTGACCAAGAGCAACGCTATCGTCGTGCTCATGTGCATAGAGCTCATGCTCAACGCGGCCAACATCAACTTCGTGGCCTTCGGCGCGTTCAACGCCGATGTCATGGGACAGGCGTTCGTCGTCATGACGATCTCCGTCGCTGCCGCAGAAGTCGCAGTCGGTATCGCCATCCTCCTCAACGCATACAAGATGAGGAAGACCAGCGACCTCGACGACGCCGAGCTCACATCGATGAGGTGGTAAGATGTTCATAGAATACACTTGGCTCGTGCCCCTCATTCCGATGCTGTGCTTCCTGATAATCGGCCTTGTCGGCAGGAAGACGCCTGAGAAAGGCGGATACATCGCAATAGCGGGCGCTCTGTTAGCATTCATAATCGCTGTGCTGATCACCTACGAGTACTACACCGGTGACCAGTATCCCAACGCCGCAACGGAATGCATCGAATGGTTCCACATCGGCGACATCACAATCAACCTTGGATACTACGTGGACGACCTGACCTGCATAATGATGCTGTTCTCCTCGTTCATCTCCACTCTGATCTTCGTGTACTCCATCGGATACATGGGAGACCAGGGCCCCAGGAAGACGAGGTACTACGCCGAGGTCTCCCTGTTCCTGACCGGTATGCTCGGACTGATCGTCTCCAGCAACTTCCTGGAGCTGTTCATCTTCTGGGAGGTCATGGGACTGTGCTCGTACCTGCTCATCGGATTCTGGTCCTTCAGGCACCCCGAGGGCGACGCTGCCTCCGCCAATGCGGCTTCCGCTGCGAAGAAAGCGTTCCTGGTCACCCGTCTCGGTGACGTGTGCCTCATGGCCGGTCTGTTCGTCCTGCTCGGCGAGTTCCACAGCCTGGACTACACCGCTCTGTTCGACGAGGCCAACATCGCCCTCGCCGACCCCGACATGCTAACGCTCGGAATGCTCCTCGTCTTCGGAGGAGTCATCGGAAAGAGCGCTCAGTTCCCCCTGCACGACTGGCTGCCCGATGCGATGGCCGGTCCTACAACCGTCTCCTCTCTGATCCACGCCGCGACCATGGTCAAGGCCGGAGTCTACCTCGTCGCAAGGGGATACCCCTTGTTCGTCCAGAATCCCGACGTCATGCTCTTCGTCGGAATAATCGGAGGAGTCACCGCGTTCTTCGCCGCCACCATGGCGATGAACAACATGAACATCAAGAAGGTCCTCGCCTTCTCCACCGTCTCCCAGCTCGGATACATGTTCCTCGCTCTCGGAGCCGGAGGATACCTCATCGCCCTGGGAATCCAGGACGGCAATGACACGCTGATCGTCGCCGGAGCCGCAGGATTCGTCGCAGGATGCTTCCACATGATGAACCACGCCTTCTTCAAGGCCCTGCTGTTCATGGGCTCCGGATCCGTCATCCACGCCGTGGGCACTGAAGACATGAGAGAGATGGGAGGTCTCCACAAGCACATGAAGGTCACCTCGATCACCATGCTGCTCGGTTCCCTGTCCATCGCAGGATTCCCGTTCTTCAGCGGATTCTGGTCCAAGGACCTCGTCCTCGAGATCGCCATGGAGTCCGGACATGAGACCATCTGGTTCACCGTCCTCTGGGTGCTCGGAGTCGTCACCGCTTTCATGACCGCGTTCTACATGTTCCGCATGTGGTTCATGACCTTCATGGGAGAGGAGGGGCACGCCACTCAGCACTGCCACGGAGAGTCTCCCAAGACCATGACCGTCCCCCTCATGATCCTGTCCGTGTTCGCTGTCTTCAGCGGATTCGTCATACTGCTCGGATTCGACGCTCTGCTGTCCTTCGACCTCACATCCGCAGGATTCGTCATCGGAGGAGGAGAGAAGGAAGGCCTCCACTACGTCGGAGAGCTCTTCACCAACCCCTACACTTACCTGACGATCGTCCTCGCCCTGCTGGGAATCGCCCTCGCCTACCTCATGTACGCGAAGAAGTCGATCAACCCCGGCAAGTTCAACAAGGACGGACAGTCCGCTATCTACAAGCTGCTCGCCAACAGGTGGTTCTTCCCCGAGTTCTACAACCAGATCTCCTGGAAGCTCGGAGACGGAGTCGCCCGCGGCGTGAACTATGTCGACAGGCAGGTCATCGACGGAACAGTCAACGGACTCTCCGGCGCCGTCATCGGCGGAGGAGACGTCATGAGCAAGGTCCAGACCGGTCACGTCCAGGATTACTCCTCGATCGTCCTGATCGGAGTCTCCGTGCTCTCGGTCCTGCTGATCGTCATCGCCAAGATCCTTGGAGGTATGTGAGATGGAAATACCGTTTCTGAGTCTGCTCATCCTCATGCCCCTGATCGGTGCAGTCGCCACCCTCTTCATGGGAGGAGAGAGGCAGAAATACGCAAAGTATGTGGCAGGAGTCTTCTCCGCCATCACCCTCGTGATCACCCTCTACGTCATGTTCGCCACCGAGATGGGCGACCTGAGCGAGTCCTACAAGTGGATCAGCACGAGCACCGTGACGATCAGCTTCGCCCTCGCCGTCGACGGGCTCAGCATCCTGATGGTCTTCCTGACCGCCCTGCTGACCCTGCTCGTCGTCATCTTCTCCTCCGAGGAGAAGGACAGGCCGAACTACTTCCACACCCTGGTCATGGCCATGGAAGTGGGACTGATGGGAGTCTACCTCGCGGCAGACTACTTCCTGTTCTACGTGATGTGGGAGATCACCCTGGTGCCCATGTACTTCATGATCTCATGGTACGGAGGCCCCAGGAGGCACTACGCCGCTATCAAGTTCCTGATCTACACCCATGTGGCGTCGCTGGTCATGCTGATCGGTATCTTCGCCATGGGATTCGAGGTCGCTTCGATTACTGGAGTCGCAGACTTCTCCTTCGAGACGATCAACAGCATCATGCCGACCACTTCCGAGGCGTTCCAGGCGATGGTCTTCGCCCTGCTCTTCTTCGGATTCATGGTCAAGATGCCGTCCGTGCCCTTCCACACATGGCTGCCCGACGCACACGTCGAGGCCCCTACCGGAGGATCCGTCCTCCTGGCCGGTGTCATGCTTAAGATGGGATCCTACGGTATCATCCGCATCTGCCTGGAGGCCCTCCCCCTGGGAGCTCACTACTGGCAGTGGGTCATAATCGCGATCGGACTGGTCTCCATGGTCTATGGAGCCTACGCCTGTATCGCTCAGACAGATCTCAAGAAGATGGTCGCGTTCTCGTCCATCAGCCACATGGGAATGGTCATGCTGGGAATCGGATGCCTCTCTGACATCGGAATCACCTTCGCGATCTTCCAGATGTTCGCTCACGGACTCATCTCCGCCGTCCTGTTCATGGTGTGCGGAATGTGCGGCCACATCGTCGGAACCAGAGAGATGCCCCTGCTCGGCGGTCTCGCCGGAAGGCTCCCTGTGTTCGCCACGTTCATGATGATCGGATTCATGGCATCCCTCGGACTGCCCGGTCTCGTCGGATTCTGGGGAGAGTTCCCTCTCGTCTACGGATTCTACGAGTTCGTCCAGAGCGAGAACATGCTGTGGCTGATCCTCTTCTGCCTGCTGACCCTGATGCTGACCGCAGGATACTACCTGTGGGCTATGCAGAAGACCCTCTTCGGGCCTGAGACAACCAAGATCGACCTGGAGCACGTCCACGACGTCAGCAAGCCCGAGTTCGTGGCCCTGGCCGTCCTCGTGGTCCTGATCGCCCTGTACGGAGTTTGGCCCGATGGAGCCCTCTCCTTCGTCGAACCCTACATTGACACCCTTATGGAGGTGCTCTGATGGATTTCACAAGCATATTCGGTGACTACACAGCCATCGCACCCCTGATCGTCCTGCTCGTCGGTGCGCTCATCATGCCCGCGGTCCAGTTCCTCGGAAAGAGGAACACCGCGACATGGGCGGTCGCCCTGATCTTCACAGTCGTGTCCTTCTTCGTCAACATCATGATGCTGACCGACGGATGGACCGGCGAGACCATGGGTGCCTACGCCTACAACGCGTACACCGGCCTGATGGTGCTGCTCTTCCAGATCGTGCTGTTCCTGGCGATCCTCGTGTCCAACGCCAGCGTCGAGACCACGAGGCTCCACGTCGGAGCATACTACGCCCTGATCATGGGAGCCGCCACCGGTATGATGTTCGTCGCCGGGTCCTCCGACCTGCTGACCATCTTCGTCGGTGTCGAGCTCACCAGCATCTCGTCCTACGCCCTCGTCACCATGAAGAGGAAGGACGGCAGGGCTGCAGAGGCAGGAGTCAAGTACGTCATCATCGGTGGAATGTCCACCGCTCTGACGATCTACGGTATCTCTATGCTCTACGGCCTCACCGGGACCACCGAGATAGCAGCTATCGCCGACACCGTGGCCCTCGATGGAATGAACTGGATGTTCGCCATCGCGCTGGTCTGCATGGTCGCCGGTTACGGATTCAAGATCGCCGCAGTGCCCTTCCACATGTGGGCACCCGATGTGTACGAGGGAGCGTCCTCGCCCGTGTCGATGTTCCTGGCCACAGGATCCAAGAAGATGGGACTGTCCGTCTTCTTCCAGATCTTCCTGGTCATGTTCGTCGCCGGAACGGCATGCGCCCAGATCTGCGGCGAGGAGGTCCAGTACCTCTTCGCCATCATCGCGGCCTTCACCATGACCGTCGGAAACGTCGTCGCCATCGCACAGAACAACATCAAGAGGATGCTCGCGTACTCCTCCATCGCCCAGGCCGGTTACATCCTGATCGTCATGGCCGTCATGTCCGAGTACGCTCTCAGCGCCGGTATCTTCCACATGTTCACCCACGTGTTCATGAAGGGAGGAGCCTTCCTCGTCGTCGGTGCGCTCATCTGCGCCGGTGTCGGCGAGAAGATCTCCGACTACAAGGGACTGGCCAAGAGGGCTCCGTTCCTCGCAGCCGCAATGATGCTGTTCCTGTTCTCTCTGGCAGGAATCCCCCCGCTCGCAGGATTCACCTCGAAGTTCCTCCTGTTCTCCTCCGCCATCGGAGATGTGAACGGTGTGACTTCCCAGTGGGTCTGGCTTGCCTTCATCGCCATCCTGAACTCGGCCATCTCGCTGTACTACTACGCGAGGGTCGTCAAGGCGATGTACGTCGAGAAGGGAGAGTCCACCGAGAAGGTCAAGGTGCCGACTGCATTCATCATCGGAATCGCGATCTGCGTAGCATTCGTCATCATCCTGGGAGTCTACCCCGACCTGATCTTAGGATACTGCGAGTCCGCAGCCTCTGTGCTCTTCGGATTCTGAGTGCGATCGATAAACCCCTTACCCAAACCCCTTACCTTCATTCTCCAGAATTTCGATGCTAAGGTCTTGGCTCCGACCAACCTTTAAGTACGTTACCGTGATTCAACGCCGATGACCCAGCAATGGCACTCTTGCATAGCCGATGAGCTCTCCCGGGTGGAGGATCTCATGATGGAGAACCTCGAGTCGGAGAACGACGAGCTGACGGAGATGTGCCAATACGTCATATCCTCCGGAGGCAAGAGGCTCAGGCCCTCTCTGTGCATACTCGGATACAAGGTGTGCGGAGGCGAGGACGTCAGCAAGGCCATAGACGTGGGATCCGCTTTCGAGATCATCCACAGCGCCACCCTCATCCACGACGACATCAACGATCAAGGCGATGTCAGGCGCGGGAAGAAGGCGCTCCACAAGGCCTACACGATAACCAAGGCCATCATCGCAGGCGACTACATGTTCGCAATGGGTTTCCGCCTGCTCGCTTCCGCAGCTCCCCAGATCGTGGGGTTCGTCGTGGAGGCGTCCGCTTCCATGGGGGCGGGAGAGTTCGTCCAGAAGGACTTCGAGCACGCATCGAACGTCACAGAGGAGGACTACATCACCATCATCACCGGGAAGACCGCCAAGCTCTTCGAGGCCTCCATGAGGTCCGGCGCGGCCATCGCCAATGCCGACACGGAGACGATGGATGCCCTCGGCAACTACGCGTTCACTCTCGGACTGGCGTTCCAGATCATGGACGACACACTGGATGTCGTCGGAGACAGCAGGAACACCGGCAAGCTGGTCGGCACGGACATGATCGAGGGCAAGCCCACGCTCCCTGTAATCTACGCCATGGAGGACCCTGTCGCAGGCGACAGGATAAAGGCCCTGTTCGAGAAGGTCGACGTCACCACGGACGACGTCCATGAGGCGATCGACCTCATCAGGACCACCGACGCCGTGGCGCGCTGCACCTCGAGGGCCGAGGAGTACATCGCCGCCGCCAAGCAGTACTTGTCCGTCCTTCCCGATTCTCCTTACAAGGATTCCCTCATCGACCTGGCGGACTATGTCATCCGCCGCGACAGGTGATATTATGGACAGGAACGAAGTCGATGTTCTAGTGGTCGGCTCCGGCCCCGCCGGAAGCACCGCCGCAAGGTTCGCCGCCCGGTCGGGCGCCAGCGTCATGATGATCGAGAAGCGCCCGGAAGTGGGCGTTCCCGTGAGGTGCGGCGAGTTCATGCCCAGCCTCGAGGAGATCCAGCTCATGTTCCCCAACCTCACGGACGGGGAGTCGCTCTTCGACATCCCGAAGGAGCTCCGCTGCCTCGACACCATCGGTATCAAGCTCATCGACCCCAAGGGGAAGGTCACCGTCCTGGACCATGCGGGATACACCACCGACCGCGACCGCTTCGACCAGTATCTGGCCAGGCTCGCCTGCGAGGATGGAGCCGAGCTCGTCAAGAGCTGCCAGTTCCGCAGCATCGAGAACGGCGTGGCCAAGACCTCCCAGGGGGACATCCGGTACAAGGTCATCATCGGGGCCGACGGTCCCGGGTCGAGGGTCGCTCAGAACCTGGGCCTCCCCCGCAACAGGAACCCCTATCCGGCCGTCACGGCACAGGTCAAGGGGGATTTCGAGCCCTATCTCCACATGTTCTTCGGAGACATAGCCCCCGGCGCATACAGCTGGATAATCCCCAAGGACGGAAGGGCCAACATCGGCGTCGGGTTCTCCCCCAAGTTCGCCAGCGGAGCCCTGTCCGACTTCTTCGACGTTTTCGCCAAGAAGAACGGGTTCCAGGTCGACTGCAAGCTCGAGGGCAAGTACGTCCCCAGCGAAGGGCCGATAGCGAAGACCGTCGCCGGAAACGGGATGGTCGTCGGCGATGCGGCAGGGCAGGTCATCTCCGTCAACGGCGGAGGCATCCCCCTGGCGATGATCGCCGGAAGGATCTGCGGGACCGTCGCGGGAGCCAACATCTCGTCCAGCTCTCCGCTGTCCGATTACGAGACGCAATGGAGGCACGTGCTGGAGAAGCCCCTCAAGATCGCCGCCAAGAACAAGAAGCTCGCCGATGCGTTCGGGTTCAGGTCGGAGCGGTCCACATGCTTCTGCATGAACGTCCTCGGCCAGCGCAGGCTCGGCAACCTGATCAGATGCAAGAGAATCTTCCCTTGATCGTTTCCGCCTGCATCCCTTCATCTGCGATCCGCATATGGGGCACTCCGGGAGCTTCTCCTTGTACCATTTACGGCATCCGATGCACTGGTAGTTCCATTTCACGACCTTCTGGATGCCCTTCATGCCCACGGGCTTGAAGCCGAGCCCCAGTGTGCGCGCGACGTTCTGGATGGAGTAGTCGTCGGACCATATGGTGCCGTCCACGTCCAGCGCCAGGGCGACCACGGTCTTGTCCACGGGGGACAGGCGCCCTATGTCGCCCGTCTTCTTCGCGGCCTCCTCGACCTTCTCCAGGGACTCCTTGGAGCAGTCGGAGACGCGGATCATGTCCCCCCACAGCGCGAGCCTGGGGTCCTCGTACTTCTCCAGCTCCTTGATGACGCCCGGCGGGCACACGTGGTCCTCCTCCGGGAGGACGTCCATCGAGAAGAACGCGGAGCTGTCCAGCACTATCATGCTGATGCCATCGGCTTATGGTAGTTAAGGCTGGCGCGGCGCTCCCGTAAAGTTTTACAACATCCGCGGAGATGGCGGTGGCGGTATACCCATGGATGTCCTCGGAGTCATCGCGATAATGTTCACAGGAATCTGGCTTTTCCTCCCCGCCATGCTCCCGAACTCGGCTGCTGTCGTGTTCGGAGGGAAGACCAAGATGGACTTCGGGAGGTCCTGGAGGGGGAAGAGGATCTTCGGAGACGGGAAATCCTGGAGGGGCTTCTTCGGAGGAGCCTTCTCGGGGATCCTGTTCGGGCTGATCCTCATAGGGATTTCGTCCATCTGGGATCCCGAGAACTACTGGGGCTTCGGACCGTTCTGGAGCAACGTGGGCGTCCTGGCCTGCCTGGCCTTCGGCGCCGTGCTCGGAGACCTCTGCGGAGCCTTCATAAAGAGGCGCCTCGGCATGGAGAGGGGGCAGAAGGCCCCTGTCCTGGACCAGTACGACTTCGTCATAGGGGCGTTCCTGGTGACCGCGCTGTTCTTCCCCGATTGGGTCTACGCCAACTACATCGAGGGATGGCACATCTGCGCGCTGATATTCATCCTGGTGATAATGTTCGCCATCCACAGGCTGGTCAACATAATCGGGTACAAGATGGGCCTCAAGAAAGAACCCTGGTGATTCAAATGAGCGAGCTTTCACAAGCACTTACGGACTGCGGGGCGCTGCAGTTCGGCGAGTTCACACTCGCATCCGGCGCCAAGAGCGACTACTACATAGACATCAAGAAGGCCAGCACCAACCCCGAGGTCCTGAAGCTCATCGCCAGGCTCATGGCCGAGAAGATGAGGTCCGAGGGCATCCAGGCCGACAGGATCGCCGGCGTCGTGCTGGGCTCCGTCCCGCTCGCCACCGCGCTGTCCCTCGAGACCGGGATCCCCTACGTCATGATCCGCAAGGAGAAGAAGGACCACGGCACCGGGAAGCTCATCGAGGGAGACCTCCACGAGGGCGACAAGGTCCTTGTGGTGGAGGATGTCATCACCACCGCCGGATCCAGCATGAAGGCCATCGAGACGCTCCGCCAGGCCGGGGCCGAGGTGTCCTACGTGATCTCCGTCATCGACCGCGAGGGCGGCGGAGCGGAGAACCTGGCAAGCATCGACGTTCAGTTCCGTCCCCTCGTCAGGGCATCCGAACTGGTGAAGAGATGAGGCCTCCGGAGGACTGTGAGCTGTGCGGCCTGTGCAAGGGCCGCACGAACATGGTCCTCCCGGACGGGGACCCTTCGTCGCGCATAGTGTTCGTCGGCGAGGGCCCGGGAGAGAACGAGGACCTCCAGGGGAAGCCGTTCGTGGGCAAGTCCGGGAAGATACTCTCGGACATGATGCTCCAAGCAGGCTTCTCCAGGGAGGACGTCCTGATAACCAACACGGTCAAATGCAGGCCGCCGGGCAACAGGGACCCCACCAAAGAGGAGATGGAGGCCTGCAGACCCTTCCTGGACTCCGAGATATCCGATGCCGTCCTGGTGATAGGGCTGGGGAAATCGGCATGCAGGGACCTGATGGGGTTCGAGGGCAAGATGTCCGAGATCGTCAACAGGGAGGTCCTGATAGACGTGGCCGGGAAGAAGGTCAGGTTCATCCCCGCGTTCCATCCCGCTGCAACCATTTACAACAAGCAGTCGCGCGAATCGCTCAGGGAGACGATGCGCATAGTGAAGGAGGCGATGCAATGAGGTTCGGAGCATTCATGATCGACATGGACGGAACGATATACAAGGGCGGGGAGCCCATTCCTGGCGCCAAGGAGTTCATAGGCTACCTGAAGGACAACGGCATCCCGTTCGTGTTCCTGACGAACAACTCCGCTCACGGGCGCGGGTTCTACCTGCAGAAGCTCACCCGCCTCGGCTTCGACGTGGAGATGGAGAACATCCTCACGTCCACGATAGCCACCATAAGGTACATCCTCACCGAGCGCCCCGGGAAGAAGGTCTACGCCGTGGCGGTGCCCGATGTCATAGAGGAGATCAAGGCTGCCGGCATCCAGCTGACCGACGAAGACCCAGACATCGTGATGCTGACATTCGACACCACGATCACCTACGACAAGATCAACAAGGCCTACCGCTTCCTGTCGGACGGCGCCGAGCTCATAGCCACGCACCCCGACGACCTGTGCCCCACGGAGGACAGCTACGATATCGACATCGGGCCGTTCATAAGGCTCTTCGAGCAGATGTGCCAGACCACTGCGGAGATCATCGGGAAGCCCAACCGCCTGATGCTCGAGATGGCCGCCCGCGAGATGGGCGTGGCCCCCGAGGACACGGTCATGGTCGGCGACCGCCTGTACACCGACATCGCCATGGCGGCGGACGCCGGGACCCAGTCGATCCTGGTGCTGTCGGGGGAGACGTCGAAGGAGATGGCCGACGCATGGGACAAGAGCCCCACGGTCACCCTCGGCTCCGTGGCCGAGATCCCGAAGCTCATCTCCGAGTCCAGATGACCCGGCAGGACTGTCCGCCAGCTTCCGGTATTCCGTTGGCCGGCACCCTGTATATTAAATATCGCGCACGCCTTCGCTCTTATGATATGCGCGCGCCCGCGTGAAGGGAAACGGACGCGCATCCGGAAGCGTATCGAAGGACGCGGGAAGATGCCCCGCGTCGCATGGGGTGCAAAGGTTGTATTTGAAAGCAGTCGAGATGGAGAATTTCAAATCCTTCGGCGGTAAGCTCACGGTCCCCCTCATGGAGGGGTACACCGCAGTGACCGGTCCGAACGGATCGGGCAAGTCGAACATCACCGACGCGATCCTGTTCGTCCTCGGGCCGAAGAGCTCCAAGGCCGTCCGCGCGGGGAAGCTCACCGACCTTATCTTCGATGGAGGCAAGGGGAAGGGCAAGGCATCGTTCACCAGGGTGTCCCTGGTGTTCGACAACACCGACCGCATAATGCCCTGGGACGACGACACCGTCCGCCTCACCCGCCACGTCAAGCTTTCAGACAACGGCACCGATTACAGCTCCTATTTCTTCGTCAACGACCGCAAGTCCACCATGTCCGAGTTCGACACCCTCCTGACCAAGGCCAGGATAAGCGCGGACGGATACAACCTCGTCCAGCAGGGAGACGTCACCCGCATCGTCCAGATGGGGTCCATGGAGAGGAGGCGCATCATCGACGCCATCTCCGGCATCGCCAGCTTCGACGCGGACATCGACCGCGCCCGCGGTGAGAGGCAGGAGGCAGAGGTCAACCTGGACAGGATCGGCATCATCGTCGAGGAGCTCTCCCACCAGGTGGAGAGGCTGGCCCGCGACAGGCAGGACGCCGAGGCTTACATAAAGGCGCAGAGCGCCCTGGAGATGGCCAAGGCCCAGTACACCCACAGGAGGCTGCAGATCGAGCAGTCCAAGCTGGAGTCCGTGCAGGGGCATGTGGAGCGCATCAACAAGAAGATCGAAGAGGACAAGCAGTCCCGCACCGAGCTGGAGGCCCGCAGGGCCGGCACGGAGATGGACATCAAGGCCGTGGAGGAAGAGATCGCCTCCAAGATCGGACCGGAGTACAGGGAGCTCAAGTCCAAGATCGAGCAGGCGAAGATCGACCTGGCTACCAAGAAGGACCGCAAGGAGTCCGCAGAGGCCGACATCGAGGAGCAGAGGTCCTTCAAGGAGAGCTTCGAGGAGTCCATGGCCCGCAACAACGCCGAGGTCAACAGCCTCAGGCAGGACAGGCAGACCCTCACGGAGAAGCTGGAATCGTCAAAGGCGGACCTGGAGGCGGCCTCCAAGGAGGAGTCCGAGATATCCGAGTCCATCGCCGGCACCGGGGAGGAGAGCAAGAGGCTGCAGGAGGAGCTCGTCTCCGCGGAAGCGGAATTCGAGGGCTGCTCCGCAGAGCTGAGGGAGGCCCAGGGAAGGCTCGCCAAGGCCGAGATGGCCTCCGAAGAGGCCCATTCGTCCTTCGCAGTGCTCAACGAGAAGATTCAGAACATCGATTTCGAGGTCAAGGACGCCAAGTGGAGCATCGACCAGCTGAAGGCGGAGGCCGGGCCCAGCAGCGAGGACTTCGGGAACAGGATCCTGGAGGCCAAGCGCAAGGAGGCCGAGCTGGAGAAGCAGGAGGCCGAGCTCAACGCGGCGTACAAGCGCATCGACGGGGAGTACAACGCCCTCCAGGCGGAGAAGAAGGTGTCCGACCGCGTGAACCGCGGTAGCGCCGCAGTGGACGCCATCCTGGCGCTGAGGAACCGCGGAGAGATGCACGGCATCCACGGGACCATACAGGAGCTCGCCTCCGTGGAGCCCGGATACGAGACCGCGCTGTCCGTGGCAGCGGGCGGGAAGATGACCGCAGTCGTCGTGGACGACGACCAGGTGGCGGCAGACGCCATCTCGTACCTCAAGAAGGAGAAGCTCGGCAGGGTCACGTTCCTGCCCCTCACCAAGATGATGGGCGGGAAGCCCAGGGCGAAGGCCATCATGAGCGTCAAGGACTCGGAGGGCTACGCCATAGACCTGATCGATTTCGACAGCAAGTACTACAACGCGTTCTGGTACGTGTTCGGCGACACCCTGGTCGTCAGGGACATGGACGTGGCCAGGCGCATCATGGGCGGAATAAGGATCGTCACCAAGTCCGGGGAGCTCATCGAGGCCTCCGGAGCCATGGTCGGAGGGAACATCGGCCAGAACATGCTGAAGTTCGGGGCCGCCTCCGAGGACAAGCTGGCCGAGACCGGCGAGAGGCTCAGGAAAGCGAGCGAGGCCCTCGACGACGTCAGGTACAAGCTCAGGCAGGTCAGGGACGAGATCCGCGCCATCGACGACGAGATGAGGCGCAACGCCTCCTCCGGCATGGAGCAGAGGGAGCAGATGGCCCAGCTGAAGGGCCGGGTGGCCGAGCTGGAGAAGTCCCGCGCCGCCGCCTCCAAGGAGCTGTCCGCAGCCGGGGAGAGGATAAAGGAGGCCGATTCCGAGCTGGACTCGGCCAGGACCTCCTTCGGGGACATCTCCGAGCGCATGTCCTCGCTCACGGAGAGCCGCAACAGGATAAAGGCCAGGATGGCCGAGATCGCGCCCGCGGACCTCCAGGCCAGGATACAGGCCGTCAGGGACAGGATATTCAAGCTCAAGGGAGCGGTCTCCGACATCTCCCTGCAGATCGGCGGGATCGACACCGAGATCGCCGGGTACGGGAAGCAGAACGAGTCCCTCCAGATACAGCTGGACTCCGTGGAGAGGGCGATAGCCTCCGATGAAGCGGTCATAGCGGAGAACGAGGGCCTGCTGCAGCGCGCCAGGATCGACCTGGAGGCGCTCAGGTCCATCGAGGCGGAGATGGAGAGCGGGATCGCCGACCTTCGCAACCGCAAGGACGCCCTGGTGGCGGACAAGTACGGATTCGATTCCCAGATAAGGGAGCTCGCCAAGGACATCGAGAACGCCTCCGCGTCCATGGAGTCGTTCAAGGCCCAGGCCATACAGGCGGCCCAGGCCGTGGAGGAGCTCAAGGCCGAGGTGGCCGGCATCGGGTTCGAGGTGGCCCAGCCGATCCCCTCCGAGGAGGAGATCCGCCGCACCATAAGGGCCCAGGAGACGATCATGGGCTCCCTGGGCAACGTGAACCTCAGGGCCATAGAGGAGTACGACGAGCGCAAGGCCCGCCTGGACGGGCTCAACGCGGAGGTGGAGAGCCTCAACAGGCACATCTCCGAGCTGACCTCCCTGATGGAGTCCCTCACATCGAAGAAGAAGGGGCTCTTCATGCAGTCGTACAACGCAGTGAACGAGAACTTCAAGGCGATATACGCCCAGCTCTCCGGCGGCGGAGAGGCGTTCATGGGGCTGGAGGACGAGGACGACCCGTTCTCCGGAGGCCTCCTGATCAACGCCAAGCCCCGCAACGGGAAGCTGCTGAGGCTGGAGGCGCTGTCCGGAGGGGAGAAGTCCCTGACGGCGCTGTCCTTCATATTCGCCATACAGGAGCACCAGCCCTCGCCCTTCTACGTGCTGGACGAGGTGGACATGTTCCTGGACTCCATAAACGCCGAGATGGTGGCCCGCAGGGTGAAGGAGAGCTCTGCCAAGGCCCAGTTCATACAGGTCTCGCTTAGGAAGGTCACGCTGACCCTCGCCGATCACCTGATCGGAGTGACCAGGCCGCCCAGCGGCATCAGCAAGGTCATCATGCAGCCCGACCTCGCAGAGGTCTCCCGCTACGAAGAGGAGGCCATGAGGCGTCAGAAGGAGGCAGAGTGAAATGGATGGGTACACTAGGATGGAGGATCTGGAGCAGCACCTGCTGTTCCACAGGGCGCTGGCCGACGACGGCGAGTCGCTCAGGCGCATAGGCGGATACATGGACATTCTCTCCAAGACGGAGAGCGGCGAGAGGCTGCAGGACCCGGTGGACGAATCGATCCGCGCGGTGTTCAGCCTGGTCCTGGAGAACGGGATCGACCCCTGGGAGATCGACCTCTCGGAGTTCGTCAGGATGTACGAGGCCAAGGTGTCCTCGGACAGGTTCGACATGATCGTGGCAGGGAAGCTGCTGCTGATGGCATGGCGCATCCTCAGGATGCAGTCGGAATGCACGAGGGTCAGGAGCGAGCCTCCCGCGGAGCCCGTGGTCGAGGAGATCGACGACTCCTTCTTCTACGACGACGAGCCCATGTACGTCCCCGAGGTCTCCTTCAGGGAAGCATACAAGAGGGAGCCCACCCGCCCGGTCACCATGTACGAGCTCATCGACGCCTTCGAGGACGCGAGGAAGGAGATCGAGATCCAGAGGGAGAGGGAGAGGGTCCGCGCCGAGCTCAGGGCCAAGGAGCCCAAGAAGTTCGAGAACAAGGCCCACGAGGAGGATGACGAGCAGGACATCGAGGCCGTCTGGAAGCGCATCGAGAAGCTCGGCACCGGGCAGATCAGCATCCGCGACCTGTACACCGGCAGCCTCTCCGAGAACCTGACCGTGTTCGTATCGGTCCTGCACCTGGTGAGGGACGGCAAGCTCGACGTCTGGCAGGACGTCCTGCCCGGCGGGGAGATAATGCTGGAGATCAAGACCGAATGGACCTCCGGCACCCTCGAGGACGCCGCCCCCGGCGGAAGGATCCCCGAGGCGGTGATCTGAGGTGAACGTCAAGTGCGCGGTGGAGGCCGCGCTGTTCTCCAGCGCCGAGGGGCTCAGCCTCCCGGACATGGCGGCCAAGACCGGCATCCCCGAGGAGGACCTGCGCACCGCCCTGATGGACCTCAGGCGCGAGTACGACGAGCGCGACTCGGCCATAATCATATCCAAGGCCGGCAACGAGTTCAGGATGATGCTCCGCCCGGAGTACTCCGACTACACCGGCATGTTCGCCAAGGCGGAGATGTCCGGAGGGGTCATGAGGACCCTGTCCACCATAGCCTACAACCAGCCTGTGCTCCAGTCGGAGCTGTTCAAGGCCCGCGGGCCCAGGACCTACGACGACGTCCACAAGCTCGTCGAGATGGGCTTCGTGTCCGCCAAGAAGTCCGGACAGACCATGGAGCTCACGACCACGAAGAAGTTCTCGGACCATTTCGGGATCGGATCGACCCGTAAATCGGACATCAGGGCATGGATCGAGGCCCAGGCCAAGCCCAAGGAGACGGAATGACCCAAGGCTCCGAGTACGGCCCCATCCCCGGCATGGCGGTGTCGCGCCTCCTGTCGGAAGGATTCCTGTCCAAGGACGACTGCGTGATGTCCGTGGCATCGGGCAAGGGGGAGTTCGCTGGCGCGCTGTCCAAGAGCGTCCGCGTGATGGTCTGCATGGACATCCGCCAGGAATCCCTGGAGAGGACCCGCGCCGCCGTCCAGGGCGGATGCAGGACGGAGCTCATGGAGAAGGACTGGAACTCCTACGTCCCGTCCAGGGGGCTCTACGATGCCTGCATCATATCCCCGTCCCGCCTGTGCTTCGACATCAACTCCCTGCTGAGGATGGAGACCGTGTCGTCCAGGAGCTGCATAGCGGTCATACCTGTGAGGAGCGACAGGAGAAAGCTCGTGAAGGCGCTCCTCCGCAGCACCGGATCGGGGTCGCCGCTGCCCGGGTTCCCGGACTCCAGGGGGATCGTCAGCGCCCTGAGGGGCTCCGGCAGGGACGTGCGCTTCGAGACGCTCTCCGCGGACATGGAATGCCCGGAAGAGGACCTCGTGAGCGCCATGCTGGCGCTCTGCCCCAAGGGATCCGACGCGGAGGGGTACGCCAGAGACCTGGCGTCCACCGTGTCCGACAACGGCATCTCGCGTTATTCCGCGGAAGTCGTGGTCGCGTCCTGGAACGTCGTCCGCTGAGCGTCCAACAGCTTTTTATCAGAAGATTGGCTCATCATGATCGATGCTCATGGCGATGCCAGCGACCTCGTCCGAGGGACAGACAGAAGACCGTTATCCTGACCACGTCGGCTCCGCCGCGGGGCCGTTCTGAGGACGGTGTTCCGCTGTCGCTCATCGATAGACTGGACGAGATGTCGGGGAGCCGGAAGGTCCGCGACGCCTGGTTCGTTTTCGCCTGCGCCTTATTCATATTCATTATAGTGGTCCCGTCGATCTTCGTCGTGACCAAGCTCGTCACCGATTGGGGAGTCGTCGACCAGGTGATGAACAACGGCGCCATCATGGACACGATCCTGTCCGCCGTCTACAACTCGTTCAGCATCGCGCTCATCGTGACGGTGATCGATGTGATCGTGGGGCTCCCCATGGCGTGGATCATGATCCGCAAGGACTTCGCCGGGAAGAAATGGCTCGACACCCTGCTGGACATGCCCCTGGCGTTCCCCACCGCCGTGCTGGGGATATCGGTCCTGATGTTCTGGACCTGCCCCGAGGGGATTGCGATCCCGGGCCTGGGGCTGAACCTGTCGCCTTATGCGATGATGATCCTCCTGCACATCCTGTTCACCTATCCGTACATGGTGCGCTCGCTCTCCGCTATCCTGGAGCAGATCGAGCCCAACTACGAGACTGCCGGGATGACGCTGGGGGCATCGCGCTGGACCGCTTTCCGCACCATCACCCTCCCCCTCTTCAGGGCCGGGCTGGCCACAGGGTTCGTCCTGTGCTTCGCCAGGTCCCTTTCCGAGACCGGAGGGACGTACATCGCCCTGTCCATCATGGGCGTGGAGTCGTCGTTCTTCACGGGCCCGTCGTTCATCAGCTGGCTGAAGAGCGACGAGTCCATCTACACCCCCGATGAGATGATGGGCGCCCAGATCCTGATCTCCGTGATCATGATCGTGCTGGCGCTGCTCATCCTGGTGGTGGCGAAGAAGCTCATCAAGGGCTTCAGGTTCCCGATGACCAAGGTCTGGCCCGCCATCGGCAGGAAGGTCAGCAGAGGGCCCCTTCCCAAGCTCAAGGACGTCCTGACCATAGGGTTCCTGTTCATCGTGGTGCTCCTTCCCGCATTCTACATATTCATGTATCTGACGGAGCCGATCCCGGAGATGGACTATGGGATGTTGATGAGCTCCATCGGCGTCTCGTTCCTGGTAGCGGGCGTGGCCGTCATAGCGGACATCATCTTCGGGATCCCGATGGCCATGTACATCGCCAGGCACAGGGGCACGCACAAGGCGGCCGTCCTGGACGATCTGGTGAACGTCCCGCTGATCATCCCCACCACAGCCCTCGGCTTCTCACTGGCGCTGTTCTGGGGCGGGATCGGGTCTGGAGGGGCCTCCGACCTGGTGCTGGTCATACTGGGGCACATCTCGTTCACTTATCCGCTGGTTGTCAGGAACCTCATCGGAGCGATAGAGGAGGTGGACCCGGCATACGAGGAGGTCGCGATGACCCTGGGCGCCAAGCCGTTCCAGGCGTTCAGGCGCGTGCTGTTCCCCATTGTCCATTCGGCGGTCATCGCCGGAGGGATCCTGGCGTTCACCAGGAGCCTGGGGGAGACCGGAGCGACGATCGCCATCAGCGACAGCGTCAACACGGTCCCGATCTACATCACCAATCTCGTCTCGGACGGGCTGTACTCGGAAGCGGCCTTATGCTCGATGATCCTCGTGGTCATCTGCTTCGTGCTGATGCTCGCCATCAGGATAGTCACAGGGAGGTCGAAGAAGAATGCCTGAGATACAGCTGCAGGACCTCTGCAAGGAGTTCGACGGCTCAGTGGCCGCGGACCATCTGTCTTTGACGATAGCCGACGGGGAGTACGTCTGCATCCTCGGCCCCACGGGCGCCGGGAAGACCACCTGCATGAGGATGATATGCGGCCTCACCCAGCCCGATTCGGGGAGGGTGCTCATGGACGGCCGCGACGTCACCGACGAGCCCATAGACTCCAGGAACGCGACCATGCTCTCCCAGACATACGCCCTGTTCCCGCATCTCCGCGTCTACGACAACGTGATGTTCGCGCCCACGATCAAGAAGTGGCCCGCGGACAGCTCCAAGCAGATCGTCAGGAGCATGCTCCACATGGTCCATCTGGAGAAGAAGGCCGACTGGAAGCCGGGAGAGCTCTCCGGAGGGCAGCAGCAGCGCATAGCGCTGGCCCGCGCCCTGGCGTCCGGGTCCAAGGTGCTCCTGCTGGACGAGCCCCTGAGAGCCCTCGATGCGAGGCTCAGGATCAACCTGAGGAAGGAGCTCAGGTCCATGGCCAAGGACATGGGCCTCACATGCATACATGTCACGCACGACCAGGACGAGGCCCTGGAGATGGCCGACAGGATAGCGGTCATCCGCAAGGGGCGCATCGTCCAGTTCGGCACACCCAGGGACGTGTTCGAGAACCCCGCCACCCCGTTCGTGGCCAATTTCGTGGGGCGCTCCAACATCATCACCGGCAAGGTGGTGTCCAGCGGCCCGGACTCGACCGTCATCGAGACAGAGGCCGGCACAAGGTTCGAGGCCCGCGGGTCCGATATCCCCGTCGGGGAGGATGCCGTCCTGACGGTCAAGGTGGGGTTCACGAGGATCTCCAAGGACGAAGAGCCCCAAGGGCACGTGTTCTGCAGGGGCCGTGTGGAGCGCATACTGTACGAAGGCGTCACCGTGACCGTGGAGATCGCGGTGGAAGGCATCGGTTTGATATCCGCGAAGCTCCCTAACAGGAGATACGACGACTACGCGGCGGGGGACGAGGTCGACATCGGATGGCAGCCCTCCAAGGCTTCCGTGTTCGCCATACCTCCCAGCGGGCTTGAGGAAGAGATGAGGTTGGATTGACATGGGTCGCATAAGGCTTGAGCACGTCTCGATGAGGTTCGGCGATTTCTATGCCGTCAGAGACATCAACCTCGATATCAACAACGGGGAGTACATCACAATCCTCGGACCGTCCGGCTGCGGGAAGACCACTCTGATCAAGGTCATCTCCGGGATCTGGACCCCCACCGAGGGGAAGGTCTACGTCGACGGGAAGGACGTGACGGGCATCCCCATGGAGGACAGGGACGTGGGATACGTGTTCCAGAACATCGCCCTGTTCCCGCACATGACATTGAAGGAGAACGTCGCCTACAGCCCCCGCGTCAAGGACCAGGGCGAGGAGGCGATGGAATCCCTTTCCACGGAATACCTGGAGCTCGTCGGGATGCTGTCCCGTGCAGGGATGATCCCCGAGGAGCTCTCTGGAGGGGAGCAGCAGAAGGTGGCGATCGCCAGGGCGCTGGCATCCGGATCGCGCATGCTGATGCTGGACGAGCCCCTGTCCGCGCTGGACGCCCGTGTCCGCATGGAGCTCAGGTACGAGGTCCGCAGGCTGGTCAAGAAGCTGGGCATCACCGTGATGCACGTGACCCATGACCAGGAGGAGGCCATGTCCGTCTCCGACAGGATCGTCCTGATGCGCTACGGGGCCATAGCCGAGATCGGCTCTCCGCTGGAGATATACAGGAACCCCAAGTCCATATTCGCCGCCAACTTCATCGGCGAGACCAATCTGCTGGAATGCACGGTGTCGGACAAGTCCAAGACCGGGAAGACCAAGGTCACCCTGAGAGGGGGCTACGAGATCAAAGCCTCCAGGACAGATTTCAAGCTGGGCGACCCCGTGGTCATATCCGTCCGTCCGGAGCACGTTTACACCTCCGACGAGGGCCTGGAGGCCGAGGTCGTGGCCACGGTCTTCATGGGGACCTACTGGAGGATCCGCACGGTGGCGTCCAGCAGGGACAGCGTGGAGTACAACATAGATTCAGATGAAGAGGTCCCGGAAGTGGGCTCCCGGGTGCGCCTCGATTTCAATCGCAAGGCGATTGTGATGTTCGATAGGCCCGAATCAGGGATAGAGGAGGAGATTAAGCTTGAGTGAAGATGCGAAGAACATAATCGGGTGGTTCGGAAAGAGGAAAGAGGGCGTCCTCCAGAAGGGGATGCACGAGCACGCCATCGCGGTCCTGGACTGCGTGACGGAGCTCGGCTACGCCTTCACGGCGATGGAGTCCGGCAACAACTCCGCGGCATCGAAGGCCATCCAGAGGCTCAACGTGCTGGAGCACGAGGCCGACGGCCTGGAGGAGAGCCTGTGCAACCAGATGAGCATAGGCGAGCTCGGGCCCCAGGACAGGGAGGACTTCCTCCATTTCGTCAAGAAGTCCGACGGCATAGCCAACTGGTGCAAGCAGGCCGGCATACACCTGCAGCTGATCATGGACATCAACGCCTTCGTGCCCGTGCACGTCCTGGAGATGTTCACGTCCACGGTCTCCGACCTCCGTTCCGAGGTCGACGCGCTGATCAACGCCATCTCCGCCATGGCATCCGGCTCGGAGGACCTGATGGAATGCGTCCGCGAGGTCAAGGAGCAGGAGCGCAGGGTGGACAGGGCCTACGAGTCCATCATGAAGGCCGTCCTGACCAGCGACATGGACCACAGGGCCACCACCCTGACACTGAGGATGCTCGACTCCATAGAGGAGGCCGCCGACACCTGCAAGAGCTGCTCGGAGACCATAAGCATACTCTACAACGCCAAGAGGATCTGAGACCTGCCATGACATTGTTCGGGATAAACGGGGTCAGGGGCAAGGTCAACTCGGAGCTGACGGCCGAGACGGCCCTCCAGATAGGCAGGGCCGTGGGGAAGACATACGGCAAGCGCATAGCCGTGGCTGTCGACGCCCGCGACTCCGGCGAGATGCTCAGGGCCGCCCTGTCCTCGGGGATCATGGCCGCCGGGAGCGATGTCGTCTGCATCGGGATGCTGCCCGTGCCTGCGATGCAGAGCTACGTCCGCACCCATGACGACATCACCGGCGGGGTCATGATCACCGCATCCCACAACCCTTCCGAGTACAACGGTTTCAAGTTCATAGGCCCGGACGGCATGGAGGTGGCGTCGGAGGACGAGGCTTCCCTCGCCGGGTTCTGCGCTACCGAGATATCCGATGCGGAATGGGCCGAGACGGGCGAGATGTTCCATGACGGCGCCGCTGCCTCGGATTACGTCGAAGACGTCGTTTCCCATGTGGACGCCGAGTCCGTCCGCAAGGCCGGTCTGAAGGCATGCGTGTGCCTGTTCAACGGCGCGTCCTGCGCCACGGTCCCGTCCATCCTGAAGTCCCTGGGGGTCACGGCGTTCACGTTGGACGCCGATCCCGGGAGCGGGAAGGTCGGAGAGTCCAGCGAGCTCACCGAAGAGCATCTGTCGCTCCTCATGACCATGGTCCGCGAGACCGGGTCCGACATCGGGGTGGCCATGGACAGCGACGGGGACCGTGCCATGTTCATAGGCTCCGACGGGAGCTTCATCGACGGGGACCTGAGCCTGGCCGTCATGGCCGGGTACATGCTGAAGGCGCGCCCCGGCAAGGTGGTGACTCCCGTCAGCTCGTCGAAGATCGTCGAGGACACCGTGGAAGAGGCCGGGGGCCTCCTGAAGTACACCGCAGTGGGCTCACATACCGTCGTGAGGAAGATCTTCGAGAACAAGGCCGTCTTCGGCGGCGAGGAGAACGGAGGGATGGTCTTCCCCGAGTTCCAGTGCTGCCGCGACGGCGGGATGGCCATGGCCAAGATGCTGGAGTGCGTTGCGGCCGGAGGGCCTCTGGAGAAGCAGGTCGAGGGCCTGCGCAGGTACACCACGGTGAAGGGCAGGGTGGACTGTCCGGATGCTCTCAAGAAAGGGCTCCTGAACCGTTTCGTCCAGGAGCTGTCCGATCAGCGCACAGACATAACGGACGGCGTCAAGGTGCTGTTCGACGACGGATGGGTCCTGCTGAGGCCGTCCACCACGGAGGAATGCTTCAGGATCTATTCCGAATCGTCGGATCCGGAGAAGGCCGACGAGCGCGCCAAGCTGTACTCTGAAGAAGCCGTCCGGTATCTTGCCGAGATGAAGGGCTGATCTCAGCACCTGAGGTTTTTGGCGTGGACCGCCATGACCTCGTTGATGTACCTTGCAGCGAGGATCGAAGTTATCCCTGCGGGGTCTGCCGGAGGGCACACTTCCACGACATCGAACCCTGCGAGCCTGTCGCCGATGGCGTTGATGACCTTCTTGACATCCATGGGCATCAGTCCGAAGGGCTCCGGAGTCCCGGTGCCGGGCGCGAAGGCGGGATCGATCCCGTCGATGTCGACGGTCAGATAGATCCTCTCGTTCTTCACGCTGTCCAGGGCCTTCTCGATGGCCCACATGATGCCGTTGTCCATGATGTCGTAGGAGCTGATGAACTGCACGGGGTCGTCCCTGTCCAGCTCTTCCTCGCCTATGGCCCTGGCGCCCAGCACGAAAACGTTCTCGAGCCCAAGGTGCTCGGCGGCCCTGCGTGTGATGCAGGCGTGGCTGTTGGGGGTCCCGAGGTACTCGTCCCTGGAGTCCAGGTGCGCATCGATGGATATCAGCGCTATGTCGTCGGAATCGAAGTTCCTCACGATCGGGATGTTGACAGAATGCTCTCCTCCGATGGAGATGGGGAACTTGCCGTCCCTTATCGCGGGACCGACGGCGAAGTCCACTTCGGCGAACATGTCCTCGGGAAGGATGAAGTCATCGCAGTTCCCGTAGTCGTAGACGTTCAGGCGCGGCTGGTTCAGGCCGTGCTCGAAATGGATCTCCTCAAAATTGTAGGAGGCCCGCCTGATGGCGGTAGGGGCCTCCCTGGCTCCCGCTTTGAAGCAGGAGGTGTGGTCGTACGGTATCCCGAAGATGACCGCATCGGCATCGTTGTAGTCCGATTCTGCACCCGCGTATCCGATACCGTACGACGTTTTACCAGACCTCACATGATCTTGTATCTGCCCATTGCGACGATGTAGAGGAGCTCTCCACCCTCTTCGACGGGCTGCTCGTGATCGGGGTTGATTTCGACCGAGATCTGCTCGAAGGTCTCAAGGTCCATGATCATCGCCTCGTTTCCGGAAATGGACAGGACCTGTCCTTTCCTCTTGTCGATCATGGGGACCTGCACCTTGGTGCTGACAGGTCCGACGATGGACTTCTTGGCGCCGGTGAAGATGCTGACTGCATCGATGTTGGCCTTGGCGGATCCGTGCTTTCCGGGCTTGGAGGTCGTGATCTTGACGATCTTGCAGGGCTCGTCATCGACGTTGACGTACCTTCCCTCTTTCAGCTCTCTGATCTCTTTCATCTCCCACATTGGTCTCACTATCCTTTTTCTGTATTTCCCGGTTTACGGCCGGAGATTCACTCCCCCAAGGGAGAGAATGATACGAAGGTCAAACTGTGTTGCAGACCTCATATTATCAGGTCTACCTGATTGCCCGCGTGATTATAATAGTTGGGTTGGGAAAGGGGTTGTCGGCACCATGTCCAGGCGGTCATCCGCCCGTAGGCGCCTGAAGGAACGGGGCTCAGTGAGCCCTGGGCCTGCGGCCTTTGCCGCCCTTGCCCTTGGGCTTCTTCCCCTTCTGGGGCTTCTTGGGCGGGTCGGGGTACTTCCTCTTGATCTCCTCGACCCTCTCGGCGAACTCCGCGTTCAGCCTGTCGCCGATGAACTCGCCGTGGTACTGGTCCACCTTGGCGGCGATGGAGATCTTCCCGGCCAGGGCCCTGGCGACCTTCCCGCGCTGCCAGTACGGGGCGCGGTGGACGTCGGGGTGCTGGTAGATGACCCCGTGCTTCGGCCCCTTCTTGCCCGATTTCAGGCTCCTGAACATGGCCTTCTCGGCCCCCAGGAGCTGCACCGTGGACGAGGGGAGCGAGGCCAGCCTCTCCAGGCCTCCGGCAAGGGAGACCATGCGGGCCGCCAGCGGGGCGCTGATCATGGCGCACATGTTGGGGCAGGCGACGGACACGATGGACTCGATGTAGGCCTCCGTGCGGGACTTGTCGTCGTAGAGCCTCGAAAGGGTGTCCGCCAGGTCCCTTATGGCGTCCATGTCCGCGGGGTCCATGTCAGCTCCGATGGACTCGATCTCGATGCCCAGCTCCTCGATGACGCCGTCCCTCTCGCCGTTGCGGGCGATGAGCTCGGCGTACCTGTCGTCGTGGGCGTAGTCCGCAAGCTCGGGGAAGTGCATCCCGTACCACTCATGGAGCCTCTCGTTGTAGAGGTTGATCGTTGCGATCTGGTCGTCCAGGCACCTGATGGCCTGGACCAGGTTCCTGTCGCGGGGGATGGGCTCGGACGTCCTGAGCTTCCCGAGGCCCAGCATGACCTCGTGCATGAACGCCTGGTCGTAGCCGAACCTGTCCGGCGTTATGTTGGAGGAGTCGAACAGCTCGGGCTTCCCGAGCTCGGACTGCCTCCTGTCGGACACGGCGAGCTTGCCTTCCACTTTGGCGGCCAGCTCCCTCTCCTCGTCCAGAAGGCCTCCCCTCTGGACCTCTGCCAGCTTGGACGCGACCAGCGGCGCGTCCTTGGGCATCAGCATCTTGTCGACGATCTTCCCGCTCTTCTCGTCGCAGAGGAAGACGCCGAACCATTTCGTGACAAGTATGGTCATATCGATCACATCCTGGAGAGCTTCTCGACCTCGTCGTCCGGCAGGTCCTCGGCATCTCCGACCATGAGCTGCAGCTTCGCCTGGAACTCCAGCTCCTCCATCCTGTTGTACGCCTCCTCTATGGTCCTGCCCTGGGTCAGCGCCCCGTGGCGCTCCATGAGCATGGCCCTGGCGTGCCCCTGCTCGGCGACGGCCTCCACCAGCTCCTCGGAGCCGGGGGTGTAGTAGCCGACCATGGGGACGTCTCCCAGGAGGATGGCCCCTTCGGGAGTGAGGTTGCACCTCATCTTCGCCCCTTTCACGGCGAGGGCGACGCAGTTGAGAGGATGGCAGTGGACTATGGCGTTGGTCTCCGGGTTCATCCTGTAGAGGGCGAGGTGGAACCTGTGCTCTATGGACGGCTTCCCGGATGACAGCACCTCCCCGTCGATGGACAGCTTGACCATGTCGTCGGGGGACAGCAGGCCCTTGTTCCTGCCGGACGGGGTGATGATGACCTCGCGCTCGTTGATGCGCATGCTCATGTTCCCTCCGGCGGACACCGTGAGCTGCCTGTCGTACAGCATCTTGCAGAAGGCTGCGAGCTGCTCCCTGGCATACCTCTCGTTCATGGGATCAATCCCTCATGAGGTGGATCTCGTCGGGCCTCAGTATGCCCTTCTCGGTGATGAAGCCGGTGACCAGCTCCGCGGGGGTGACGTCGAAGGCGGGGTTCAGCGCATGTGACCCTGCGGGGGCGATGAGCGCCCCGTTCATCTTGGTGACCTCCTCCTCGGACCTCTGCTCGATGACGATGTCCTTCCCGCTCTCCATGTCGAGGTTGAAAGTGGACGCGGGGGCGGCGACGTAGAACGGGATGCCGAAGTGCTTGGCGACGATGGCCTTGTCGAAGGTCCCGATCTTGTTCGCGAAGTCACCGTTGGACGCGATCCTGTCGGCGCCGGTGATGATCATGTCGACGCCTTGGCTCATGTAGTACGCGGATGCGCCGTCGGGGATGATCCTGTGGTCGATGCCCTCCTGGTTGAGCTCCCATGCGGTGAGCTGCATGCCCTGGAGCCTGGGACGGGTCTCGGAGACGTACACGAAGAAGTCCACTCCGCGGGAGTGGGCGTCCCTCATGGGGGCGAGAGCGGTCCCGACGTCGACCGTCGCCAGGGCCCCTGCGTTGCAATGGGTCATGAGCTTCATGCCGTCGCGGATCAGCTTGCCTCCGTGCTGCCCGATGGCGGTGCACTTGTCGACCATCATCTGGGCGTATCCGTCGGCCGCCTTCACGGGGTCCTCGCCCGCTGCGAGCTTCGCGGACATGTGGTCCACGGCGTAGAACAGGTCGTAGGCGGTGGGCCTGGCGGCTTTGATGTCCTTGGCGGCCTTTTCGAGGTCGCAGCCCTTCAGCGCGGCGATGCACATGGCGTATGCGGCCGTGGCGCCGATGGAGGGGGCTCCCCTGGTGGTCATGTTGCGGATGGCCTCGGCGACGTCCATGTAGTCGTCGAACCCGACTATGACGATGCCTGCCGGCAGCTTCCTCTGGTCGATCATCATGACCCTGCCGTCCTCGAACCAGACAGCACGGACATCCTTCTGAACCCCGTCGATGGTGGCCTTCATTCTTTCACCTATGGACGGTCCATGTCGAACCACGTTATAAAGGGGCGGTGTCAGGCCGGGACCCAATTGCCTTTTCCCAACACCATGTCGCAACCGGTTGCAGAGGACCGTCCGGTCTTCAGCGATCGGCGCCATCGGGTGCCGGGATGCAATGCGGATGAGCTGGCGGAGAAAAGGCTCGAATCGTCATATGCCGTATGCCGGAACCTGTCCAGCGATTGCTGGATGTGACATTTCGATGAACAAAGACCATGCTGGTTTTAATAACGTGATGGCCATTACACAACGATTGAATTGAACGACGGCCCACTCACCGACTTCGAGTTGTATTATACCAAAAACGGCCTTGTGCAGGTCTCCAACGACGTTCGTCGTAGGATACTCCACGAGCTGTCGGAGCAGGACCTGTCGCTCACCGATCTCTCCCGCATAACCGGGAAGGCCCAGTCGACGCTGTCGGTGCATCTCGACAAGATGGTGTCCGAGTGCCTCATATCGTCCCATGACGACCCTGCGGACAGCAGGAGGAAGATCTACTCCCTGGTGTCCGTGATGCTGGCCCACTCCAAGCCGCCGTCCGACGAGGCCATGACCCTGGCCATGAACGTCCTGACCAAAGTGGCCGACGATCCGCTGAAGCTCAGGGACGCACTCGCGCGCTTCCTGTTCCTCGGCTTCGACGCCATGGGGCTGTCGGTCGAGCCGATGGCATCCGTCCTCGGATCCATCCACGCCATGGCCCTGGGAGGCTCCCTCACCGGGGCGACTTTCGAAGAGACCGTGGCCGCTGCCCGCGACTACTACAAGAAGATGGACTTCGGGGACGTCAGCGTGTTCTCCCTGAAGCCCCTGACGATCATAATCAAGGACAGCATGTCCTACACGGAGGCTTCGGCCACCGCGCTGGGATACTATGCGGCAGGATTCTTCAGCAAGGTCATGGAGGACGCCACCGGCAGGCCGTACCAGCTGTCGTCCAGCGAAGTCTTCGGAAGCGATTGCAACTACTTCCGCTTCGTGATCGAGCCTTCGACCAAGAACGCCTGACATCAGCGTTCCGGGACGAAGGTCAGCAGCGCGCCGTTGCCGAGCACTTCTGCGTTCTTCAGCACCAGCTTGATCCCGCCTTCCTTCGCCCAGCCGTCGCCGTCGCAGGGCGTCGGCGCGTCGGAGCCGCCGATGACGAGGCCTCCGACGAATACGGTGTAGCGGTCCACGAGGCCCGCTCTGAAGAACGACGAGATCGTCTTCCCGCCGCCCTCTACGAGGATGTTCTCGATCCCCATGTCCTCGGCCAGGAGCTCCAGGAGCCCTTCCAGGTCTATGGAGTCCTTCCCGATCCTGATGGTCTCCTCGCAGTCCCATTCGCGGTCGCATCCTTCCAGGGTCACCATGATCGTGGGCGCCCTCTCGTCGAGGATCTTGGCCTCGTCGGGGGTCTTCCCGTGAGGGTCCAGCACTATGCGGATGGGATTCGTATCGTAATCGAGGTCCTTGAGCGTGAGGTGCGGGTCGTCCGCCAGGACTGTCCCCACCCCGACGAGGATGGCGTCGTAGTCCCTGCGGAGCTCCTTTGCGCGCCTCTTGTCCTCGTCCGACGATATGGACACCTGGGTGCGGTCGCATCCAGCGATCTTCCCGTCGGCGGACATGGCGCAGTTGACGTGGACCATGGGCCTCATTGCTTCGCCCCCGGAGAAACCGTGAACCTGTACAGGTCGTTCTTCCTCTCGACGCCGAACTTCACGTCCAGGAAGGATTCGAGCGTGTCCATCTGGCTGAGGAGGTGCTTGCTTATCCTGGAGACGGAGAAGCTGCTGACGTCCTCGGACATCGCCATGTACGGGAGAAGCTGGTCGGCGGTGTGCACATCCATGGTGGCTCCGCTCCCGATCTCCATCAGGAGGTCGTTGGCGGCGTCCTTCCCGCACTTGTCCGGAGGGTGCCCCCTGGACGAGAGCGCGTTGCTCCCGATCATCCCGTTCTCGTATTCGGCCACAAGGACCAGGCCGGCTCCCTGGGAGCTCCCCTCGGTCCTCTGGAGGTCGATCTCCACATCGAAATGCGGCTTCAGGGCCTCCTTGCAGCTCTTGATCATCTCCTGCGGGACCCAGTCCGACAGGCGCTGGCAGAAGCAGACGCCTCTGACGCCTATGAGCTCCCCGAGGGATTCCTGGACTATTGGGGCGATGCGCCCGATGGGGTCCAGAGATGCGATGACGCGTCCGCCGCCCTGGGGATAGAACCCCCTCTCGACGATCTTCGCGTCCGCCTCGATCCTCATGCGCCTCATCATCGGGAACAGGAGGGTCTGATAGTAGTCGATCGGCGGGGCCCACATGACGTTGGTGCCTCCGCAGATGTCCACGGAGAGCTTCTGCGTGTGGTTGCGCGCGGCGAGGAGCATTGCCTGAAGGACCAGGCTGATGCTGCCTGCGGAGCTTATGTTGATGTCCAGGTTGTAGACCTGGTCGTCTCCGGGGACGAAGTAGAGGTCCCCCGAGCCGATCTTGCATCCTTCCACCTGGGACCCGGCCATCTGGGCCACGGCGTTGACGGCGGCCACGTGCTGGCGCGAGAGCCCGTTGGTGGGCCTGTTCTCCCTGATGCGCGTGAGATGGACAGGCATCCCAGTGACAGTGGACATCGCGACGGTTGTGCGCACCATCTGACCGCCTCCCTCTCCACGGGACCCGTCTATCTCGATCATTTCCATAGCCCACCCTATAGATGATGTATAATAAAAGCTGACGGAACAGGCAGTTGAGAGGTGTGTTATAAGAGATGGTAGCGAGGGGTCGATTTGAACGACCGATCTCCGGGTTATGAGCCCGACGGGATATCCTGGCTACCCCACCTCGCTATGATTTCGCCTAAACGGGGAGCAATATAAATAATTATGTGAAAAGCCGGGCCCCGCTGGACATGCCGGCGGGGGCTCTGGCCATGATCAGAACAGCTTTTTCAGGAACATCAGGTCGTCGATCTTCCCTTTCACGGTGATCTTCTTCAGGACGTAGGCGCGCATGGGCCTGAGGGTCCCGTCGATGAGCCCCTGGAGGTTCTCCGGGGTGGTGGTGAGGGTGACGTCCGGATTGGGGTCGAGGACAGGCTCGAAGTAGTAGATCTTGGCGTCTTTGAGCTTTATGCAGTACTTCTCCTCTCCGAGGTCGAGGTTGAACGTCTTGACCAGATGCTCTATCTCGTGCTTGAGGTTCTCGTCCTTCTCCATCTTGCGGTGGAACTTGTCGATGACTTCCTGAATCTCGCCCTGCATGCTCACTTTAATCACCAATCGGTCAGTTTCTTGGTCGCTTTCACGGACAGCATCTGTCTGACGGGCTCCCACGAGCATCTCACATGCTGCGGGGCCTTCCCGTTGGCATCGATCCATTCCTTGATGAAGTCCATCGTGTAATGGTCGCTCGGATAGCCGCTCCCGATGTTCGTCCCGAACTCGGCGCGGATATCGTCCAGCATCCTGTCCCTCGTGACCTTCGCCATTATGGAGGCAGCCGATACAACTGGGTACGAATCATCCGCTTTATGCTTTGCTATGATTTCTGCGTCCGGACAGAGGAATCCGAGCCTGGCCGAGAACTTGCCCTCGTTGACGTCCGGGCAGTCGGCGTAGACCGCGCTCCTCTCGTAGGTGTTCACAGCCTCGGCGAACATGTGGAGCTCCACGTCGTTGAGGGACATCTCCTTCCTGCGGAGGTCTATGTCGGCTGCCGAGGCGATGACGACGGTCCATTTGGCGGAGCCGTCGATCTCGTCGTACATCGACTCCCTCTGCTTCGGCGTCAGCTTCTTGGAGTCCTTCACTCCGATCCCGCGCAGGGCCTCGTCGTCTTCGACGAACACCGCACCGACCACCAGCGGCCCCATGACGGACCCCCTGCCTGCTTCATCGACACCGCAGAACATGATTGCTACCTAATTCGTTGTACATCTATCTTCTTTAAGTTGATTTTGGCATACGCCATACCATGGCATTGAAATGCGACTTGCAATACGGCAGGGGGAACGCCAGTTACAAGCTCTCCCGTGTCGGTGTCAAGGGCGTGCGCAAGCCCGTCCTCGTCAAGAGGAGCGGAATGGACGGGACGCTCAACAACGCCCTGAACTGCTCCATCGACATCTTCGTGGACCTTCCCGCAGAGCAGAAAGGGTCCCACATGTCGAGGAACGTGGAGGTCCTGAACGAGGTCGTAGAGGCGAGCGTCAGGGACCCTATCACAGGGATCGAGGACATGGCCGCCGACATCTGCAAGAAGCTTCTCGTCCACCATGAGTATGCCACCACGGCCGACGTGTCGATCTCCTCCGAGTACTTCAGGAGCAGCAAGACCCCTCTCGGCAAGGACACATTCGAGATGTTCAACATCATGGCCGGAGGCCACATCGTCCGCGACGGGCCCCTGACCAAGACCATCGGCGTCAGGGTCGTCGGGATGACCGCATGCCCCTGCGCCCAGCAGACCGTCACCGAGATGCTGGAGTACACCGGCGACATGCCCGTCATGTCCCACAACCAGAGGAACGTCGTGACCATCGAGATGACCACTTCCGAGGACATCTCCCTGGAGGCCGACGATCTCATCGACATCGCACAGGAGTCCTTCTCGTCCCCCACGTTCGAACTCCTGAAGAGACCCGACGAGGGACAGGTGGTCATCAACGCGCACAGGAACACGCGCTTCGTCGAGGACGTCGTCAGGGAGGTCCTTGTCAGGATCGTCCATAGGTACGCCGACCTGCCCGACGATGTGTTCGTCACCGTGCAGAGCGACTCCGAGGAGTCGATCCACAAGCACGACGCCTACGCGGAGAGGGTCGCCACCCTCGGCGAGCTCCGTGCAGAGAACCTGTGAAGTTCACAGGGAAACATCGCCCCGGGGGGATCCCGGGGCAATAATGATCTTCGAAATCGTTTCTCAGTCCACCGCGGGAGGGATGTCCTTGAGCTCCTCCTCGGTGTACCTTCTCAGCTTCTTCTGGAGGACGGATATGTCGCAGACATCCACGCCCTCGGGGCACTCCAGGTCGTCCAGGCATCCCACCCAGTAGACCACGAGCCCCGGACCGAAGATCTTCGTGTAGGGGATCAGCTGCTTCCTGGAGTTGAACCTGAACTCGGTGTTGTCTCCGAACGAGGCCTTGCTCTCGACCCAGTAGATCGTGTGGCCCTCGTACTCCATGGGGCAGTCCAGGAGGCTGTCGGGGGTCTTGGTGTACACGGTGCCGCGGAGGTCGTTCTCCGTCCTGTACGTGATCCCCTGGCCGTCCAGCCACTGGTGGAGCAGGTCCTCTCCCCAGAGCCCGCGGGCCTTCTGCCTGTCGTTGGCCTCGGGGGAGTAGACGATGTCCCTGGCGATCGCTTCCTTGACCTCGGCGGCCGCTTCGGGCGACTCCAGGATGTCGGGGTTGTTGATGACGCTCCAGAACACCTTCTTGCTGGTGCCGTTCTCCAGGAAGAGGAACATGGCGGTGAGGATCGGGGGGAAGCGGTACTTCTCCGCGAGCTCGACGATGCTCTTGCCCTTCTTCCACTCGTTCAGCATCTTCTTGGAGTTCTGCTTGACGATGTAGAACCTCTTCTTCACCTCGCGGCTGGTCTTCTGCGTGTACAGGCTGTCCAGCATGCGGGCGTCGTACCTGTCCTTCAGCCTCTCCACGTCATCGGGGGACCTGAGGCTGTTGTAGAGATCCTTGTACTCTTCGTACTGCATCGGATCACAGCTTCGAGCAGAGGTCGTCCACTGCGGAGAGAACGACATCCCTGACCATGGACGTCGGCGGACAGTATGCGTTCTCTGAGCGGACCAGGAAGTCCTCGGCGGTCATGCCGTTGATGATAGCGGACGTAAGCCAGTCGATGCGGCCGGTGGCTTCCTCTCCGGCGATGATCTGGGCTCCGACGATCCTGTGGGATGTCCTGTCCGCGATGACCTTGACCCTCAGCTCGAGCCCGCCGGGGTAGTACCTGGCGCGGGTGAGGCCGACGGCGGACCCGGTGACGACGTCGAGGCCGTACCAGGATGCGAGGCCGGTGGACAGCCCGGTCCCTGCGATCTGCTTGTCGCCGATGAGGCTCACCCAGGGGCTCGCGACGGGCCCGAAGAGCATCTTGGGGCCTCCTGCGGCGTTGTTCCCTGCCACGCGCCCCTGCTTCACGGCGGTGGATCCCAGTTGGCTCATGGTGGCTCCGGGCATGACCGCGGACTCGCACTGGACGAGGTCGCCGGCCACGAACACGTCGGGCACCAGCCTTCCCCTGCGGTAGGGGTTGAGGGTGGGGGCGACGATGAGCGCTCCCAGCTGGCCCACGTCGAAACCGAGGGCCTTGGGGATGTCCAGGTTGGCGCGGACCCCCGTGGCGAATATCATGACGTCGCAGGGGTACTGCTGCCCCGCGGCGGTGACGGAGGAGACCTTGCCCTCTCCGTTGACGGCCTGGATGGGGGCCTTCATGACGAACCTGATGCCCTTGGCCTCCAGGTCGGCCTGGATCTCGTCGGCCATGTCCTTGTCCGCGATGCGGGGGATGACCTGGTCCATCATCTCGATGACCGTGACGTTCTTGCCCATGTTCCTGAACGAGACGGCGAGCTCGAGGCCGATGACCCCGGCTCCGCCGATGACGACGTTCTCGGCGTCCTTCAGGGCGGCCTGTATGTTCTTCCCGTCCCTGACGGTCCTGACGATGAACACGTTGCCGAGCCCTGTGCCCTCTATGGGAGGCACGAAGACCCTTCCGCCCGTGGCGATGACGAGGGAGTCGTAGTCATAGGACTTCCCAGCGGCGACGAGCTTCTTGGCGTCCCCGTCGACGGATTCCACCTTGGTCCTGGTCAGGACGGTGATGTTGCGCTCCTTGGCGTAGTACTCGGGGTCGTGCATGACGATCTGGTCCCATCCGCTCCTGCCTTCGATGGCCCAGGGTATGGCGCAAGGGGAGTATGCGATGTCCTCATCCTCGGTGAAGACTGTGATCTCGGCTTTCGGGTCTGCATTCCTGGCAGAGGACGCGGCAGAAAGGCCAGCCGCTCCAGCGCCGATTACGATGATTTTCTTTGCCATATGGCTTTCCCTGCTCTCCCGTATGCTATCAGATAGTTAAGGGTTCGGAGCGCGCGGACATGCGCACGCGAGGGCCGTGGGACAGGCTGCTGGGACGCGGGCAATCGTTATATCCGTCCGATATCATGGGCTCCCGATGAAGGACAAGAGATCGCCGTCTCAGCTGGAGGCCCTCTGGAAAGAGACCGACATGTCGAACGGACGCAAGGTCGATGCCATGGTGGTCATCCTGCGCACCAACGGGTGCTGCTGGGTGAAGAACGGCGGCTGCACGATGTGCGGGTACAGGGAGGCTTCCCTGAACTGCGTCACCGAGGACGACCTCCTCAAGCAGCTGGACGAGGCAGTCTCGCGCCACAGGGGCGAGCCGTTCGTCAAGATATACACGTCCGGGAGCTTCCTGGACGACAACGAGGTCCCTCCCGCGGTGAGGGCCAGGTTCTTCGAGGCCTTCGCCGGATGCGAGAGGATCCTGTTCGAGAGCCGTCCCGAGTTCATCACGGACGACGTCTTAGCCACGTTGCCGAAGACGGTCACGATCGCGCTGGGGCTGGAGAGCTCCGACCCCGCGGTCCTGGAGAGGTCCGTCCACAAGGGGTTCACTCCCGACGATATCAGGCGCGCCGGCCTGGCTATCAAGGCCGCAGGCCTGAAGGCCAGGACGTATCTCCTGCTGAAGCCCCCGTTCATGACCGAGTCCATGGCCATGGAGGACGCCGTGAGGTCCGCCCGGTTCGCGGACGAGTTCTCCGACGAGATCTCCATCAATCCCCTGAACGTGCAGAGGGGCACATACGTGGAGAGGCTGTGGAAGCGCGGGGAGTTCAGGTCGCCCTGGATATGGTCCTTGATCGAAGTGTTCAAAGAGCTGTCTGGCACAGTGCATTCCCGCCTCATGTCCTCGCCTTCCGGAGGAGGGGCGATGAGAGGGGTCCACAACTGCGGCGAGTGCGACAAGGCCGCCCTCGACGCCGTCGAGAGGTTCAGCTATTCCCAGGACCCGAAGGACCTGAACGTGGACTGCGCGTGCAGAGCCAGATGGCGCAATTATGTTGAATCGGAGCGCATGCTCGGGTCCCCTGCGGACCTCGACCGCGACTTCGAGAACGAGCTTGTGCTCAGGATGTGATTTCGATGGAGTACGACATCAAGAGAGGTTGGTTCAAGAAAATCGAGGGGGATCTCCTCGAGCAGATGATGGCCGAGGTCTTCGGCAACGTGAAGAAGGAGGGCGACGTCCTCGTCTCCTCCTACGGCGTCCTCGACAGGATCGAGGTGAAGGTCCTCTCCAAGGACAAGCTCGACATCGCCACCGTCAACAAGGAGTGCGGCATGGACGACGACGCGATCCTCGACAGCAAGAGGAAGCTCAACGCCTTCGCGGAGGCCGCCACCGGCTTCGACGCCAAGGCCCGCATGAAGAGGGCCCAGAAGAAGGCCAAGGAAGGGACCCTCTGAGCCCCTTCCCCCTGCCAAACCATTTCAACAACCTGCGCCCCCGCGTCTAATATAATTATAGACGCGAGGGTAAGTTTAAATATAGGACCCCTATACCAACCCCTAGGATTGGACATAATAGTGTCCGACCAGACGCATCGGGCAATGCGCATCGCATCCCATGTCTGCCCCGTTTCCCAAGGGTTCTGGGGGCGAATTCGGCGTCACGGTCGGAGCATTAAGACGTTCGTCTGATAAAGCGCGAGGTTAGCGAAGAGACCCTCGCAGGTATGTGTAAGATATGCCGCAAAGAAGACGTCCTAAGAGAGGATCCAGGGCATACGGCCCTAGGAAGAGAGCGCAGTCTCAGACACCCAGGCTTGACTCCTGGCCCGAGATCAGCGGAAGCCCTAAGATCCAGGGCTTCGCCGGATACAAGGCCGGGATGACCCATGCATTCGTCGTCGACAAGAGGGCGAAGAGCACGACCACCGGAATGGAGGTCCAGGTGCCTGTGACCGTTGTCGAGGTTCCTCCCATGAAGGTCGCAGCCGTCAGGTTCTACGAGAGCAGCATCCTCGGGCTGAAGACCGCCGGAGAAGTCTGGGCCAAAGACCTGGACCCGCTCCTCGGCAAACGCCTGAGCGTTCCCAAGAACCACGACGAGTCGACATTCGCGAAGTACGACGGACTGGACATCGAGGATGTCCGCATTCTCGCCTACACCCAGCCCAAGATGGTTTCCGGAGTCCCCAAGAAGGTCCCGGACCTCATGGAGCTGAGGATCGGAGGAGGAACCATCGAGGAGAGGGTCGCTTACGCCAAGCAGATCCTCGGAACCGAGGTCGCTTTCACCGATTTCGTGGCCGAGGGCGCGCTGACCGATGTCATCGCCGTCACGAAAGGAAAAGGATTCCAGGGAGTCACCAAGCGCTGGGGTGTCAAGCTCCTGTCCCACAGGAACAGCAAGCACCGCCGCGGAATCGGTAACCTGGGACCCAAGAGACCTGGATACGTCAGGTCCACAGTACCCGGATCCGGTCAGATGGGATACCACCAGAGGACCGAGTTCAACAAGAAGATCATCAAGGTCGGCACAGAGGGTTCCGAGATCACGCCCAAGGGCGGATTCCTCAACTACGGAGAGGTCAGGAACACCTACGTACTGGTGCACGGCTCCGTTCCCGGGCCCACCAAGAGGCTCATCAGGTTCAGAGATGCCACCAGGATGCCCAAGAAGGCCGACACCGAGGCCGTCGACGTCACCTACGTCTCGACCGAGTCAAAGCAGGGGGCATGAGTAAATGGCACAGACCAATGTTTATTCTGTTAAAGGAGGAGTCTCCGGAACAGTGGATGTCCCCGCTGCGTTCGAGACACCCTACAGGCCCGACATAATCAAGAAGGCAGTCCTGGCCGCCGCAGCCAACAGCAGGCAGCCCTACGGACCCGCCGAGGGATCGGGAATGAGGCACTCCGTCAGCACCTGGGGAAAGGGCAGGGGAACCGCCCGTGTCCAGAGGGTCCACGACGGAAGGAAGGCCACCGAGTCTCCCAACAACGTCTCCGGAAGGAGGGCTCACCCTCCACGCCCGGAGAGGGTTTGGGCTCAGAAGGTCAACAAGAAAGAGCTGAAGATCGCCCGCCAGTCTGCACTGGCCGCCACCGCCTGCGCCGAGTGCGTCAAGGCCCGCGGACACCAGTTCGACGACACCGTCTCCTTCCCCATCGTGGTCGAGGACGCCGTCACCGAGCTGAAAGCGACTTCCGAGGTCGTCGAGCTCTTCGAGAAGATCGGCATCGGATACGATGTCGAGCGCGCCAAAGAGGGACGCAAGATCCGCGCCGGAAGGGGAAAGATGAGGAACAGGAAGTACCGCACACCCGTCTCCGTGCTCATCGTCGTCGCCGATGACGAGAGGAACGCTCCCATCTTCAAGAGCGCAGCGAACATACCCGGAGTGACCGTCGAAGAGGTCAAGACCCTCAACACCAGCATCCTCGCCCCCGGCGGAGATGCGGGAAGGCTCACGGTCTACACCAAGTCAGCCATCGACGCTATAGGAGGCTGGACACAATGAAGCAGAGTGATGTCCTCATCAAGCCGTACGTCACCGAGAAATCGATGAACCACATGGCCGGAACCCCCACCCAGAAGTACAAGGATGGAAACAGGATCGAGTTCCTCGTTCACAGGAACGCGGACAAGGCCCTGATCAAGACCGTCTTCGAGGAGCGCTTCGAGGTCAAGGTCGACAAGGTCTGGGTCAGAATCCAGAAGGACGGAAAGCACGCCATCATCAAGCTCGCGGACGGATACTCCGCAGAGGATGTTGGATCGAGAGTCGGAGTCTTCTGAGGTGAGTGATTATGGGTAAGAGATTGATCCCACAGAGGAGGGGCCGCGGAACATCCCTGTACCGCTCCCCCAGCCACAGGCACGTCGACGATGTCAGGCTCCCCGCCTTCAACGAGGGGACCGCCGTCATCAAAGACCTGATCCAGGCGCCCGGAAGGACATGCCCCCTGGCTGTCCTCGACATGAACGGAAAGACCGACTACCAGCTGGCTGTCGAGGGAACGAAGGTCGGACAGACCATCGTCATCGGCGGAACCGACGTGGTCGCCGGAAACATCACGCAGCTCTCCAAGATCCCCGAGGGAACCCTGGTCCACAACATCGAGGCCAGGCCCGGAGACGGAGGAAAGTTCGTCAAGACCGCCGGATCCTCCGGTACCGTCGTCTCCAGGGGAGACAAGGTCATGGTCCTGATGCCCTCCGGAGAAATCAAGGAGTTCAGCGCCGACTGCCGTGCCGCAATCGGAGTCGTCGCAGGCGGCGGAAGGGGAGACAAGCCCCTGGCCAAAGCCGGAAAGAACGTGCTCACCCTGAGGTCCAGGTCCACCGCGGCCTTCAAGACCAAGGGAGTCGCGATGAACCCTGTAGACCACCCCCATGGTGGTGGAAGCCACGCCCACGTGGGTGGACCCAACTGTCAGAAGAGGACCGCATCGCCCGGTCAGAAGGTGGGTTTCCTGCCTCCTAAGAAGAAAGTTAAGAAGTGATTGCAATGGCAAAGAAGATTATTGCAGGATCGGCAAAGGCCTCGAGGAGGAAATCCAGGAAGAAGGCGTCGGCAATCCAGGCGAGGAGGAAGAAAGAGTTCCTCTACCGCGGCTTCACTATGGAGCAGCTCCTGGAGATGCCCTTCGAAGAGTTCCTCGACCTCCTTCCCTCCAGGGCAAGGAGGACGTACACCCGCGGCCTCAACTATGAGCAGCAGCTCGTGTTCGACAAGCTGAAGAACACGGACGGACCCGTCAGGACCCACCGCAGGGACCTGCCGATCATCCCCCAGTTCGTCGGAAAGACCGTCAGCATCTACAACGGCCACGAGTTCAAAGACGTAGAGATCAAGCCCGAGATGATCGGTTGCTTCCTCGGCGAGTTCGTCCTCACCAGGAAGGCCCCGCAGCACTCCGGACCCGGAGTGGGTGCAACCAGGTCCTCGAAGTTCATGCCGCTGAAGTGAGGTGTTCGATATGGTTTCAGGATACACAGCAACAGCGGACCCCGACACGACCGCCAAGGCCCTTGGAAGGGAGATGCCCATCTCCCCCAAGTTCGCCCGCGAGGTCGCCGGAATGATCCGTGGCATGAAAGTAGAGGCCGCCCAGAAAGCTCTGGAAGAGGTCATCGACAAGAAGAAGGCAGTCCCCCTCAAGAGATACAACAAGCGTGTCTCCCACAAGGCGGGAGTCGGACCCGGAAGGTACCCCGTGAAGGCCGCCAAGGCCATCCTCGGAGTCCTCGACAGCGCCGCCTCCAACGCCGAGTACAAGGGGCTCGACGTCTCGAACATGGCTATCGCCACCATCTCGGTCGCAAGGGGCCGCGTCATCCCCGGGCACATGCCCAGGGCCCACGGCCGCGCCACCGAGTGGAACCAGGACACCGTGAATGTCGAGATCATCATCCAGGAGGTGGAGTGATATGGCATCTGAGAGGAAATTCGTAGCTGAGAACATCCGCAGGGTGCTCCTCAAGGAGTACCTCATGAAGGAGGTCAGCCGTGCGGGATTCGGAGGACTCGACGTCCAGAGGACCCCCATGGGAACCCGTGTCGTCCTCACCACCGAGAGGCCCGGCCTCGTCATCGGAAGGAAAGGACAGACCATCAAGAACCTGACCGCAGTCATCGAGGACCGCTTTGGATTCGAGAACCCCCAGATCGAGGTTCAGGAAGTCGAGAACGCGAGCCTCAACGCACAGATCATGGCCGAGAAGCTGGCCTTCTCCCTCGAGAGGGGATGGCACTTCCGCAGAGCCGGGCACTCCACGGTCCGCAGGATCATGGACGCCGGCGCACGCGGATGCCACATCATCGTGGCAGGGAAGCTGACCGGACAGAGGCACAGGACCGAGAAGTTCAAAGAGGGCAACATCAAGTTCTGCGGTGACACCAAAGCCGAGTTCATGGACCACGGATACGCGGTCGCAAAGCTCAAGATGGGTGTCATCGGAGTCACTGTCGAGATCATGTCCAAGGACGCCAAGATGCCCGCAGACATCACCGTCCTGAACAAGACCGAGGCTGCCGCCGTGCTCCCCGACCTGTTCAACGCTCCCGCCCCCAAGGCTGAGGAGCCCGCCGCAGAGGAGGCTCAGTGATGGCCGCACTCAAGACCGCAGACATCAGGAACATGAGCGTCGAAGAGCGCAACCAGAAGCTCAAAGAGCTGCGCGACGAGCTCATGCACGAGAGGGGAGTCTCCGCCATGGGCGGCGCACCCTCCAGCCCCGGCGCGATCCGCGCCCTCAGGCTGAACATCGCGCGCATCCTGACCGTCCAGAAGGAGGAGGAAGAGATCTGATGGCCGAGATCTGCCCAGTATGCGGATTGCCCAAGGAGCTGTGCATGTGCGAGGAGATCGCACGTGAGCAGCAGACCGTTAGGATCTCGATTGACAGCCGCAGATACGGCAAGACCGTTACCGTGATCGACGGTATCGATGAGAACGACATCGACATCGGCGATCTGGCCAAGCAGCTGAAGAACAAGTGCGCCGCCGGCGGAACCTGCAAAGACGGGCGCATCGAACTCCAGGGCGACCACAAGAAGAGGGTCAAAGCAGTCCTGGAGGAAATGGGGTTCCGCACCGAGGTCAGATGAGAGACAATCTCTTCGCTAAAACTGAATTCATCGGACTGGACGTGGAAGTGCTGTCTGCACCATTCTCCGGGATAACCGGAAAAGTGGTCGACGAAACGAAGAACACGTTTACCATCGAATCGGCCGGAACTGAGAGAATGGTACCCAAGCCAGGAAACGAATTCAGGTTCGCATGCGAAGGCAGAGCATTCGTCATCAAAGGATCAGAGATAATGCACCGACCAGAGGACAGAATCAAGAAGGTTAGGTGAAATAATGACAGCAGAAATCAGAGATATCGGAATCGACGTCGTCCCCCCTAAAGCGGAATGCAACGACCCCAACTGCCCGTTCCACGGCAGCCTGTCGGTCAGGGGACAGATCATTGATGGAGTAGTCTCGACGGTCAAGATGAACAAATCCGTCGTCGTCGAGCGCAACTACCTCAGATACCAGCCCAAATACGAGAGATACGAGAAGAGGAGCAACAGGTACTCCGCCCACGCCCCCGCATGCCTCGGCCTCAAGGTCGGGGACAGGGTGAAGATCGCAGAGTGCCGCCCTATCTCCAAGACCGTGTCCTTCGTCGTCGTCGAGAAGGTGGAGTGAGATGAAGGGAATCTCCGGAAACCAGACCAGGGGCCTCCAGAACGGCTCCAGGCTCACCGTCATCGACAACACTGGAGCCAAAGAGATCGAGATCATCACGGTGCCCGGGTACCACGGCGTCGCAAGGAGGGTCCCCTCCGCAGGCGTCGGAGACCTCGTCATCGCCTCGGTCAAGAAGGGAACCCCTCAGATGAGGAGGCAGATCGTCTTCGCAGTCATCGTCCGCCAGAGGCGCCCCATGAGGAGGCCCGACGGAACGATGGTCTACTTCGAGGACAACGCCGCGGTCATCACGACCGAGACCGGCGAGACCAAAGGAACGGACATCAAAGGACCCGTCGCCAGGGAGGCAGCCGAGAGGTGGCCCCGTGTATCCGCGACCGCGTCCACGATCGTGTGAGGTGTAGTAAATGGCAGCAAGCAGCAAAGCAAGGGTTCAGAGGAAGAACCAGGCCAACGCGTCCTCCCACGTGAAGAGGAAGATGCTGTCCGCCCACCTGAGCAGCGAGCTCCGCGAGAAGTACGGAGTCCGCACCGCAAGGGTCTGCAAGGGGGACACAGTCATCGTCGTCCGCGGAAACGAGGACATCAGGAACATCGAGGGCAAGGTCGTGGATGTCTACACCAAGACCGGCCGCGTTTCCATCGAAGGGATCACCATCAAGCAGGCAGACGGGACCGCCAAAGAGCGCCCCATCCACGCCTCCAACCTCGTGATCACCAAGCTGAACACCGAGGACAGCTGGAGGATGGACTCCCTTTCCAAGAAGGAGGCTAAACAATGAGCGACCACATGAAGAGACTGGCTGCACCCAGGACGTGGCCCCTGAAGAGGAAGGTCAACATCTGGGTCGCCAAACAGACCGCCGGTGCCCACAGCATCGAGGAGTCCATGCCCGCCGTGACCGTCCTGAGGGACCTGGTCGGCGCATGCGACACCGCAAGAGAGGCCAAGAGGATCATCGGGAACCGCGAGATGTTCGTCGACGGCAAAGCCGTCAAGAACCCCAAGGCGCCCGTCGGATTCATGGATGTCATCACCATCCCCAAGATGAACCTGGCATTCAGGATGCTCCTGACCGACAAGGGCAAGCTCACCCTCGTCCCCATCGACGCGGGCGAGGCCGACTGGGAGATCTGCAAGATCCAGGACAAGACCGTCGTCAAGGGCGGAAAGGTCCAGCTGAACCTCAGCAGCGGCAGGAACATCGTCCTGGACAAGAACGACTACAAATGCGGCGACTCCCTGAAGGTCGCCTTCGACGGACAGAAGGTCCTCGAGCACTTCCCCATGACTGAGGGTGCCGCGGTCCTCATCAGCGAGGGTTCCCAGGCCGGAGCCGTCAAGACCGTCAAGTCGCTCGAGGTCATCCGCGGGCCCGCACCCAACATCGTCCTGTTCACCGATGGAAGCCAGACCGTCGTGTCCAACTGCTTCGTCATCGGCGCCCAGGCTCCCGCCATCAAGCTCCCGGAGGCTTCCGAATGAACGCCATGAGGGAAGTCCACGTGGACAAGGTCGTCGTCAACATCGGTGTCGGCGAGGCCGGAGAGAGGCTCGTGAAGGCCGAGAAGGTCCTCGAGATGGTCACCGGGCAGAAGTCCGTCGAGACGATCTCCAAGACCGTCAACAGGGACCTCGGGATCCGTAAGGGAATGCCCCTCGGATGCAAGGTCACCCTCCGCGGAGAGACCGCGGAGAACTTCCTGAAGCAGGCCCTGACCATCAGGGAGATGCGCGTCCCCGAGTACTCCTTCGACAAGGAGGGAAACATGTCCTTCGGTATCTCCGACTACACCGACTTCGAGGGTATGAAATACGACCCCGAGATTGGTATCTTCGGAATGGATATCAGCGTCGTCCTGAGGAGGCCTGGAAACAGGATTACTCAGAGGGCCCTGCTCAAGAGGAGGGTCCCCCAGAAGCACCGCGTCGACCGCGACGAGGCGATCCAGTACATGAAAGACAAATTTGAGGTTGAGGTGGTCCAATGAAGCCCAAGAAGCAGTTCGGAAGGTCCGTCGGCTGCACACGCTGCGGACGCAGGAGAGGAATCATAAGGAGGTACGGGATGCACCTGTGCCGCCAGTGCTTCAGGGATATGGCCCCGGAACTCGGATTCAAGAAGTATTCGTGAGGTGTCATAAATGCAGAGCGATCCACTCAACGACGCCATGTGCGTCATCAAGAACGCCGCACTCAACGGAAAGAGCGAGTGCATGATTCAGCCCTCGTCCAAACTCATCGGACGCGTGCTCAAGGTCATGCAGGACCGCGGCTACGTCAGCCAGTTCGAGTACGTCGAGGACGGTAAAGCCGGTAAGTTCCGCGTAATGCTGGACGGAACCATAAACAATTGCGGAGTGATCAAGCCCCGCACCTCTGTGAAAGTCGCAGAGGTCGAGAAGTACGAGGCGAGGTTCCTCCCCGCCCAGGACTTCGGGCTCCTGATCATGTCCACCACAGCGGGAGTCGTCACCCAGGACCGCGCCAAAGAGCTCGGGATCGGGGGAAAACTCCTGGCATATGTCTATTGAGGAATAAAGATGACAATAGCAGGGAAAATCGAAAGCACCATCGCTATCCCCGCGGGGGTCACCGTCTCCTTCGACGGAAACGTCATGAAGGTCAACGGCCCCAGGGGAGAACTTAGCAGAAACTTCGCGCACCCTAACATCGCAATTGCCGTCGGAGAAGAAGGCGTCAGCGTCAGCTGCGAATATCCGAGGATCAAAGACAAGGCGATGGTCGGAACCTACGTGGCCCACATCAGGAACATGATCAAGGGAGTCACCGTCGGTTTCACCTACCACCTCAAGATCGTATTCTCGCACTTCCCGATGAAAGTCGCCGTCAAGGGTGACCGCGTGGAGATCAACAACTACATGGGAGGCCACGCCCCCCGCTACGCGAACATCCTGAAGGGCTGCACCGTGAAGATCAGCGGACAGGACGTTACAGTTGAAGGAAACGACATCGAGGCCTGCGGCCAGACCGCAGCCAACCTCGAGAGGGCGACATCCAGGCTCGGATTCGACAAGAGGACGTTCCAGGATGGAATCTACATCGTCCAGAAATCCCACAAGGTGAAAGAATGACCGTTAAAGCGCTCACAGACCTCCAGGGTCTGAAGGACAACAATGTCGAGGAGCTCAAGACCATCGGCATCAACAATGTCGCCGAGCTCGCCGAGGCGATCAACGATGACGAGAAGGTCAAAGAGGTCATCAAGACCCTTTCCGGAGTCGGCCCCAAGACCGTGAACTCCTGGAAGGCCGAGCTCGCCGAGGCAGATGTCGCAGCCGAGGACGCCCCCGCGACCGAGATCGTCGCAGAGGCCGAGTCCGGCGAGTACGTCGTCAAGGCCAAGCCCGAGCTGGACGATGAGACCGTCGACGCTCTCGCCAAGAGGGCCATGATCTCCGGAAGGAGGCCCGCCTTCAAGAGGCAGGAGTGGTTCAGATACTCCAAGCTCGGAGAGAAGTGGAGGAAGCCCAAGGGTATCCACTCCAAGATGAAGAGGCAGCTCAAGAGGCGCCCCCCGATGGTCGACATCGGATTCAGGGGACCTGTCGGAGCCAGGAACCTGCACCCCTCGGGATTCGAGGAGGTCCTCGTGTACAACGTGGACGGACTCGAGGCAATCGACCCGAAGAAGCAGGCGGTCCGCATCGGCGGAACCGTCGGAACCAAGAAGAGGATCGCAATCGAGGACAGGGCCGATGAGCTCGGCATCAGGGTCCTCAACAGGATGGTGTGATCATGTCCGATCTGAGAAACCAGAGGAGAATGGCCGCCGAGGTCCTCAAGTGCGGCGAGAACAGGGTCTGGATGAACCCCGAGAAGCTCGACGAGGTCGAGGACTGCATCACCCGCGCGGACATCCGCACGGCTGTCGCTTCCGGCCTCATCAAAGCCAAGCCCAAGAACGGCACCTCCAGGGGAAGGACCAGGTACGTCGCCGGACAGAAGGCCGACGGAAAGAGGAAGGGACCCGGATCCAGGAAGGGAACCGCCAACGCCCGTGTCCGTGACAAGGAGCGCTGGATGGCGACCATCAGGCCCATCCGCGACGAGCTCAAGACGCTCAGGGACGAGGGCAAGATCTCGCCGTCCGTCTACAGGCTCTACTACAGGAAGGCCAAGGGAGGAATGTTCAAGTCCCGCAGGCACCTGAAGCAGCACATGACCGCAGCCGGACACCTGAAGGAGGAGATCTGATGGCAACCGGACCTAGATACAAAGTAGCATTCCGCAGAAGAAGAGAGAACCGCACCGACTACTACGCCCGCCGCAGGCTCCTCAGGGGCCAGGAGGCAAGGGCCGTCGTCAGGAGATCCAACAAGAACATCACCATCCAGTTCGCCGAGTTCGGCATGGAGGGAGACAGCGTCCTTGTCGCGGCCAGCACGAAAGAGCTGCAGGGAATGGGCTGGACCCACTCCTGCTCCTCCATCCCCGCTGCGTACCTCGTCGGGTACCTCGCCGGGAAGAAGGCCGTCAAAGCAGGGATCGAGTATGCGGTGCTCGACATCGGCATGCAGAAGGTGCAGCACGGCGGAGTCCTCTTCGCCACTGTCGCCGGAATGTGCGATGCCGGTCTCGAGGTGCCCCACGGAGAGGACGTCCTCCCCGACGAGGACAGGATCCTCGGAAAGCACATCGATGAGAGCATCGAGGCTGACCTGAACAGCCTCAAAGAGAAGATGGAGGCTGAGTGAAATGGCTGACTGGGTTCCTAAGACAAGGCTCGGACAGATGGTCCTCAACGGAGAGGTCACCACCATGAGCGACGCCCTCGCCACCAAGCTGCCCCTCCGCGAGCCCGAAATCGTGGACATCCTCCTTCCCGACCTGAAGGACGAGGTCATCGACCTCAACATGGTCCAGAGGATGACCGATTCCGGAAGGAGGGTCAGGTTCGCCGTGACCTGCATCGTCGGAAACGGCGACGGATTCATCGGCATCGGCAGGGCCAAAGGAAAAGAGGTCGGACCTTCGATCAAGAAGGCTATCGACAACGCGAAACTGAACATGATCGAGATCAAGAGGGGATGCGGTTCCTGGCAGTGCGGATGCGGCCAGGCTCACAGCCTGCCCTTCGAGGTCGTCGGGTCCACCGGATCCGTCACGGTCTCTCTCAAGCCCGCACCCCGCGGAGTTTCCCTCGCGGTCGGAGACGTCGCCAAGAGCCTCCTGACCCTTGCCGGAGTCCGCGATGCATGGGGATTCGCAAGGGGCAACACGAAGACCAAGGTGAACTACGCCATGGCCACCTTCGAGGCCCTGAAGATGACTTCCCGCATGAGGGTCACCGACGAGCAGTGCAAGAACCTGAACATCGTCTCCGGTCCTACCGGCATCACGTATGCCGAGACCGAGGCCAACGAGGAGGAGTGAAGATGGCATACGCAGTCATCCGTGTCCGCGGACAGCCCGATGTCAACCGCGACATCGAGTTCACCATGGGCCTTCTCGGGCTCAACAGGGTCAACCACTGTGTCATCGTGCCGGAGAACCCCTCCACGAAAGGGATGCTCCAGGTCGTCAAGGACTACTGCACCTGGGGAGAGGTCGACCAGGAGACCCTCGCCGCCATGATCCGCGCCCGCGGAAAGCTCATCGGCGACAAGGACATCACCGACGACTACCTCAAGGAGAAGTCCGAGTTCGCAAGCGTCGAGGACATGGCGAAGGCCATCATCGAGAACAACTACAGGATGAAGGATGTCGAGGAGGCAAAGCCCGTCTTCCGCCTGCACCCGCCCGTGAAGGGATACGAGGGCAACAAGCGCTCGTACCAGAACGGCGGAGCGCTCGGATACAGGGGAGCCGCCATCAACGATCTCATCAACAGGATGCTTTGAGGTGAGGAGATGCCTAGCAGAACCAAGAAATTCAGGGGATACAGGACCCACGGCCGCGGAAAGAAGTCCGGGCGCGGAGCAGGTATCATCGGTGGACACGGTATGGCCGGATACGGCAAGACCGGGAAGATCGGGATGCTCAAGAACGACCGCGACTACTTCGGCCGCCACGGATTCAAGAGACCCCAGTGCATGGTCGAGGCCAACCGCACTATAAACGTCAGCGAGCTGGCAGAGCAGATCGAGAGGTTCGTCTCGATGGGCTTCGCCACCAAAGAGGGCGACGCGTACAACGTCAACCTCACCGACGCTGGCATAGACAAGCTGCTCGGTACAGGCAACATCGCAGTGGCGGTCAACGTGACCGTCGCCGAGGCTTCTGAGAAAGCCCGCGAGAAGGTTGCCGCAGCCGGCGGCTCTGTCGTAGAGTGAAACGGAATTAAGGAGAGGTAATGATGGAAGAAACACCAAGCCTGTTGTACAAGGTCAAGCCCTTGTCCGACAGGCTCCCCTCCGTCAAACGTCCCGAAGGGCACGTGCACTTCAGGACCAAGATGATGTGGGTGATAGTCATACTGGTACTCTACTTCGTGATGACGAACGTGTACCTGTATGGTCTGGACAGCGCGAAATCGCTGGACCTGTTCGCACAGTACAGGACAATCATGGCGGGAGCTTCGGGATCGCTGCTGCAGCTCGGTATCGGACCGATCGTCACTGCATCGATCATAATGCAGCTCTTCGTTGGTGCCAAAATCATCAAGCTCGACCTCTCCAAGCGTGAGGACAAGGCTTGCTACCAGTCTGTCCTCAAGCTCCTGGTCATCGTGATGATCGTCTTCGAGGCGATCCCCCAGGTCTTCGGCTACCTCGTACCCTCGAGCGCAGCCGAAAACCTCCTGGGGAGCGGTGGAGCGAAACTCCTTCTGATCGTCCAGCTGTTCGCGGGCTCGTACATCATCTTCATGATGGACGAGGTCGTGTCCAAATGGGGTATCGGGAGCGGTATCTCGCTGTTCATCGCGGCCGGAGTGGCACAGGCATTGTTCACAGGTGCTCTGAACTGGAACCCGATCGACGCATCGGCTGCCATGAGCATCGACAATCCGCCTGGCGGAACGATACCCAGGGCTCTCTACTACGTGTTCACGCTCTCCCCGCAGGAGATGGCGAACGGCGGATACGAGGCGCTGTTCATCGGAGGATCCAATCCGGTGATCGCGCTGGTCGGTACGCTGGTCATCTTCTTCGTGGTGGCATATCTGGAATCCACGAGGATCGAACTGCCCTTGTCCCACGGCAATGCCAGGGGAGCAAGGGGCAGGTACCCGATCAAGCTGCTGTACGCGAGCAACATCCCGGTCATCCTGATGTCGTCCCTGCTCGCCATCGTGAGCATGGTGGCGCTGCTGCTCTACAGCAACAGCTTCCTCAGCGGCATACCTCTGCTGGGAGGGAACCAGTACATCGGATACTTCGAGGAAGGCTCCACATACGCGGCCGGAGGTCTCGCATGGTACCTGTCCGCGCCTCAGGGTCTTGTCAGTTGGCTGATGCCGATCCTGGACCCCACGACGTACGGCAACGGACACAACGCCATCCAGAACCTCGCGCGTGTCTGCATCTACTTCACTGTGATGGTCATGGGTTCGATCCTGTTCGCCAAGTTCTGGGTCGAGACCACGAACCTCGGGCCGGAAGCGGTCGCGAACCAGATCCAGAGGAGCGGAATGCAGATCCCCGGATTCCGTCGCGACCCCCGTGTCCTGAAGCGTGTCCTGGAGAGGTACATCCCCACCATCACCATCATGTCGGGAGCTATGGTCGGAGCGCTCGCAGCCTTCGCGGACTGCGTCGGAACCACCGGAAACGCCAGTGGAACCGGAGTGCTCCTGTGCGTAGGTATCATCATCCACTTCTACGAGGCCATGGGCCGCGAGCAGATGATGGAGATGAACCCCGTGATGAGAGGATTCTTCGGATCGGAGTGATGAAGTATGCCAAACCCCGGAAGCCCGCAGAGCATGCAGCAGATGCAGCAGCAGGCGCCTCCCATGTCGAGCAAGACCATGTTCGGCATGCTGGCGGTCATGATGGTCATGATGATCGTCATGACCTTCAGGGCCCAGATAGGTGCTGCCCTCGACGTGGTGTTCAAGTACATCGCGTTCGACGGGCAGTATCCTGTCGTGACCCTTGTGATCGCAGGTCTGATCATGATCACCGTGAGCACGGTGGTCAGGAGCCTGATGTCCGACCCTATCAAGATAGCTAGGAACCAGCAGATCCAGAGCGATTTCAACAAGGAGTTCCGCCAGGCCAGGATCGAGAACAACCTGTTCAAGATGAAGAAGCTGCAGGAGATGCAGCCTCAGATCATGGCGATGTCCATGGAGGCCAGCACCCAGCAGATGAAGGTCATGCCCATCAGCATGATCGTCCTGCTCCCCGTGTACGCGTGGGTCTGGTTCTTCATCAATCCTGAGAGCGTCGGCGGAGGGTCCTATTTCGCCGAAGGGATGGCAGTCGCCCACCTTCCGTGGGCCGAGAGCTTCAACTTGAACACCTTCCTGATGGGATTCTTCCCTGCGTGGATCGTCATATACACAATGGTGAGCATGCCTATCGGGCAGATCGAGAACAGGCTGCTGAGGTACTACTATCTGAAGAAGCACCTCAGAGAGCTCGACCTCGAAGTGAAGAGAGCTGAGATAGAATGAGAATAACCATCAGCGGTCCGCCCGGCTCGGGAAAGACGACCGCCTGCAGCAAGCTGTCCGAGGCCTTGGGCCTCAATGCGGTGGTCTTCGGAAAGATATTCCGCGAGCTTGCTGCAGAGAAAAACCTTACCTTGGGGGAGCTCGGCGCCATCGCCGAGAACGACCCCTCCATCGACCGCATGATCGACAGCAGGATCCTGGAGATCGCCCGGGCCAACCCCGACATCATCCTGGAGTCCAGGCTGTCGGCTTACATGCTGTCGCGCAACGCCATTCCCGCGTTCAGGATCCTTCTCGATGCCAGCCCCGAGGTCCGCATGGCCAGGGTCGGAGTCCGCGAGGGCGAGTCCCTCGAGGAAGCCACCGCCAAGACCGTGGAGCGCCAGAAGTCCGAGGCCAAGAGGTACATGAAGTACTACGGCATCGACATCAGCGACTGCAGCGTCTACGACCTCGTGATAAACACCGACGACATGACGCCCGACCAGGTGCTCGATCTCATCCTCGAGAAGGTGCGTGAGTGGGATGCTTGTCAAAGATCCTGATGCGATCCCTGACAAGTGGGGCTGCAGGCCGTCCGACCGTTCCATCGGAGAGCTCCTCGCAGGCGGAGTGATCATTCTAGATAAGCCTTCGGGCCCCACCTCCCATCAGGCCACCGCATGGGTGCGCGACGCGCTGAAGTGCGAGAAGGTGGGCCACGGCGGGACCCTCGACCCTTACGTCAGCGGCGTCTTGCCGATCACTCTTGGGAAAGCGGTCCGCCTGACCGATGTCGTCCTCTCTTCGGACAAGGAGTACATCTGCCTGATGAAGCTCCATGCCGACCGTCCGGAGGCCAGGGTGAGGGAGGTAATGTCCCGCTTCGTCGGGAAGGTCTACCAGCTCCCTCCTGTGCGCTCCGCAGTCAAGAGGCAGGTCAGGATAAGGACGATCCACGAGCTAGAGGTTCTCGATATCGACGGACGCGACGTCCTGTTCAGGATCCACTGCGATGCGGGGACCTATGTCCGCACCCTCTGCACCGATATCGGCGACCTGCTGGGATGCGGCGCCAACATGACCGAGCTCAGGCGCACGCGCTCCGGGAAGATGGACGAGTCCCGTGCCCGCACCCTGCAGGACATCCGTGATGCCTACGTGTTCTGGCAGCAGAACGGCAGGGGCGAGTGGCTGAGGAGCTTCATCCTCCCCATGGAAGTGCTGGTGGAGCCGCTGCCCAAGGTGGTCGTGAAGGCCACTGCGGTCGATGCGGTCTGCCACGGCGCGGACCTGAACGTCATCGGCGTGCACATGATCGACGAGGACATCAGGAAGAACGCCCTGGTCGCCATGATGACTGCCCGCGGAGAGCTCATAGCCCTCGGCAGGATGGCCATGTCCACACAGAAGGTCATGGATTCCAAGCACGGGGTCGCCGTCCAGACGACGCGCGTGTTCATGGACCCCGGCCATTACCCTCGGATGTGGAAGTACTCCACAGACCTGGAAGAGCTCCGTTCGGAGCCCAGCTTCCTGGAATGATATCTTATATCCCGATTCCCATCGCCGACCGAGGCTTCTTAATGTCATTGTTCGAGAAGAGGGAGCAGCTGTACGGCCCCGAGACCGTTTCCGTCGGAGACCTGGACCTTTCCGTCGACGGCGGATACCGCAACGTGGTCACCATCCCCCTCGATGTGAAGCCCAAGCGCATGATGTACGCTCACGTCGTGTCGGATTTCCCCGTGGACGTGGTCATCGCCAACGACAAGGGCATGGCCCTCGGCCACAAGGGCGGCGTCCGCGACTCCGTCATGGGTCCGTATCCGACAGAGAAGCTAAGGAGCATGGGCATGCTGCTGGGCGTTTACCCAGGCGACAAGGCGAAGGTCCAGCTGGAAGTATGGATGGAGAAGGAATGAAAGCCTCCTTGGATTCGCTCAGGACCGGGATCCTCAACCCGGAGTTCATCGTCCGCAGGTTCTTCCCCGTATCCCTGCTCGTCACAGCGGTGCTGTTCGTCGTGCTCCTGGTCATCGGTGCGCAGTCGTACACCTGCATCTGCGCTCTGGCAATCCCTTTCACTGTCCTGGGAGCTCTCTACATGGTGCTGGACAGGCATTGGATCTCGCTGCTGATCTCCGTGGTCCTCACGGTAGCCGCATGCGTCGCATCGGTCCCGGCAGGCCTGATCGTCCTATGCCTGACCATGGGCGCGGAGGGCATGGCCACCATGGCTTCGGCAGTGCAGTGCAGGATGTTCGTCAAGCCGGTCGCGTTCCTGTCGTCTTCGGCATCGGAGAGGAAGAACCTCCGGATCGTCATCCGCTCCCTGTTCGGTATACCCGAGGGCATCGACACCAGGGACATGGAGTCGGACCGCAGCATAATCAGGCATCAGATCCCCTGGAGGGACATGGTCGGCACGGCGGTCATCGCGCTCCCCGTGTCCATGCTGATATGGGCCATCACGCTCATCGCGCCCCATCTGGGCGGAAGCGGCATCGGGCATCTTTCCGCGCTGATCTCGCTGATGCTCTATCCCGTGGCCGTCGCGCTCGTTCCGGCGATATACCGCTCCCTCAACGTGAGGGTCGGCACCAGGTCCGGGGACATGTCCCTGTACCAGGGGCTGATGGGCACCGCCGTGAAGTTCTCCATCGTGATGGTGCTGATGTTCCTGGTCGTTCTCGTGTTCTCCGACTACGGTGAAGGGGAGCTGCTGAACATCGTCCTCTGCATGATCATATCTGCGGTGATGACCGTCATAGCCTCGCTGTTCTACTACATAGGCCATGAGCCAGATGTCGTCGCCAAGGTCTCGGAGGACTGGGGCTCCTGCAGGAAGGTGTCCCTCTACTGCGAGCTCGACATCCTGAGCCCCCCGTCGTTGTCCGACGGCGTCCCCGGGACCCCGTCCCGCCGCGACCGCGAGTGATGCGGGTCGGGCCCTTTCGGGCCCTCGCCGCTCACATGTACTTGTCGTTGAACGCCGCGTTCAGCTTTCCGGGACCGTCGAGGCCCTGGATGATGGGTTTGAAAACCTCTCCGGACGACATGCCGGGAGTCTTGTTCAGTCCGATGATCTCGGGCTCGTGCCAGTTGGTGATGATGACCTGGTACCTCTGGACCTTGTCCTCCACGCTGATGCAGGGGACGTCGGTCTTCCTGAGGACGTCGAGGGCAACATCGGCAAGGACCTGGATCTCCTCGGGCGTGATCTCGTCGGGGATCCTGATGAAGAACGTGTGCTCCTCCGTCGAGCCGTTGAGCATGTACGTGACCTCCGCAGGCTCCACGATCTCCTCGAACTTGGCCTCTTTCTCCTTGTCCTCCTCGAGGTCCTTGGCCAGGGCGAGCATGCGCCTCTTCCATACCTGGGGGATGTCGATGTATATCGCATCCTCTCCGAGAATCTTCCACATGAGGGCAGGCTAGCATCAGCCGTTTTATTATTATTTCTGACACGTGCGCACATGCGCGCGCGTTAGGTTAAAGAGCAGTCATGCTTACGGATGCCTCAGAGGTAACATGCCCGAAGAATTCAAGGTCACGCCGTGGGAGGTCACGGGGAACATAGACTACGACCTCCTCCAAGAGAAGTTCGGCACAACGCCGATAGATGACGCCCTCCTCGAGAGGCTCTCGGGATACGGCGAGCTCCACTACATGCTCAGGCGCGGGATCTTCTATTCGCACAGGGACCTCATACCGCTGCTCGACGGGTACGACAAGGGGAAGCGCTTCGCCCTCTACACGGGAAGGGGCCCCTCCGGGAGCACGCACCTGGGGCACATCATGCCCTGGATCTTCAACAAATGGGTGCAGGACACCTTCGGCACCGAGATGCTCTTCCAGATGACCGACGACGAGAAGTTCCTGTTCAAGGACCTGACCCTGGAGGAGACCGGGAGCATGGCCTACGAGAACGCCCTGGACTTCATCGCGCTGGGCTTCGATCCGAAGAAGACCCGCATCATAGTGAACACGAAGAACGTGGACAAACTGTACCCCGTGGCGCTGAGGGTGTCCAAGAAGGTCACCTTCTCCACCGCCAAAGCGGTGTTCGGGTTCGACAACTCCACCAACATCGGGTCGATATTCTACACGACGATGCAGTCCGTGCCCGCGTTCCTCCCGTCCATCGACTCCGGGGAGACCGTTCCGGTGCTCATCCCCTGCGGGATCGACCAGGACCCCCACTTCAGGATAACCAGGGACGTGGCCCCCGGCCTGGGATTCCCCAAGCCCTCGCTCATCTACTGCAAGATGTGCCCCGGGCTCTCCGGAGGGGACAAGATGTCCTCGTCCGACGCCGATGCCACAATATTCACCACCGACACGCCCAAGACCGTCAAGAAGAAGGTCGGAAGGGCGTTCACGGGAGGGTGCGTCTCGGTGGAGGAGCAGAGGGCCAAGGGCGGGAACCCGGAGGTCTGCTCCGTTTTCAAGTACAACTACTTCCTCTTCGAGCACGACGACGAGAAGATCAACGAGCTCGCCGACAAGTGCAGGAAAGGGGAGATCCTCTGCGGGGAGTGCAAGATGTGCCTCACGCAGAAGATAAACGTGTTCCTGGAGGAGCACCAGGACAAGAGGGAGAAGGCCAAGGACGTCATCGCGGACATGGCCTATGACGGTTTCGAATGGTGATTTCATGGTCGACAAGGAAATTCTTGAAGGATTGAGCTACAACGAGAAGAGGCTCCTGATCGCTCTCGGCGGGGCAAAGGGCCCCGTGACGGTCGGCAGCATCATCGCCGAGGGAGGGTTCTCCCTCGAGGTCGAGGTCATGGGCGCGGCATCCTGGCTGGAGTCCAAGGGCCTGGCCAAGATCACCGAGGTGACCGAGAAGTTCTTCGTCATCGGAGACAGGAGCGTCATCGAGAACGGCCTGCCCGAGAGGACCGCCGTGGACCTGATATCGGCCAACGGCGGGCGCATGGGCATGGACGAGCTGGCCGAGAAGATGTCCGGAGGAATGGACAAGGTCGCGGTCGGATGGCTCAAGAGGAAGGGACTGGCGGACATCGTCAAGGACGGGGAGTCCAAGGTCCTCGTGCTCACCGACAAAGGGAATTCTCTGAAAGATTCCCGCATGCCCGACGAGGAGCTCCTGGCCAGGATGGCCGAGGCCCCCCTCCCGGAGGCGGAGGCCGACAAGAACCTGATCAAGGACCTGAAGGGCCGCCAGGGCATGGTTTCCGAGAAGATCGTCACCGAGCGCAGCGTGGAGCTCACCCCCCTCGGAGAGGAGGCCGCGGCATCCGGCATCGAGCTCAAGCCCCAGATCACCGACGTCACCGACCGCATCATCCAGAGCGGGGAGTGGCGCGACGCGGAGTTCAGGAAGTACGACATCCAGACCTTCGCCCCTTCCGTTTATGCAGCGAAGAAGCACATGCTCTCCAGGCTCAGCTCCCAGGTCAGGAGGCTGTTCCTGGACATGGGGTTCACGGAGATGTCCTCCGAGTACGTCCAGCCCGCGTTCTGGAACCTGGACGTGCTGTTCACGCCTCAGGACCACCCCGCAAGGGACCTGCAGGACACCTTCTATCTCGAGAGGCCCGCTTCGATCCACATCGACGACGAGTCTCTGGTCGACACCATCCGCAACATCCACGAGAACGGCGGGGACACCGGGTCCACCGGATGGGGAGGCACCTGGTCCAGGGAGAGGGCCGAGGCCGCTCTCCTCAGGACGCACAGCACCGTCAGCAGCATCAAGTACATCGCGGAGCACCCCGACGCGCCTCAGAAGGCGTTCTCCATCTCCAGGATCTTCAGGAAGGAGTCCATCGACTCCACCCACCTGCCGGAGTTCACCCAGATCGAGGGCATCATCATCGACGAGAACGCCAACTTCGACATGCTGATCTCGATCATCCGCGAGTTCTACGCCAAGATGGGGTTCGACCAGATCCGCATCAGGCCCGCCTACTTCCCGTACACCGAGCCCTCCCTCGAGCTGGAGGTCTTCTTCAACGGCAAGTGGATGGAGCTGGGCGGAGCGGGCATATTCAGGCCCGAGGTCGTCGCGCCCTTCGGAGTCAAGTACCCCGTCCTCGCATGGGGGTTCGGCTTCGAGAGGCTCGCCATGCTGAAGTGGAACATCAAGGACATCAGGGACCTGTACATCTCAGACATGGACACCCTGAAGACAAACCAGGTCCTCTGAAGCGAGGATCCTGGCCCTTCTCATCAATACCCTGCCTGTGCGGTCGTCAGTGACCGCGCAGGCGGCCGATTCCATCAGCTTCGCGGCCGCTTCCCTGTTGCCCATCGCGAGGTAGCAGTCCGCTTCCCATATCAGTTCCTCATCCAGCCTGAACAGGCATCCGCTGTCCACCATGCACCTGCGCGCCTTGCGCAGGAACACAACTGCTTCGGAGTGCCTGCTGTTCGATGCCATGCACTTCCCGAGGGCCATGGCCGTCCAGGTGGACCCGTCGTACTCGTCCAGGGCCCTGTCCAGCGCTGCGCTCTTGTCGCCTTCCGCCAGGAGCAGCTCGCATTCCAGCCATGCCCTCTTGTCGGCCTCCGCCCGCCTTATGGACCTCCTGGCCACGTCCAGCAGGCCGGACCTTATGGCGCACAGCGATGCAATCCAGGCCAGGGGGTTGTCGTCGGTGTCCATGTCCAGCTCGTCCAGGATCCTGGCCGCCTCCCTGCTGGGCCTGTCCATTATGGTGTATGGGTCGCAGAGCGCCAGCTTCATCGCCTCCTTCTTCCTGTTCCCGTTGTAGAGATGGTACAGCCTCTCGACCGTGCCTCCTTCCGCCTGGACGCACAGGTCGGCGGCCAGGGCATGCCATCTGACCGTCTCCACCTTGGACGCCCGGTCCAGGTACATGCGGCGGACCTTCGGATGGATGCTCACGAACCCCTTGACATCGACCGGCAGGAGCGGGTGCTTGCGCCCCATCGGCAGCTGGGCGCAGGGCATGGGGGCCTTCAGCACCATCAGCGCTCCCAGGAGGTCCCTGTCCTCCTGGGGGAGGGCATCGAAGGCGTCGGGCCTGCAGTGGTTGATGTTCATGGGCACCAGTATGTCCTCGGCGTCCCTCTCGGACACGCCCTCCCTCTCCAGGATCTCTCTGCACATCCTCTCGCCGACGGATGTGAGGGTGTACACCTTCCTGTAGTTCGATCCGGACGGGGCGAACCTCACGTATGCCCTGCATCCCTCCACCATGCCCTCGCGCTCCAGCTTCCCCAGGAGCACCGAGACGTGGGACCTGGAGATCCCGAGGGCCTCTCCGATCCCGTTCTGCGTGATCTCGTAGGGGGCCGCGAACCTGGAGTGCACGTTCACGTCCCTGTACTTGTTCAGGAACACCACCAGCATCTCTGATTGCGTCATATTGTCGCTCATGAGATGTCCTCGGCTTCTGAGATTATAACCGAAGCGTAACAATATAGAACTATAAAACTTAGAATAAGGCCTGTTCTGACAGCCGTCATCGAAAAACGATAAGAAACACGTCCGCAATCGCCGACGCATGTCACGGCTTCTCATCTGCAGCGAATGCGACCTCCCCTCGTACAACATGAGGGCATCCCTCAAGGCGATGGGAGGATGGGAGGAGTTGGGGACTGCGGGAGAAGCGTCGTTCTGCGCCAAGGACGATGTTTACATCATGTCGATCTCCGACATGCACATCCGCCACGACGACCTGGACAAGGAGGCGGAGGCCTTCGGCATCCACGTGGACGAGGTGGTCGTGATGTCCAAGCATTCCGCCAAGAGCGGGAAGCCCGCTCTGACAGCCCATCCGATCGGGAACTACAAAGCGGCCGATTTCGGAGGAAGGGAGAAGGCCCTTGTGAAGGCGAACCCTGCGCTGATGAGCGACGCCCTCAGGCTGATCGTCCAATATTGCGACGTGCCGGACACGCAGACATGCTTCGAGGTCACCCATCACGGCCCGTGGTTGGAGAAGCCCACGTTCTACATCGAGATCGGGAGCGAGGAGACGCATTGGGGCGACAAGCACTCGGCGGATATCCTGGCGAAGGTCATCACGGACATGTCCCCGAAGGACTATCCTGCTGTGGTGGGAATCGGAGGAGGCCATTACGCCCCCAGGTTCACCGAGCTCGTGGTGGGATCGAAGGTGAACATGGGGCACATGATTCCCAACTACCAGCTGGAGGGCTCCGACGACGAGGAGATCGCCCGTATGATAAAAGATGCCTGCACCGCGACGGGGACCGATCAGGTGTACATCCACCGCAAGTCCATGAAGGGCGCCGAAGAGCGCAGGATCAAGGAGATCGCCGTCTCGCAGGGGATGGAGGCGACGTCTTCAAAGGACTTCGAGAAGCTGGAGCCTTGATTTGCGAATGAGTTGCGAGGGAGTTCAGGATCGCAATCCGTCATCCCGCATCCAGGCGATGACGTTGACGCATTCCACCCCGTCGTCCAGGCTCTGCGGCAAGGGGTCTGCTGTGATCACAGTCTTCCTGTAATGGTTCCTGACCGACCTGAGGGGCCGGATTTCCCTTTCCATGGTCTCCTGCGAGGCCAAGGTCCAGCAGACCTGATAGTATTCGGTCTCCCCGCCTTTCGTGGCGATGAAGTCGATCTCCTTGCCGTCTATGTCTCCGACGTAGACGTTGTACCCCCTGCGGCGGAGCTCGAAGTACACAGCGGTCTCCAGAAGCTGCCCCATGTCGGATGCCCTGTAGTTCAGGGCGGCGTATCTCAGGCCGTTGTCGACGACATAGTACTTCACCGGGGTGCTCATCAGGTCCTTCCCCCGTATGCTGTACGTCTCGACGCGGTAGACGAGGAACGCATCCTCCAGCAGCCGGAGATAGGATTCGATGGTGTCGTTGGACAGCTTCGTCTTGGTGGCGATGCGGTTGACGGAGAGCTTCTTCCCTGTGCTCTCCAAGATGAATGCGAGGATCCTCTTCAGCCTGAACGACGAGACCGTCTTGTCGGAGCGGTCCATGACGTCCTTCAGGACCACAGTGCTGTATATCCCGTCCATCACGGATTGGTAATCGTCGTCGGAAGCGTCAGGGTCGGCCACCGGTAGCGATCCGCGCAGCAGGAACGAATGGAACCTGGACTGAACATCGTCGGAACCGTACCTGAGCAGGTACTCGTTGAACGAGAACGGGACCACATGGATCTCCTTCGTCTTCCCGCTCAGGTATGTGGAGAGCTCGTTGGACAGGAGGAACGCGTTGGAGCCTGTTATGAATATGTTGCAGAGGGGGCGGTCGATCATCAGGGAGTTGATGAACCTGTGCCATTCCTCGATCTCGTTGACCTCGTCCAGGAACAGGAAGCTGACTGCGTCTTTCGGTATCTGCGGGTACACCAGCCCGATCATGCCTTCTTTCGTGAGGTAAGGGTCCATGGAGGCCGACTGCATCTCGAACAGGAGAGCGACAGAATCCGTGCTCTCCGTGACGAAGTCCCTGAACTGCTTCAGGAGCGTCGTCTTTCCAGATTTCCTGACGCCGGTGATGACCTTGACCGAGCCGAAGCTGGCCATGTTCTCCTGGAGCCTCTTCATGTACCTCTGGCGGAAGATGATCTTGTTGGCCACGTTCCATGGAAGAGTCTGCCTCTTTAAATAGTTTTCAATTTTTCCCAAACATCGGCTGAAAAACCCGAAAGTTTGGGATTTTTCCTAAACTTCCGACAGGGAGCCAAGGCGGAGCCCATGCGATGCCAAGCCGCATTCGAGAAACAGAAGAAGGGCGCCTTTTCAGGCAAGAAGGCCGTTCCGGACCCGATCCCGGGCCCGGTCTGGCTCAGTGGGAATCGACGAAGGTCCCGTTGAACTTCTTCCCGAGGATGGCGTTCCTCAGCTCGTCCAGGTTCCTTCCGTCCACGATCATGATGTCGATCTTCTTCTCGGCGGCGATCTTCACGCCGAGGGGGTCGAACACGCTGGACTTGGATGCTCCGTGCTCCTTGTAGACGATCTCTCCGAGCCTCCCGATGGTCATCTCGGGGATCCTCACAGCATCGGGGTCCTTCCTGGGGTCGTCTGTGTACACGGCGTCGACGGAGGTGGCGTTCACGACCCTGACGGCATCCATCTCGGCGCCCACCATCATCGCGACGGCGTCGGTGGTGTGCCCCGGCTCGGTCCCGCCCATGACGGCGATCTTCCCGGGCTCGGCCATGGCGGCCGTCTCCGCGGCGGTCTCCGGCACTTTCAGAGGCATGTTCCCGAGAGCCAGCCCCAGGAGCTGCGCGTTGAGCCTTGTGGCCCCGATCCCGAGGATGTCGAGCTGGTAGGTGTCCCCTCCGAGCTCTCCTCCGGTCTCGGCGTAGTAGCGGGCTGTCTTCCCGCCTCCGCATACGACCGCCAGGCGGACCTCCTTCGACACCTCTTTGAGCATCTCGGCCAGTCTGGCTATGTATTCTGAGTCATTGCTTCCGGGGACCAGGATGGACCCTCCGATGGAGACGACAACGCTATCCGTGGAATCACGCACCAATATGTTTAATAAACAAGCCAATTTACATAAAATCATTGGTGAAGTCTTATGGGAGAAACCAATTCAGAGGACAAAGCCAGATACGATTTCAAGAAGGACATGCAGGAGATCACCAACTACAGGGGCAGAGGCACCGAGCTCATCTCGGTGTACGTTCCCGCCAACAAGCAGATCTCCGATGTCATGGCGTATCTGAGGAACGAGCAGTCTCAGGCATCCAACATCAAGTCCAAGACCACGATGAAGAATGTCACGAGCGCCATCGATTCCATCGCGGCTCGACTAAAAACATACAAGTGCCCTCCGGAGAACGGAGTGGTGATCTTCTGCGGAGAGGTTCCCCGCGCGGGCGACCAGACCAAGATGGTCCAGTACGTCATCAACCCGCCGGAGCCCATCGGAGCGTTCCTCTACAGGTGCGACTCGACGTTCTTCACCGACCCTCTGCAGTCGATGCTCCTGGACAAGAAGTGCTACGGCCTGATCACGATCGACAGGTCCGAGGCCACGCTGGGGCTGCTCAGCGGGAGCAGGATACAGGTGCTGAAGCATTTCGATTCTCTGGTCCCCAGCAAGCACCACCAGGGAGGTCAGTCATCCGTCCGTTTCGAGAGGCTGATCGAGATCGCGGCCCACGAGTTCTTCAAGAAGGTCGCGGACAACGCCACCGAGGTGTTCCTCGACAGGCCCGAGCTCTTGGGGATACTGGTCGGAGGCCCCGGCGCCACCAAGGACTTCTTCGTCAAGGAGGAGTACCTCCACCACGAGCTCAGGAAGAAGGTGTGCTCGCCCCTGGTCGATACGGGATACACGGACGAGTCCGGACTGAGGGAGCTGGTCGAGAACGCCAAGAACATCATCACCGACATGCAGCTCACCAAGGAGAAGGAGTACATGCAGCGCCTCTTCACCGAGATCAGGAAGGCCGACGGAGGCCTTTCCTGCTACGGAGAGGAGGAGGTCCGCCAGGCCACCGACATGGGCGCCGTGGACACCCTGCTGGTCTCCGAGGCCCTCAGCAAGAAGAGGGTGACCGTCCAGTGCGCCTCCGGCCACGTCCATGAGATGACCGTGAAGGACGAGGACGAGCGCATCCCCTGCCCCGACTGCGGCGGCAACACCACCGTCACCAAGTGCGAGGACCTCATCGATGATTTCTTCCTGAGAGCGGATGCGTTCAACACCCGCGTGCAGATCATATCCCCCGACTCGGAGGAAGGGGACATGCTCCTGAAGGCCTTCGGCGGGATCGCCGCCCTTCTGAGATACAAGGTGAACTGATATGTCCATAATGGCAGAATTCGAGGAGCAGGTACGCTCCAAGGTGTCCGAGGCCCTGAAAGGCATGGGCGCGGACATAGATTTCGTGATCGAGCTCCCATCGGTGGACACAGCCGACCTGGCCGTGCCCTGCTTCACGATGTCCAAGGCCCTCAGGAAGGCGCCCCAGGCCATCGCCGACGAGCTTGCTTCAACCATCCCGGCGGACGGCCTGGTGGCTTCCGTCTCCTCATGCAACGGGTATCTCAACTTCTGCATGGACGGGGCCGCCCTCGTGAAGGGAGTGCTCGACGACATCATCGCATCCAAAGGGGACTTCGTCGCGGAGCCCACCGGCAAGAGGGTCAACGTGGAGCACACGTCCACCAACCCCACCGGCCCCATACATGTGGGCAGGGCCAGGAACCCCATCATCGGGGACACGCTGGCCAGGTGCCTGAAGAGGTGCGGCCACGATGTCACCACGGAGTACTACGTCAACGACGTGGGCAAGCAGGTGGTCATCCTCACATGGGGAGTCAACAACGTCACCGACGAGGAGGCTGAAGCCGAGGCTGAAGAGCACGCCAAGAACGCCGGCCACGAGAAGGAGAGGGACAAGCCCGACCACAGGCTCGTCGCCAAGTACAGGATCGCCAACCGCAGGATGGAGTCCGAGCCCGAGGTGCAGGAGCAGATCTCCGACATGCTCAGGAGGTTCGAGGCGGGCGACCACGAAGTGATCGACACCGTCCGCAAGACCGCCGAGCTCATGCTCGGAGGGCTGAGGGAGACCCTGGCCAGCATCAACGTGGTCCTGGACAGGTACACCTGGGAGTCCGGGTTCATCGCAGACGGCTCCGCTAGGAGCGTCGTCGAGAGGCTCAAGGAGTCCGAGTACGCCGGCCAGACCGACGACGGCGCATGGTTCGTGGACCTGAAGGACTTCGGGATCCAGGGGAAGAACACCAAGTTCACCTTCACCCGCTCCGACGGCACCACCCTGTACACCACCCGCGACCTCGCCTACCACATAGACAAGTTCACCCGCTCCGACGAGGTCATCGACGTCCTCGGAGAGGACCAGAAGCTGGGGTCCAAGCAGCTGTGCTCCGCACTGGAGATCATGGGCTACGACAAGATGCCCGAGCCGCTGTTCTACTCGTTCGTCTCGCTTCCCGAAGGGAAGATGTCCACCAGGAAGGGCGTCGTCGTCTACCTCGACGACCTGGTCGACGAGGCCGTCGCCCACGCCTACGAGGAGATCAAGACCAGGATGAAGGCCAGGATGGAGGCCGCCAAGGACGATTCGAAGAAAGTGGAGATGTCCGAGGAGAGGATGAGGGAGATCGCCCGCATCGTGGGAACCGGTGCGATAAGGTACAACATCGTCCGCGTCCAGCCCGAGAAGCAGTTCGTCTTCAAGTGGAGCGAGGCCCTCAACTTCGACGGGAACTCCGGCCCGTACCTCCAGTACGTCCACGCCAGGGCATGCAGCATGCTCAGGAAGGCCGGGGACTTCGAGAGGGACACCGATCCCGCGCACCTCACCGACGAGATGGAGATCAAGCTCGTCAAGAAGCTGGCCCGCTACGGCGAGGTCCTGAGGGAAGCCGGGGACGGGAAGAGGATCAACGTCCTGCCCGCCTACGGGCACGAGCTCGCGGTGGCCTTCAACCAGTTCTACGCGGCGGTGTCCGTCCTGGACGCCAAATCCTGCAGGAACGCCAGGCTGACGCTGGTCGAGTGCACCCGCACCGTGCTGGCCGACGTGCTGGACTGCCTGGGCATGGGCGCTCCCGAGGAGATGTGAGAGCATGGAGGTCCGCCCTGTCAGGATCAAGGACATCGAAGCCGTCCGCGAGCTGGAGATATCCTGCATCAAGGAGTACTTCGCAGCCACGCTGGAGAACAAGTGGGAGGACCTTCCGCAGGAGTGGAAGGACAACCTGGGGGCCAGCAGCCCCAAGCACTTCCAGACGTACCTGAAGAGCGGACTGAGCCTGGTCGCGGAGGAGGACGGCGAGATCGTCGGCTTCATCTTCGCCCAGATGCTCCATCACATCGCAGACGAGGACAACCTGCTCTGGATAGAGAACATGGGCGTCCACAGGTACTTCCGCCGCCAGATGGTGGGGTACAAGCTCCTGAGGGAGTGCGTCAGGCTCGGCAGGGAGCAGGGCGCCGGCGTCGCGCACGCGATGATACAGCCGGACAACGCCCCTTCCATTCTCCTGTACAAGAAGCTCGGGTTCTTCATGGACAGGCGCGAGGTCGCGCTGCTGGACCTGAACGACCCTAAGCTCAAGCTTTGAAACATCTCAGCCGGGGGATCCCCCGGTTCCATATCACGATTATTCCACAGACCCGGACTCGCGGTCCTTTATCGCTTTGATGAGGATGAGCGCCAGGGCGCACGATATTAGGATGAGCGCTCCGCCGGTGAGCCCAATCCCGTCGACCGAGCCCGCGTCGGTGACCATCCCTCCAACGATGGAGCCCATGGCGATCCCCACGTTGAAGATCCCGGAGTAGAGGGACATGGCTATGGGCACGGCATCCTGCGGGGACGCTTTGATAACCTCGTTCTGGCTGGCGACGCAGAACGCTATGGCGCACATGCCCCATGCGGCGCACACGACCCCCGTCAGCATTGCAGAAGAGCATGCGGGGTCAAGGAGCAGGAGGCACAGGCCCGCGCCGGCCATCACGGTCAGGAGGAACCCGAACCTGGTGCGGTCGTAGAGCTTCGTGAACAGCATGCTGCCTACGATGCCCGCAAGGCCGAACACCGTCAACATGACGGTGACCATCTCCTCGGACATCCCGCCCGCCTGCTTCAGGAAGGGCTCGATGTAGCTGTATCCGGTGTAGTATCCTGTCACGTACACTGCGAGCATCACGTACATGCAGACGAGGACCCTGTTGCGGTAGATGTCAGGGAGCCTCCTGAGGGTGAACGTCCCGGGGTTCTCCACCCTGGGGAACACGACCACGAGGAGGATCAGGGCCAGCAGCGATGCGGCGGCTATGGTGACGAAGGTCATCCTCCATCCCAATGCGAGGCCGATGATCCTTCCCAGGGGGAGCCCGATGATCATCGCCAGGGATGTCCCGGTGGCGACTGTGCTCAGGGCGAGCTTCTGCTTCCCCTGCGGGACCACTTTGACCGCCAAAGCTGCGGCGATGGACCAGAACACCGCATGTGCGACGGCGACTCCCAGACGGGAGACGATGAGCATGCCGTAGCTTGCGGAGATCCCGGAGAGCATCTGGAACACGGTGAACAGGACGACGCACATCAGGAGCATCCTGCGGTACTCCATCTTCCTCAGCAGGAGCATCATGGGTAGCGACAGGATGGCGACCGCCCAGGCGTAGATTGATATGACCAGGCCGATGCTAGACTCGGACATCCCGAAGTCGGCCGCCATGTCCGAGAGGAGCCCGATGGGCATGAACTCGGACATGTTGAAGATGAACACGCAGATCGTTATCCCCGCCAGGGGGAGCCATTGCCTTGCAGCCAATAGATCGCCTGGACCTGCTCTTCCGAGGTATGAGATAAAAGTTTCGGGGAGTCCCGCATCCAAGATTCAACAGAATGAGAAAACGGCCCCGGCCGGAATCCGACCGGAGCCATGGGTTTGTCAGCAGGGGGATCCCCTGCTGTTTGAAGGTCAGTCCTTCTTCTTCTTGTCGGCCAGGTACCTCTGCCTCTCGGTGGTCTTGGAGGACTTGGCCTGCTTCTTCTGGCCCTTCTCGGCCATCTCGGCCTTCCTCTGGGCCTCGAGCTCCTCGAAGGTCATCTCGGGCTTGTTCTTGGGGGTGTCGCGGATCTTCATGTACGCGAACACTGCCACGACGATGATCACGATGGCGACGACCAGGTAGGTCACCCAGTTGGACAGGACGTTCTTGCTGACGTCGACGGTCACATTGAACCCGGTTCCGCCGGTGAACTCGCTGCTCGGAGAGCAGGCGACCCTGTACTGGTGGGTCCCGGGCGAGGGGCTGTTGATGTGGACCGAGACGTTGTTGGTCCCGATCGCGACCTCGACCTCTTTGGTGGCCACTGTATTGCTGCCTTCCGTGACCGTGACGGTCATGGTGAAGGCGGAATCGCTGGTGACGGTGAAGCTGATGTCCCCTCCGCTCATGTTGTCGAATTTCAGGGAGCCTTCGGGCGTCTTGGTTATCTCCGCCGCATCGGCGCAGGGCACCGCGCAGAGGATCGCGAGCAGTGCGACCGCGACGATCGCTGTCTTCTTCATGTCCATGCTACCGCCTCAGGTGATGATCTCCTCGATCCTCTCCTGCTCGATGGCCCTGCGGACCTCCATGGAGAGCCTCCTTCCGGAGGACATCTCCTGCCTCCAGAGGGTGTTCCCGTAGGGGTGCCCGACGGACATGTGGACGTTGGTCCCTCCTCCGATCCTGGGCGCCACATCGTAGATGTAGAAGTTCAGGTCCTTGTCGACGCAGGTCTGGAGGCAGAACGGCCCGATGATCCCGGGGTCGTAGAACTTCTTGGTGGCCGCGACGTACTTCTCGGCCAGGCCGAAGGCCTTGTCGAGCAGCGATTCCCTGAGGGTGGCGGAGTTGTGGCCGCACACGGTGTACTCGGGGATGATGCCGTCGTTCTCCAGCTCCACCTGCTGCTTGCCGGGGAGCCTGCAGTACCCGTCCAGGGAGCTCTCGAACCTCCAGTCGACTCCCAGGAGCTCGATCTTCTCTCCCTTCTCCTCGAGGGGCGAGTAGAAGAAGTCCAGGTTGAAGACGGGGCCGATGATGTACTGCTCCATCCTGGCGTGCTCGAGGAAGTTCTCCTCGATGACGCCCTGGGCGATGAGCTCGTTGGACTTCTCGACGAACTGGTCGTAGTCCTTGGCGGTGAAGAACCCCCTCTCGAGCTTCTTGACCTTGTGGTGCACCTTCACGATGGTGAGGCCGTCGATGTCCTCGGGCTTCTCGACCTTCTTGGGGAAGGGCATCCCCGCCTGCTCCAGCAGCCAGTAGTAGTCCCTCTCGTCTCCCCTCTCCTCGGAGCGGAGCAGGTTCCTGCTGCCGACCATGGGCATGGCGAAGTCGTTCTCCACCGCGTCGATGCCGCAGTAGGACACGAAGGACCTGTTGGGGACGAACAGGACGTTGTTGGCCATCAGGCTCTGCTGGACCTCGGGCTTCAGGATGCTGCTGAACTTGTCCAGGACCACGGGCTCGTCGACGACTCCGCGGACGATGTTGCCCTGGGGGTCCCTCTGGGCCCTGAAGTACTTGGAGAACGTGGCGTCCCTTCCCTGCTGGCAGACGGCGACGGTCCTGAACCCTTCGGAAACGGCCCCGTCGCAGGTGTCCAGAGCGGAGTGGGATGCGACCACGCCGATCTTGGCCTCCTTCAGATTGTATTTCTCGAGGTTACCGAGAACCTCGTCTCTGCTGATCATGATATAATCCTCTGGGACAAGGATAAGCGAGTGCTGGATATAACTATTGGCTATAGGCTATGCCGACAGGGGCAGGAGCGTGTCCAAAGGGTAGTAGAATGAATGGTAGCCTCGCCCAGATTCGAACTGAGGTCGCAGGATCCAGAGTCCCG
>CAVCVB010000002.1:0-75821 GCA_963605395.1 Firmicutes bacterium CAG:194
GTGACGGGAGGGGATTTCCCCCTTCCCCGTCACTCCCTTTCGTTGTCCTCTCCGCCGAAGAACGTGAGCTGGGATGCGGCGTAGATCTCCTCCAGCCCCGTCCCGTCCTGCGCGGAGACGGCCCTTATCTCTCCGAACACGCCGGTGTTCTCCATGGCCTTGAAGAGCTCCATCCCGACGACGGTCTGCGGAAGGGAGTCCGAGTCCAGGAGGTCCCCGTAGAGCACGTCCGGCACGGAGTACCAGTCGAGCATCCTCTGCTCGTCGTCGTCCGACAGCGTGTCCGCCTTGGACAGGAGGTTCAGCATGGGGAGCTGGAGCCTGAACTGCACCAGGGCCCCCAGGGTCATGGCCGAGATGAACCCGTTCGGCGTGCGGCAGAGGGACGGATCTGAGAGGTAGACTATCATGGAGTCCTGCCTCCCGAACGCCCTCACCGTGATCTCGGAGGACTCCCTGAAAGCGAACAGCTCCAGCTGCCCGGGGGTGTCTATCAGGACGTAGTCGGTCTTGTAGGTGGACACCACCTCCATCATCTTGTTGATGTTCACGGCCATGAGGTCTGCGGCCACGATCTGCGCCCCGTTGGGCCCCAGGGAGTACTCCTGCATGACCTCGTCCAGGGAGATCCATTCCCTGATGTCCACGTCGGGCTCATAGGGCAGCGTGTCGGCCCCGGGATCCATGTTGACGACGATCGCGTCCACTCCGGCATCCTCCATCCACTCCTTGTACGCGCCCACGAGCGTGCTCTTCCCGCTGCCCGCAGTTCCGACAAAAAACACATTCTTCACCATTTCACGCTCCTTTCGGCATGAGCCACAGGCCTGCATCGAACGAAACCAATTTAATGGCTGGGATACCTCCGCCTGTCATGAATGTGAGTTATCGCAACCCCGGGCCGTTCGCGGCTATCGGATTCCTTGCCGCATTCGCGCTGGCAGTGATCATCACTGTCGCCATCAACGCGGATGCCAGCTGGGTTTACGGGGAGAGCAAACTGTCGGACCTCGGCATCTCCGATGTCGACCTGACAAAGAACCTCTTCAACTACGGACGCATAATCGTCGGTATCCTCATCGTCGTCTTCGGAGTCGGCAAAGCCTACACCGAGAACGGATGCAACTGCGCCAGCGGGTGCTTCGTCGCCTTCGCGGCCGTCTTCCTCATCATCGCCGGATTCCTGCAGACCAGCTCCGGTAACAGCGACACCGTCGAAGCCGCCGCGCTCTTCGTATGCATCTTCCAGGTCGTCGCCGTGGCCCTTTCCGCCGTAGGCGACTGGAAGGACGGCGCCAAGCTCAACGCGGCGCTCAGCAGCATCCTCATCCTGATCATCATCGGATGCCTCGTCGGAATGAACATCGAGAAGGTCCAGGTCATCGCCATCGCCTGCAACATCGTTTGGATGCTCGGCGTCAGCGCCAAGATGACCTACGACTCCAGGAAGGCCGCCTGATCGGTCCAACAATCAAGGAAGGAATCAAAATGGCAGCTATGCCCAACAAAATGGTATTCGGAATCGGCCTCGGCTTCCTCGGCGGTATCATCGCCCTGGCGGCAATGGCCTATTCCTGGGACGGAACAGTCGATTGCATGCCCCTCGTGGGCCTGAACATGCTCGTCGCAGCCATGTTCTTCGCCACCGCGGGGACCTTCACCAAGGTCACCCCTGTCGCAGGGAACACCATCGTCGTCATCGCAGCCGTCTGCGAGGCGATGGTCATCCTCTCTTTCCTCTATGAGGCGACCTTCGTTTGGGTCAACCTCATCCTCGCCGTCATCGGCGCGGCCTGCATCCTCATCGGAGCCTGCCCCACCGTTTCCGGATGGGTCGACGCCCAGAGGGTCTGAAATCCTTTCCACGGGCCCGCAGGGGCCCGTCCCTTTTCTCTACTATTTATCCAGTAAATACCCCTATCCAGGTAGGTTTAAATCGGTGACAGCATTCAACCTCCCATGGACGAGAAGTTCTCCTTCGCGCTCAGGAAGCTTGCCCTGCTGGGGGCCATGGACGATTACATCGCCATCTCCTCCAGAGAGCTGGGCGACGCGCTCGAGATGAGCCAACAGTCGGCATCCAAGAGGATCCTTGAGCTGCTGGACGAGAAGTACATCGTCCGCGACCTCGGGGCGCGCAGGCAGCGCATCAAGATCACCCAGAAGGGGATCGACGACCTGAGGCGGGAATACAGCGAGTACCGCAGGATCTTCGAGCTCACCGACCATATAACCCTCCACGGAAGCGTCGTCTCCGGCATGGGCGAGGGCGGGTACTACATCTGCCAGGACAAGTACATGTCGCAGTTCGAGTCCAAGCTGGGCTTCAGGCCCTTCCAGGGCACGCTCAACGTCCGCGTTGACCCGGAGGACGTCGGGAAGCTCGACATGGTCAGGAGCGTCGCCGGCATAACGATAGACGGGTTCTCCAGCGAGGGCCGCAGCTTCGGAGACGTGCTGGCGTACAAGGCGAAGATCCGCAACATCGACTGCGCCATCGTAGTCCCGGAGAGGTCCCATTACATCGACACCATCGAGATAATCTGCCAGTACCACCTCAGGAGGACCCTGAGCCTGGAAGACGGCGACAGCGTCGATGTGAAGATCTCGCTCTGACCGTTGCGGCTTCTGGAACACAGTTCATGCCGGGGGATCCCCCGGCGGTTTTGAGAAAAGGCCCGTGAGGGCCGTTGTAATCAGTTTGTCAGGGAGTCAATGACGGACTGGAAGATGGCCTTCCCGTCGCCGTCCTCCTCCACGAAGCCCCTGGTCCAGTCGGGATGCGTGAACCTGGTGATCACACGCTCCGGGTGGGGCATCATGCCCATGACGTTCCCTGCGGGGTTGCAGATGCCTGCGATGTCCGAAGGGGATCCGTTGGGGTTCCAGGGATAATCGGCGTCCGATCCGTCGGGACGGACGTAGCGGAAGACGACCTGGTCGTTGTCCTCCAGCTTCTGGACGAAGTCGGGGTCCATGCTCATCAGCTTCCCTTCGGCGTGAGCGGAAGGGATCATGAGCATCCTCTTCTCGGGGATGTCCTTGGTGAAGATGCACTTCCCGCGGTTGTCGTTGCGGAGCACGGTGGGGCGGCACTCGAACCTTCCGGAGTCGTTGGTGTACAGGGCGGCCGTGGGCCTCTCCGTCATCACGTCGTCCATCGCGGGCAGCAGCCCCATCTCCACGAGGATCTGGAAGCCGTTGCACACTCCGATGACGGGCTTCTCCGACTCGACGAACCTCCTGACCTCGGATCCGATCCCCGCCTTTATCCTGGCGCCGAAGATCGCTCCCGCACGGACATAGTCCCCTGCGGAGAACCCTCCGGGGAAGGCGAGGATGTCGTAGTCCTCCAGGTCCCTGCACATGCCTGCAGGCGCCTGCTTGATCAGCTGCTTGAGGTGGACCTCCTCGGCCTGTGCGCCTACGGCCCTGAAGGCCTCGGCCATCTCGTCCTCGCAGTTCGTTCCCTCTATCCTGATGACGCACACCTTGATGTCGCCGGCCTTCATTCCGCAGCACCTCCCATGATCTTCCAGATGGGGTCGTTCCAGGCGGCCCTCATCTCCTCCACCGGGACGACGGTCCCGTTGTCCTTTATCTTGAGGCAGTCGCCCTTGGTTATCCCCAGCAGGGTGGCGTCCGCGCCCATGATCTCGGTGAACCTGGTGACGTCCATGCCGTCGACCTCCACGATCCACCTGGTGTTGCTCTCGGAGTAGAGCTTGCGCCTGAGGTCGGACAGGTCTATGCCGGACAGGTCGATCTCCGCGCCGATGTGCCCGGAGATGCACATCTCCGCCACGGCGACGGCTATGCCTCCGTCGGAGCAGTCGTGGCAGGACAGGACCAGGCCCTCGTCCATTGCCTTGAGCAGCTCGTCCATGCACCTCTTGAGCTGTGCGACGTCGACTCCGGGGACTGCGCCCTTCTCTCCGCCGAACTTCCTGAACAGCAGGGACATGCCCATCTCGTCCTTGGTCTTCCCGACCACGAAGATGCAGCTGCCGACCTTCTTGAAGTCAGCCGTGACCGCTTTCCTGAGGTCGTCGATGAGGCCGCATCCGAGGATCATCGGAGTGGGCAGGATGTGGTGCCCTCCGGGGGCCTCGTTGTACAGGCTGACGTTCCCTGAGGGTATGGGGATGTTGAGCTCCCTCGCGATCTCGCCGATGCCGCGGACCGCCTCCCTGAACTCCCCGAGCCTCTCGGGCTTCTCCGGGTTGCCGAAGTTCAGGCAGTCCGTGAACGCGTTGGGCTTGGCGCCAACTGCGACCAGGTTCCTGCAGGTCTCGTCGATGCAGGACATCCCGCCCTTGTAGGGGTCACCCTCTGTGAACCAGGGGTTGCATCCGATGGCGGCGGCGAGGCCCTTCCAGCTGTCGTGGACGGGCCTGAGCACGGAAGCGTCTCCGGGGCCGGTCTCGTTCAGGGGACCGACCATCGGGTGGACGACCGTGGATGCGCGGACCTCGTGGTCGTACTGCCTGATCGCCCACTCCTTCGACGCCACGTTGGGGTCGGAGAGCAGCGAGAGGATGACGTCCTTGTCGGAGGGCAGCTGGGGGAACTTCTCCCCCGCCTTGGTGCTGACCTCGGGCAGGACGTAGGGCCTGTTGTAGACGGGTCCTCCGGTGAGGAACTCCAGGTCCATGTCGAATATGGGCTCGCCGTTCCAGAACAGGCGGGTGCGCTTCTGGTCCGTGGTCCTCGCCACGGGCGTGGCCAGCACGTCCCACATCTCGAAGATCTCCAGGACGGCGTCCACGTTCTCGGGCTTGCAGGTGCACATCATGCGCTCCTGGGACTCGGACACCCAGATCTCCCACGGGGCCAGTCCGGGCTCCTTCAGCGGGACCTTCTCCAGGTCCACGTCGGCTCCGCAGCCGGCGTCCAGGGCCATCTCGCCCACGACGCAGCTCAGGCCTCCTCCGCCCAGGTCCTTCATCCCGGTGATGAGGTGCTTGGCGTTGACCTCGAAGCAGGCGTGCATGACGGGCTCCTTGGTGATGGGGTCTCCCAGCTGGACGGCTCCTCTGGAATCGTCCTCGGATGTGGCGGTCAGGTCCGCGGAGGCGAAGTTGACCCCGTGGATCCCGTCGCGGCCGGTGCGCCCGCCGATGAGGATCATGACCTCTCCGGGGCCTCCGGCGTAGTTCTTGGCCAGGTCGGCCCTCTTGACGATCCCGAGGCAGGCCACGTTCACCAGGCAGTTCCCGGTGTACTTCTCGTCGAAGAAGAACCCGCCCGTGATGGTGGGGATCCCGACCCTGTTCCCGTAGTCCCTGATGCCGGACACGACTCCGCTCACCAGGTACCTGGGGTGCTTGACTCCCGGAGGGAGCTCTCCCTTGCGGTCGATGGGCCCGAAGCACAGGGGGTCGGCCAGACCTATGGGCTGGGCTCCCATGCACACGACATCCCTCAGGATGCCCCCGATCCCGGTGGCCGCGCCTCCGTAGGGCTCGATTGCGGAAGGATGGTTGTGGCTCTCGATCCTCAGGGCGTAGCCGTAGTCGTCGTCGAAGACCATGACCCCGGCGTCCCCTTTGGAGAGGATGTCCTCGCGGTCCAGCCCGAAGACGAACTCCTTCAGTATGGGCTTGGAGCTCTTGTAGCAGCAGTGCTCGCTCCATGCCTGTCCCAGGGCCTGGAGCTCCACATCGGTGGGGTTCCTGCCCTCTTTCGCGAAATAGTCCCTGACGCGCTTCATCTCGTCCAGGGAGAGCCCCAGCGACATGTCCGCGGAAACGGCGGACAGGACGTCGTCCGAAGCGTCCAGGATGGCGACGTCGTACAACGGGAATGGGACGTCGCGCTTGATCATCGGCCCGGTCATTGAGATCGCCTGACCGTGACGGTGTAGTTCTGGATGACGGGGTTGGCCAGGAGCTTCCTGCACATCTCCTCGCCCATGGCCACGGCCTTGTCCGCGGGAGCGTCCAGCTCGACCTCGAACAGCTTGACCGTCTTCACGGAGGAGATCCCCTCGAATCCCAGGGACTCCAGGGTCTTGTGGGTGTTCCTGCCCTCGGGGTCTGCGACGCCCTTCTTGAGCTCGATTCTGATTTCGATGACTGTCATTGCGGATGCCATCGCTGGGGCCCCATATTAACTTGCGCGTGCGCGCGCAATCTTAATCATCCCCGGACCTGTACGGAAACGCGATGACAGGTTCCATCGTCCTCAGGGTCGCCATGGCGCAGAGGCAGTCGGAGGCGGGCTACGGCCGGGCCAGGATAGACAGCGGTTCGCGGGCGGCGCTCGGCGTTGACATAGGCGACACCATAGAGATCGTCGGCAAGAGGGCCGTCGTGGCCAAGGTGTTCAAGTGCGACGTGGAGAACGAGGGCAAGGGGATGATCTTCATCGACGGGCTGACCAGGACCAGCGCCGGCGTCAGCGTGGACGAGAGCGTCACCGTCAGGAGGTGCGACCCCAAGCTGGCGGAGCAGGTGGTCCTGGCCCCCAACATCCCCGACGGGAAGAAGATCAGGTTCGAGCCCGGGATCGAGGAGATGTTCCTCAAGGGCCTGATGGCCAGGCCGCTGGTATCTGGAACCGATCTGATCGTCCCGAACATCGCGCTGATGGGGAACAGGTCCATATTCACGGTCGTGTCCACGGTGCCCCAGGGGCCCGTGATAGTCTCCGGCTCCACGAGGATCGTCCTGAAGGACGGCAGCGCGAAGAAGGAGAATGCGAAAGGAGCCCCGGCAAGGCAGCAGATAACCTACGACGACGTCGGAGGCCTGGACGACGAGCTCAAGCGCATCAGGGAGATGATAGAGCTTCCTCTGAAGCATCCGGAGCTCTTCGACAGGCTCGGCATAGGCGCCCCGAGGGGGGTCCTGCTCTACGGCCCTCCGGGAACGGGGAAGACGCTCATAGCCGAAGCGGTGGCCAACGAGTCCGGGGCATCGCTGTTCTCGGTCAGGGGACCGGAGATCATGGGCCAGTACTACGGCCAGAGCGAGGAGCGCCTCCGCGACATATTCCAGGAGGCTTCCCAGAGCACCCCCAGCATCGTCTTCCTGGACGAGATAGACTCCATAGCGCCCAACAGGGACTCCGTCTACGGGGAAGTGGAGAGGAGGGTCGTAGCCCAGCTGCTGACCCTCATGGACGGGCTGGGCGACAGGGGGAACGTGATAGTCATAGGAGCCACCAACAGAGAGGACTCCATCGACCCGGCCCTCCGCCGCCCCGGCAGGTTCGACAGGGAGATCGAGATCGGCGTCCCGGGGAGGAAGGGCAGGCGCGACATCCTGGACGTGCACACCAGGGACATGCCCCTGGACGGGTCCGTGGACCTGGACGCCCTGGCCGCGATGACGCAGGGGTTCGTCGGAGCGGACCTTGCGGCATTGTGCAGGGAGGCGGCGATGCACTGCCTCAGCTCCCGCATGAGGGAGATGGACCTGGACAAGCCCGTGCCATCCCAGATACTCGAGAACATGAAGGTCTCCATGGGCGACTTCACCGAGGCCCTCAACGACGTGGAGCCCAGCGGCATGAGGGAGGTCCTGGTGGAGATCCCCAAGGTCTCCTGGTCCGACGTGGGCGGGCTGGACGACGTCCGCAGGGAGATCTCCGAGATGCTCGTGCCCGAGGAGGGCAACAGCGCCTACGACAGGCTCGGCATCAGGCCCGGCAAGGGAGTGCTGCTGTACGGCCCTCCGGGCACCGGGAAGACGCTCATCGCCAAGGCGGTGGCCAACGAGTCCGGCACCAACTTCATCTCCGTGAACGGCCCGGAGGTCGCCAGCAAATGGCTGGGCGAGAGCGAGAGGGCCATACGCCAGATATTCAAGCGCGCCAAGCAGATGGCGCCCTGCATCATATTCTTCGACGAGATAGACTCCATAGCGCCCGTGCGCGGCGCAGGCGACAGCTCCTCCTGGGAGAGGGTGGTGGCGCAGCTCCTGACGTCCATGGACGGGGTGGAGAGCATGAAAAACGTCACGGTCATGGCTGCCACCAACAGGCCGGACATGATCGACCCCGCCCTGCTCAGGCCCGGGAGGTTCGACAGCCTGATCCTCGTCGGCAAGCCCGACGAGGCTTCCCGCCTCGCGATCCTGAAGGTGCAGACAAGGGACATGCCTCTGGAGGGCGTGGACCTCGGGAGCATCGCCTCCGTCACCGACGGCTATGTGGGAGCGGACCTTGCGGCATTGTGCAGGGAGGCGGCCCTGTGCGCCTACCGCAGGGACCGTGGAGCGGAGAAGGTCACATCATCGGATTTCTCGGCCGCGCTGGAGCGCGTTGGCCCGTCCGTGGACGATGCGATCCTGAAGGGATATGCTAGCATGGGCCGGGACATGAAGAAGCGCAGGACCGGATGGGACAACGTGCCGTTCTACGGATGATCAGAGGTCCTTGGCCATGTAAGGCAGGTCCTCGGAGAAGCCCAGGGACCTGTAGTACCCTCTGACGCCGACGCCGCTGGTGACCCTTATGCGGCTCCTTCCGGACTCGGCGGCGATGCGCTCGGCCTCGGACACCAGCCTCCTGCCGTAGCCCCTGTGCTGCCAGTCCTCCCCCTCGTCTCCGATGGAGGCGACCCTCCCGAACACCTTCAGCTCCCTTATCGTAGCCTCGGGGTTGGAGTCGAGCCTCACGCGGATGTAGCCGACGATGGCATCGTCGTACTCCAGCGCGACGAAGTGCTCCGTGCCCCCGCACGCCTCGTAGACCGTGTCCTTCAGGGCCACGCGGTCGGGATCGTCCAGGGATGTGCCGCGATGCCCGACCTCCCTGCAGCGGATGCACCTGCATCCCATGCCGTGCTCAGACATGTAGTCGCCCACGAGCTGGCGGATGTTGCTCTTGTGTATCCCGGCGGAGATCTCGGTCACGGGGATGTCCCTCTGGATGCGCTGTATCCTCACATATTCGGGGACCACGGCCTTCATCTGCGACAGGAGCGGGACGGCGGTCTCCTCCAGGTAGGGGGAGTAGTCTCCGGCCTCCCACATGTCGTAGAGCTTGGTGCCTGCGACAACCAGCACCGGATAGAACTTCAGCATGTCCGGCCTGAAATCCGGGTCTTCGAATACCCTCTTGAAGCACTTCAGGTCGTTCTCCGGAGAGGATCCGGGGAGCCCGGGCATCATGTGGTAGCACACCTTCAGGCCGCGGTCGCGGCAGTTGCGGGTGCATTCCCTCACCTCCGCGATCCCGTGCCCGCGGTCTACCCCGCGCAGCACATCGTCGTCGAGGATCTGGACCCCCAGCTCCACACGGGTGGCGCCGAGGCGCATGACGCGGTCGATCTGCTCCGGCGTGAACACGTCCGGGCGCGTCTCGACGGTGAGCCCGACGCAGCGGTGCTCGGAGGCCTCGTTGAGCCTCTGGGCCTCCTCCAGCGTGGGGGAGTCGCGCCCATTGAGGGCATCGAAGCACCTGCGGACGAACCATTCCTGGTATTCGGGCTCCCTGCTGGTGAATGTGCCGCCCATGACGATCAGGTCTATCTTGTCGGTCTTGTGTCCGATCTCGGTCAGCTGTGTCACCCTGTCCCTGACCTGCATCCACGGGTCGAAGGCGTTCCTTCCCGCCCTGCGGGCCGCGGGCTCCTTCCCGGTGTACGACTGAGGGGAATTGTTACCCACCCCTCCGGGGCAGAACGCGCAGCGCCCGTGGGGGCAGTCATGGGGCGACGTCATCACGGCGACGACGGCCACTCCGCTGATGGTGCGGGTGGGCTTCTTCAGAAGGAACGGCGTGAGGAGCTTCCTGTCCTCGGGGAGCACGTTCGCCAGGACGTCCGAGTTCGGAGGGACGTCGCCGAAGCCGTACTTCTTGCAGAGCTTCAGCTTGAGGTTCTGAAGGGAATCGCGGTCCCTGACCTTCCCGGTCTTGACCGCGTCGATGAGCTCCTCCGAGAAAGGGGCTATCTGCGGATCAGCCATAGAACACGTTTCCGGGATCCGCTTTCTTCGACGTGCTGGACTGCACGGGAGCGCTCTCCAGCTGGTCCATGCAGACGATGGCGGACGAGCTGACGAGCCTGGTCACGTCTCCGACCTCGAACACGAGGGCGGTGTCGGACGCCACGGCGCAAAGGCCCTTGTAACGTCCTTTGAACGTCTGGCAGTCATCGGTCGTGCGCCTCCAGGTGACTTCGAACAGCGCGCCTGGGGATAGAATGAAATCTTCTGACATCGGGATCGCCTCTGCCTCTTGAGCTCCTGGAAATGGGCGATGGTCTTGCGGTAGTTCTCCATGGCCATGCTCACGTTGGCCTCGGCGAAGCTCCATGCCTTGGTGAGATCGCCGAACCTTATGCGGTAGCCCTTCTTGGACTGGCCCTCGTACTCCACGTCCATGACCTCCAGCAGGTCCATCGACTTCAGCTTGTTGATGTGCCTGTAGATCGTGGGCTTGGTGGTCCCGAGCAGCGCGGCCAGCTCTTCCACGGCCCATGCCTTCTCGGGGTATTCCATCAGATAGTCCATGAACATCCTGTACGGCACGCTCTCCCTGACCGAGATGGCATCCGTCTTGGGATCGTATCCCTTGGGGATGTAGCCTATCTGGACCAGGAAGGTCTCTGCAACGACGTTGACGTCGTCCACGCCCACCATGGGGACGTTGCTGACCACCTGCATTTCGAACATCGGAGCACCGGATACTGTAAAAGTTAAGCTCCTATTTTAACAAATCTGGAGAAACTATCAGATCAGGTCCTTGAGCCTGTCGATGGCCAGCAGGATGCTTGTCGTGGGGATCACACGGGACACGGGAATCGAGATGATCTTCTCCACCGTCGGCGCCACGATGGGCGCGCAGACGACTCCGAGGGCTCCGTCGCGCTCCGCGCGGACGGCCGCGATGATGGCGTCCTCCACGGTGGAGACGGGATATTCCCTGAGCGTGACGGTGAGGCCGCCTCCCATGTCCACGGTCCTCGGCAGGACCTCCAGGACGGAGCTGTATGCGATGACGGCGATGAAATGCGAGCCTTCCGGCTCGGACAGGAGCCTCAGCGCCTTGATGACCTGGCGGACCGTCTTGAGGTTGGGCTCGCGCTTGTCCTCCAGGATCTTGTACATCGTGCTCTGGGATATCCCCGAGAGCTGGCAGAACTCGTTGAGGGACATGTTCAGCTCGTCCGTCAGGATGCTCCTGAAGGCCTTCTGGAAGCCCCCGTCCTCCCTCAGCATCCCGGATATCAGGTCCTGGACGGTCATCTGGTCCCTCTCACGTATGCCGCCGCGGCGGTGCCTGCGACGCATCCCTGGCCGACGGCCCTGGCGACCTGCCACGGCCTTCCGGTCACGTCCCCGCATGCGAACACGCCGGGGACCTCGGTGGAGCAGTCCGCCCCGACCTTTATCGTGTCGTCCATCTCGGGCATGACGTCCAGGTCCATGGCCAGATCGGCCGCGGACCTCGCGCCCAGCTCTATGAACACCCCGTCGGTCGGGATCACGGTGCCGTCGTCCATGGTGACGGACTCGACCTTGTCTATCCCGTCTATGGAGATGGGCTTCGAATGGACCATGCGGACCCCTGCGGACTCCGCGGCCCTGACCAGCGAAGGCTCGGCCTCCAGGTCCCAGAACGCCCAGGACGTCTCAGACGCGTAGCGGGTCATCATCTCGGCGGACGCGGCCGCCTCGGAATCGTTCCCTACTATGACGGCCCTGCGCCCCTTGTAGAAGTTGCAGTCGCAGACGGCGCAGTAGCTGACGCCCTTGCCGAAGAGGTCCTTCTCCCCGGGGACTCCCAGCTTCCTGCGGGAGATGCCGGTGGCCAGGACGACGGCCTTGGCGTGCACCTCGGTGCCGTCCTCGATCACTGCGGCGAACCCGCCGTCAGCCTTGGAGCAGGACATGACGTTCTGCCCGAGGACCGCCGCGCCGGAGGCCTCGGCCTGGGCCATGCCGCGGGCCAGGAGGTCGTCTCCGGAGACGGGAGGGGACCCGAAGTAGTTGTCCACCTCCGCGCCGGATATGGCGCTGGCCGAGGGCTTCCCTGCCACGGCCACGGACATCTTGCCGCGGGCTGCGTGCACCGCGGCCTGCAGCCCTGCCGGGCCGCAGCCGATGATCAGGATGTCGACGTCCATGTTCAGAGGCCGTTGACGTAGGCGATGATGTCGTCCTTGGGCCTCAGGCCGACAAGGGAGTCCACCAGGACCTTGTCCTTGAAGACCAGGAGGGTCGGGATGGCGTTGATGTTGAACCTGACGGCGATGCCCTGGTTCTCATCGGTGTTGAGCTTTGCGACGCCGACCTTGCCGGCCAGCTCCTCCGCGACCTCCTCGATTATGGGGCCCATGCGCCTGCAGGGTCCGCACCAGGGGGCCCAGCAGTCCACGATCGCGATGCTGTTGGACTCCACGAAGGAGTCGAAGTTCGATTCGTTGAGCTCGGTAACCATGTTATCGGCCCCTGTATCTGCGGACTCCGTAATTAGTGTGTCGGATGGCGCCGGGAACTTCCCGCCCGGCGCCCCCGTGGAAAAGGATTGTCACCTGCTGCAGTTGGACAGGTCATGCCTGTCTATCAGCTTCAGGTACGGGTACTCGCCCAGGATGGCCGCCATGCAGTCCAGGTCCTCGCCGTAGAGCTCCGAGAGCTCCTCGTGGAGGGCCTCGATCCTGTCGGCTCCCCTGTCCGCGCCCTTGGTCCTGAGCTTCGTCACGGAATGCATGTGGTCCACGACGCGGTTGTCGCTGACCAGGTTGTCCGCATGGGCGACGATCTTCTCCTCCAGCGTGCGGGGCATGTAGTCGCCCGCGGGGAGGCCCATCTCGTCCACGTCCTCCTGGTCCAGCCCGGCCCCGGTGTGCTTGCGCACGATGTCCACCAGCGGCTGGGGGAACCCCTGCTCGCTGAGGATCTGGGACCCGATGTACGCGTGCATGATCGAATGGTCCACGGACCTTCCGATGTCGTGGAGCAGCGCTCCGGCGAGCACCAAGTCGCGGTCCGCGCCCTCGATGCGGGAGACCATCTCCTTGGCCACGGCCTCGACCGTGCAGCAGTGGATGACCACCCTGCGCTTGCAGCCCGCGTCTATCAGGAGCTCGACGCATTCGTCCTCATTCGGGATGATGCTCGACAACGGTCTTCCCCCTCTCGTTGGGAACGACTTCCAGCTCTCCTCCGCGGTCGGAGTAGAGCGCCTTGCCCTCTGTGAACCTGTCCAGGAATATCGCCAGGGCGGCGATCTCGGAATGGGGCTGGTTGCCCACGGAGACGTTGAAATCCGCCCTCTGGTAGACCTCGGCGGGGACCTTCTCGGCTCCCACGACGATCATTATGTCCTCGTCGCGGGGGATCTTCGGCAGGGCCTCGTCGACCCTCTGGCCGTACATCGTCAGGTGGACGACCTTCCCGTTGAAACCGCGGATGGCCTCCTTCCAGCTGACGCCTGTCTTTATCGAGTAGTCTCCTCCGAACCTCTGCACGACGCTGCGGATGTTCTCCTCGAGCACGGGATCCTCCGTGTCGACGTAGATCCCCTTGGCTCCCAATGCGCGCGAAGACAGGGCGACGTGCGTCGTCACCCTTTTATCGCGTTCCGGACGATGGCCTATCCTCATTATCCAGATATCTGCCATCTGCTTACTCTTCGTGGATGAGCTCGATCCTGTGGCCGCGGTAGTCCATCTTGACGGACCTGCGCACGAGGCTCTTCAGCATGGTGGATGTGAGCCCGAGGGACTCCGCCACATCGCCGGAGAACCTGCCGTCCTTGCCGACCTGCTCCAGGATCTTGTCTTCTATCTCGGCGTATTCCGTGTCGCTCATCATGGCGGCCGTCAGGACATCGCTGATCTCATAGACGGGCCACTGGGCGTTGATGCTGAACGAGGTGTAGTATGTGTGGTACGATTTCTCGGGATAGCCGCCGTTCTTGGACATCCAGCGGGTCTCGACGAGCTTCATCTTCTCGAAGAATATGATCGCATCCCTGCCTTCGGGACCGAACTTCTCCTCGATCTCGTCGGCAGTCCTCCACTCCAAGGTCACCTCTTTCAGAACATCCCTTTTGACGGGAGTATCAACGGACCTTAGCATAGGCACAAGCTCAGAAGGCTCGTTGATGACCTTGATTCTATTCATGTTTATACTTCATGTCATAAAAGGTATATAATGGATGTTCGGGGGATTGAGCATCTGGCAAACCTTTAATACGGATATCCTTGATTCCGACACAATGAAAGAGAAACAGCCCGAACTGAGATGGCAGTGCCTCAACTGCTACAGGACCTTCAAAGGACCTGACGCAGAGCAGAAGGCCCTCGACTGTTGCGGTTCCGTCGTCCAGGGATGGTGGGCCAACTACAACAAGTGGGGCAAGCAGAAGTGGTACGGTCGCTGAACCGCATTTCCCAACCCCTTTCCTTTTACAATCTCTTATCGGAGATTGACTGTGCGAGGTGACTATGACATCCAACAAGGACCCTCTGGGATCAATCTCCGATGAGATCGAGCTTCTAGAACGCCACATATCCATCCTTAAGACTGTGCGCGACAACCAGCCCATAGGGCTGATCAGGCTCTCCGAGATGACGGACATACCGAAGCACAGGGTCCGCTACTCGCTGAAGCTGCTGGAGCAGCAGGGGATAATCATCCCGACGACGGACGGCGCCACGGTATCGGACGGCTGTGACGAGTTCCTGCAGAACATCTCCGATCATATCGACGACATAGCATCGAAGATCGACAACCTAAGGAGCATGCTCTGACAGGATATTGGTAAGATCCGGACAGCGGAAGCGCTGACCGGATGTTTTCAGGCTTCAGATGAAGCCTATGACCTTGGACGTGGTCTCGACCATGACAGTGTCGAGCCCGAACTCGCCCTTGACCTTGTTCGCGAGGTCCTTCACGAAATCATAGCTCGTGTGGGCCATGATGAACACGAGGGTCTGCTGGCCCTTAACAACGGTGCCGTCGTCGGCGGTGTAGCCGCCCTCGGCCCAGTAGCAGGTGTATCCGTAGCCGCCATCGGTGGCGATCTTCACGGCCGCGTCCTTCAGAGCGGTCTTCTGTTCCTCAGTCGCATCGGAATCCATCCCGAAGAACAGGGTGTACTCGTCCGACGCCCCGTTGTCCTTCCCGTCATTCTGGATGGATTTGTAGAGAGAAGCGACGGACAGGATCAGCACGAGGACCAGGACGACCACCGTGATCTTGCTCAGCGTATCAGCTTGCATGGATGCATCCAGGATGTCGGTCGATATAAGACTTTACGCTCATAGGAGTCACGAGCACCATGCCCGTAGTGACAAAGGCGGATCAGTGCATGCAGCCCGTCCGGACCGTGACGAGGAATGCACTGCATCCGAGACAACCGCAGACAAGGTTTTCTACTTTCAACCATGGATCGATCGTCAGAGGTCCTGACATGGCTGAAGATTCATATTTCGAAAACATGGTGATCGACACCCCTGAAGCCGCGGCGAACATCGAAGAGCTGGTGGAAAGCGGTGTGATGTGGAAACGCGGGAACACCAAGTGCGTACTGGTGGATGCTGACAACGAAGTCGTTCGCAAGACGTTCGAGAAGTACAAGCCGGCCAGCCTCAATGCTGATGCACCTCGCTGACCTGAGAAGCGCATCCCGGATGCTCTTGGGCGAGGATCTCTGGAAATGGGGATGTGCCAGGCTTCTACAGCCTCGATAACATGCCATGACATGTCTGCACGGCTCTGGAGCCGTGCTAAACGAACGATATGCGACCGATCTACAGAACAGCGCAAAGAATCGCAATGGGATTATAAGAGTGGGCCCGCCCAGATTTGAACTGGAGTTACGTGCACCCCAAGCACGAAGGATACCAAGCTACCCCACGGGCCCACAAGACGGGGATTGAGTTCTTATTAAAAAAGTTGACGGTCCCAGAGGCGCGTGTGGCACCTCCGGAACCGTTCGTTTTCATCCGAGCGGAGCAATCTCCTTTATGAGGTCGGCATGGGAGACGATCATCCTGCGGCAGCAGTATCTCTCGAAGCCGAGATCATCGAGGACTGCTTTCGGGTCCTCGCCTGCGCTCACACGTTGCATGTACACCGGATAGGCCGATCCGACGACCTTTCCGCATGTGAAACATCTCACCGGTATTATCATGCCAAAGCCTCAACGGTAGGATTTCTGCTTCTTTGCACGGGCACCAGGTCCAAGAGGGTTCTTGGGCAGCTTGCGCCTGTCGTCGTTGATGATGAGGGTCCTGTCGTAAGACCTGAACACGGCCTCGAGCTCGTCGTCCTTGTAGTACTCGACGAGTCCCCTGGCGATGGCGGTCCTTGCGGCAGTCGCCTGTCCCATGACTCCGCCGCCGTTGACGGTGACGGAGATGTCGACGTTCTGGGCCTTCTCGGGCACGAGTCCGAGGGGCTCCATGATCTTGAGCTTAGCGAGCTCGGGGGTGAAGACATCGATGGGGACCTTGTTGATGGTCACCCTGCCGGTGCCCTCTTTGACGACGGCCCTAGCGATGGCGGTCTTCCTCTTTCCGCTTGTGTTGACGCACTCAACCATGGGATCACCTCACGTTGGAACCCAGGAATTTGGATACGGCTCCCAGGGTAGTGTATTTGCCGGTAATCTTCCTGCAGGCTTCCTCGGGCCTCTCCTTCTCGCAGTCCTGGAACTGCTTGGGGGTTCCGACGAAGACATGGAGCCTCCTGTAGGCCTCCCTTCCGGAGGTGGAGGTCCAGGGGATCATTCCCCTGACGCATCTCTTGAACAGGAGATCCGCCCTGCGGGGGTAGAAGGGTCCCTTCCTCTTGGTCGTGTCTCCACGGTCGACCTTCGCTTTGAAGTCGGCGAAGACGTTCTCCTTGACGCCGGTGATGATGATAGCTTCGGCGTTGAGGACTACGATCTCCTCTCCGGCCATGATCCTCTCGGCGACCACGCTGGCCAGCCTTCCGTGGATCAGGTTCCTTCCGTCGATAATTGTAACCATCTGAATCACCTCATGATCCTGACGCCGGTTCCCTTGGGGTTGGCCTCGGCCAGCTCCTCGATGGACAGCGTCTTCCCGCCAGCGGCCACGATGGCCTTGGCGGCAGCGTCCGAGAAATCGTACGCGGCGACTGTGATCTTCTTGCTTATGTTGCCTGCGGCGAGCACTTTCCCGGGGACGACGATGGTCTCGCCCTCCTCGGCGTATCTCTCCAGTTTGCTGAGATTCGCTTCGGCCCAGTTCCTCTTGGGTTTCTCGAGCCTAAGCGCGATGTCTCGCCAGATGGCAGCTTCTGTCTCCCTAGTCTTCGCCTTCAGGTTGCTGATGGTGGCGACGAGCTGGGGATTTGTCTTGCAGCTCTTCATTTTTCTGACTCTCCCGACATTTCGGTAAACCGTTTGATGAGGTGCGCTATATTGGTGTTGTTTATAAAGATTGCTAAGCACGCCCGCTGTGCGCACGTCGCGCGCGTTATCTTATATAGGAGGTGGGGGTTGTCACGCCAGTGATCGTATGATAAGGTTCGGACCTGCAGGAATCCCTCTGTCGTGCAAAGGACGCACCCTCGAGGACGGCATCGAGGATGTCAACAACCTCAGCCTGAGCGCTCTGGAGATCCAGCTCGTGCGCCCGGGAGCATTCAGCAGATGCCCCGAAGACGAGGAGATCGGCGGGACCATCAAGGACATCGAGGAGGACTTCGTGATCGAGGTCGTCCGCGACGGAATGCCCATCGGAGACAGGGACGAGCCCATCGAGGAAGATGACGACCTCATCTACATGCCCTCGCCCATCGCAGGGACCTTCGGGGACCTGGAGCACATCGGGATGATGGCCAAGAGGATGGACGTCAGCCTCTCTATCCACACCCCTTACTACATGGACCTGGGGTCCGAGTCCGAGCTGGCAGACAACTGCATGAACAGCCTCAGGTACGCCGGGATCATGCTGGACGCCCTGGACGGGACCGTCGTGGTCACCAGCCTGGGCCTCTACGACGACAAGCGCTCCGAGGAGCAGGTCGACGAGACCATCCTCGGCAACCTCGGATTCATAGTCGACTGGTGGCACGACTGCGGGCTCAAACCGAAGATCGGTGTCGAGATCACCGGCAACCAGAAGGTCTTCGGCTCCCTGGAGCAGGTCCTGGACGTCTGCGACATGTTCAACGGCGACATCGTGCCCGTCATCAACTTCTCACACTACCACTCCCGCGAGAACGGGAAGCTCCTCGAGACCGACGATTTCATCGACCTCATGGAGACCGTCAGGCCCTACACCGACGGCACGTTCCACACGGCGTTCTCCGGAGTCGAGTACGACCAGGGCAACGAGAGGCGCCTCACCCCCATCAAGAAAGGGGACCTGAGGTTCGACCCCCTGGCGGAGGCCCTCATCGAGCTGAAGCCCGACTGCACGGTCATATCCACCTCCCCGCTCCTCGAGCACGATGCGATGTACATGAGGATCATCCACGAGAGGGGCCTCAGCAAGAAGGTCGCCAAGGACCTGAAGCAGAAGAGGAAGGCAGAGGCCGACGCCGCTGCCAGCACCGGTGAGTGATTTGCAGGATGCGCTGGACGCCATAACGGCCGGCTGCAGGAGGTCCCTGGACAGCATAGACCCGGGATCCAAGAAGGCCCTCATCGACGGGATCAGGTCGGCCAGGAAGGTGTTCGTCTACGGCTCGGGCAGGTCCGGGCTCGTCGGACAGCTCTTCGCGGTGAGGCTCGTCCAGCTGGGCTACGATGTGCATTTCGTCGGAGAGATGACCACTCCGATCATCGGGAAGGAGGACCTCACCCTCCTGATATCCTACACCGGGAAGACGTCCTCCGTCGTTCAGACGGCCCGCATCGCCAAGCGCATCGGGTCGAGGATCGTCTGCGTCACCGGCGTCCCGGGAAGCCCCCTCGCGGAAGTGTCCGATGTCCCCATCGTGATGGATGTGGACGGCAGCGAGGAGGTCAGGAAGGTCGCCCCGCTGGGGACGATCTTCGAGGATTCTGCGCTGCTGCTCTTCGACTGCATCGTCAGCGACCTCATGGAGATCGACGGCGCAACCGAAGAGGACATGCGCAACCGCCACGCGATATGGGTGTGACGTCATTCCGACAGCAGGGCCTCTGCCGTCCTGGAGCCTTCTCCGTCCACCAGATAGAACGCGAACGTCTGCTCGTAGCGGTCCACGACCACTGCCAGCCCTTTGCCGACGGAATCCCTCAGCCTCGAGGCCATCCCGTCGCTCAATCCCGTACCGTCTCCGTCTGACACGAACAGCATCCCGATCTCGGGAGCCCCGAGCCCCTCCATGCGGAGGTAGCATCCGTTCCCGTCTTCCATGACGGTCCCGCATATGCCGATGCCGTCCTGCCCTTCCTGCGCCGCCAGAACGATGCCGTCTGCGACCACGGCATCGAACAGCACGTCCGCCCTTGATCCGAGCCTGCTCATGGCCTCCTCATCGGCTCCATGGCGAAATACGTTTCCGGGTCCGGGATGACCTCGACCCTGTCCCCGTCGGAGATGCATTCGCCGACGGTCAGGCCCGAGACCAGCTTGGAGTAGCCGTTCCGGAGTATGAACCCGTTCCCGTAGTAGTCGGTTATGACGTCGTCCAGCTCGCGGACGGCGTCGTCCTTCGGGAAGTCCATCTTCATGTCCTTCCCCTTCGATCTGCAGAACAAAGTGAATCTCACCATTCTTCCATCCTGCCGCTAAGGTGCGGCGATGGATACACACGTTGCAGGATTATAAGCGGACCAGCCACCCTTTAATTATAATATATCTAGATATGGGGCAGCATGGCCACTGTGAGGCTCCCCGATCATTCGCATTGCAAGTACTGCGGCGACCCCGTGCCGTTCGGCGAGGAATACTGCAACGACGCTTGCAGGAACGCGGAGGCCGAGAGGGAGAAGAAGGACAAGATGCGCGATGCGCTGTTCTATGCATCCGCTGTGATCGTTATAATCGCGATCCTGGCCGTGAAGGTCCTCACTTCCTGACCTTCGCCGCCGTCGCCGCCACGTTGTGCACGCGGACGATGTCCGCACCGGACCTGTACGCCCTCAGCGCGGCGTCCGCCGATGCCTCGTCGGCGTCCGTGTCGGGATAGGTGGCCTTGACGAACCTCTTGCGGGACGATCCGGACAGCACCGGGTAGCCGTCCGAGAAATAGCTGCTGTGCTCCAGGATCCAGACGTTCTGCTCCACGGTCTTCCCGAAACCGATTCCAGGGTCCAGAATGATCCTGTCCTCGGATATGCCTGCGTCCAAGGCCTTGGCGGTCTGCTCCCTAAGGAAGCCCTGCACCTCCCTGGCGAAGCCTTCTCCCATCACTCCGTCGTGCATGGTGGCCTGCGTGCCCCTCATGTGCATTATGACGACATAAGCATCGGCGGATGCGCACGCCTCGGCCATCCCCTCGGCGCGGAGGCCGTTGACGTCGTTTATGATGTCGGCTCCGAGCGAGAGGCATTCCTCCGCCACGGGCGTTTTGAGGGTGTCCACGGACACGGGCACATCGATGGACGGTACCAGCTCCTTCAGGACCGGCCTGAGCCTGGAGATCTCCTCCTCGGCCGACACCGGAGCCGACCCGGGACGGGTGGACTCGGCGCCGATGTCGATTATGTCCGCTCCCTGGTCGACCATGTCGAGAGCATGCTTCAGGGCAGCCCCCGGATCCGTCCAGAGGCCTCCGTCGGAAAAAGAATCCGGGGTGACGTTGAGGATGCCCATTATCAGGGGCCCCCTCTCGGGGGAGCCCCTGGGGCTGAAATGTTTCATAGGAGCTCGTCTACGATCTCGACGAGGTCCCTGACCACGATCTTCCTGTCGCCCTTGGCGGCATCAAGGTTGTTGACGCAGAACGGGCAGGTCGTGATGATCATGTCGGCGAAGCTCGCCTCGTCCAGCCTGGTGGACGCGATGTCCATGGACGCCTCTGGGTACGCGGACCTGACTCCTCCGCCGCCTCCGCAGCAGTGGCTGGTCTTGCCGTTGAACTCCATCTCCCTGAACTCCAGGCCCGGGATCTTGGCGATGACCTCCCTGGGAGCGTCGTAGACGCCGCAGTGCCTGCCAAGGTGGCAGGGGTCGTGGTATGTGGCGACTCCGGACATGGGCTTCAGCTTCAGGTCCTTCTTGGCCAGGTACTCGGTGATGTGGAGCACCTCGAAGGGCACGTCGACGTACTTGGGGTACTCGACCTTGAACATCCTGTAGCATCCGGCGCAGGAGAGCACGAGGGTCTCCACTCCGAGGGACTTGATGGCCTCCACGTTGCGCTTCATGAGCTCGGTGACGTCCTCCTGGGGCCATCCGACCCTCTGCATGACGGACCCGCAGCAGGTCTCGTCCACGGTGGTGTAGTCCTCGCCCAGCTTGTCCAGGATGGACAGCGTGGCCTTGGCCGTGGCCTTGGACCTGAACGTGGCCGTGCATCCGGCGTAGTATCCGACCTTCGCCTTATGAGGCACCTTTCCCAGAGCGTCCCTGCGGGAGGACTTCTCGGCGAAGGGGTTGCCGTCGGCCAGGATGTTCTCGCACATGGCCTTGTGCTTGGGGAGGATGCATCCTGCCTTCACGAGGTCGGCGCGGCAGTCCTCGATGATGTCGACGATGTCGACCTTGGAGGGGCACCTGCGGACGCAGTCCGCGCATGTGGTGCATGTGTACATGTTCCTGACCAGGGACTCGTCCGGCTGCAGGTCCCCGATGAGGAGGCCGTAAGACAGCACTATGCGCCCTCTGGAGAGCGCGGAGTCCCATCCGATCGATTTGAACGAAGGGCAGACGCTCTTGCAGAAGCCGCACATGGTGCAGCAGTTGACCGCGTTCCTGACCTTCTCGAGCCTGTCTGTTACGAATTCCGACATATTCACACCAGCCTTGGGATTGTGACGCTGCCGTCCATCAGGACCATGACCCTCGCGTCCGGGTTCTCCGCCAGAGCCTTGGACACGGCCTCGCCCACAGAGGGGAACGGGGTTATGTTGGCATCCTCCAGGAGCTTGGGGTCCAGATCGGTCACGGCCCATATGGAGGCCCATGTGGCGATCTCGGCCATCTTGGCAGCTTTGTGGTAGCCGAGCTTGTACTCGGCCTTGAGGTTCTCGAGCACTTTCTCCGGGTCCTTCGACGTGGAGAGCTGCTGAAGGAAGGTCGCGTGGCCGATCCCCTCCCTGCACTTCGAGACCATTATGATCTTCCCGCCCTCCTTCAGCGCCCACTTCCCGTTGTCGAGCGCCTTCTGGGACTGATAGAGGTCCACGTCCATGGGGTACGGGGCCACCGAGATGACGACGTCCGCCTTCTCGGGTATGGGCACGGAGAAGACCTCGTTGGCCCATCCGACGGCCCTGTCGAAAGCGGGGTTCAGGGCTCCGGCGGCCACCTTGTAGATGTGCTGATGCCTGTCGAGGACCATCTGGATCGAGAATATCTCCTTGCCCTTGACCACTTCCAGGGCGTCCATCATGTCCTCGTGGACCGGGTTGCCCTCGAGCACAAGGGACTGTGCCTCCTTGCTCATGGCGAGCTTGTGGTTGGCCTCGACGGTCCTGAACGAGGCGACTCCGGGCAGGAAGGACTTCCTCCCGCCGGTGTACCCAGCGAAGTAGTGGGGCTCCACGGATGTGATTATGACGAGCCTGTCCGCATCGACGGCGACCTTGTTGACCTCCATCGGCGTGCCGTTCTTCGACGTTCCGAGGTTGACGCACTCGGAGTTCTTGGCGTCGTGGCAGATGATGCGGTCCTTGAGCTCGGCGTAGTGGGAGCCGAACACGAAGTCGTACTCCTCGGGGGTCATGTCCCTGTGGGTGCCGGTGGCGACAAGGTACCTGGCGGACCTGAGGTCCATCCTCTTGGACAGGGCGTCCAGGACCTTCGCGGTGGGCGTGGGGCGGGTGCCGTCGTTGACGATGAACACGATGTCCTTCCCGCCTTCGAGGAAGGCGTCCAGGGAGGCGTAGCCTATGGGATCGTCTATCGCCGCTCCGATGACCTCGTCGGGGTCTCCGCATTCGACATCTTTGGGATAGAACGTCCCGATGTAGTTCCTGTCAGGGATGTCCGTCTTCTGGACCCCGTCTTTGCCGTACTTCACATCCACGATCATTTGGACCGCCCTCTCTATCGGGCACCCGTTATTAATACGCGTGCATTGCGCGCACGTAACGGGAGAAGGTTGTAAGAATTGGGAAAGGGGGATGCGCATCCCCCTGTTTTCTCTCTCAGAGGACCTTCGAGAGGAAGTCCACGAGACGGGGGCTGCGAGGATTCCCGAAGACCTCCTCGGGAGAGCCCTCCTCGGCGATCCTGCCCTCGGACAGGAAGATGACGCGGTCGGACACCTCCCTGGCGAAGCCCATCTCGTGGGTGACCACGAGCATGGTCATCCCCGACTCGGCCAGGTCCTTGATGATGCTCAGGACCTCCCCGACCATCTCCGGGTCCAGGGCGGAGGTGGGCTCGTCGAACAGCATGACGTCGGGGTTCATGGCCAGCGACCTGGCTATGGCCACGCGCTGCTGCTGCCCTCCCGACAGCCTGGACGGGTACTGGTCCGCCTTGTCTGCGAGGCCGATCCTCTTCAGGAGCTCGTCCGCCTTGGCGGACGCCTCGGCCTCTGACATGGTCCCCAGCATGACCGGCGTGAGCATGATGTTATCCTTGACGGTCATGTTCGGGAAGAGGTTGAACCCCTGGAACACCATGCCGATCCTCCTGCGGAGGAGGTCCAGCTCGGCGGTGGACCTGGGCCTGAGCGCGGACAGGATCTTGGCGCCCTTTCCGCTCTTCTCGCTCTTGCCGATCTCCGTTATGTCCTTCCCCTCGAACACGATGGAGCCGCCGGTGGGCGTCTCCAGCAGGTTGATCGAGCGGAGCAGGGTGGACTTCCCGCATCCGGAAGGCCCGATGATCGAGATGACCTCCCCCTTCCTGACCTCCAGGTCGATGTTCTTGAGCACCTCGTTGTCGCCGAACGACTTGCAGAGGCCGGATATCTGGATCAGCACTTCTCCGTCAGTAGGCATTGTTCAACCTCCTCTCCATCCTCTTGACGAGGTAAGACAGCACCAGGACGATCGCCAGGTATATCAGCGCGATGACCAGCAGCGGGAGCAGCGCATCGTAGGTCTGGCCTCTGATGATGTCCCCTGCACGGGTCAGGTCCAGGACTCCGATGTACCCTGCGACGGAGGTCTCCTTCAGCAGGGAGATCCCCTCGTTCCCCAGCGCGGGCAGGATGTTCCTGAGCGCCTGGGGCATGATGACCTTCTTCATGGACTGGCTGTTGTTCATCCCCAGGCTCCTGCATGCCTCCATCTGGCCCTTGGGCACCGAGTTGATGCCTGACCTGAAGACCTCGGCCACATACGCCCCGGAGTTCAGTCCGAAGGCTGCTCCGGCGATGAGGATCTGGTTGAGGTTCACGGATGCGAACACCACATAGTAGATGATGAGCAGCTGGACCATCACAGGCGTCCCGCGTATCACAGTGATGTACAGCCGGCAGATCTTGTCGCAGACGAAGAACCGGCCGGTCTGGTCGTGGGTGCTCCTGATCATGGCGACGAACGCTCCGATGATCAATCCGATTATCAGCGCCACGATGGTGATGAGGATCGTGTTCTTCAGACCCTCGAAGATGTACGAATAGCGCTCGTTGTCCAGGAAGTCCTTCTTGAACCTGTCCCAGAAGCTGTTCCCGGTGGTGCTGTCCCCGCCGCCGTCCTGGTTGAAGTAGGACGGCGTGTCGGTGCTGTAGCTGTGCTCGGCGTAGTAGGTTGCGATGGCTTCCAGGGTCCCGTCCTCTTCCAGCTTCTTCAGGGCCTCGTTGAACTGGTCGCGGAGCGCCGTGTTGTTCTTGGAGAATATGAAGCCGTAATATTCGGGAGGCTCCCCCAGGATGTCCAATAGCTTCAACCCCTTGGTGGAGTTGACCTGAGCCTGGCCGACAGCGAGATCCACGATCTCGCAGTCCGCCTTGCCGTTCTGGACATCCATCACCGCCTGCATGAAAGCCTTCTGGTAGATGACGTTGTCAGTGTACCCCTTGGCGAGGGTCGCTCCCGTGGTCCCGGTCTGCACGGTGATCCTCTTGCCTTTGATGTCCTCCAGAGTGCTTATCGAGGAGTCTTCTTTGACCACCACTACCTGCCAATTGACTGCGTAAACGTCTGAGAAATTCACCTGCTGCTTCCTATCCTCCCTTATCGTGAATCCGGATGCCCCGACATCGCACTTTCCCTGCTGCACGGAGAGGATGATCGAGTCGAAGTCGTTCTGCCTGAACTCGATTTTGTATCCGAGATTGTCTCCGATGGCACGCATGATGTCCATGTCGATGCCTGTGAACTCCGATCCGAGCATGTACTCGTAAGGAGCGAAGTAGGGGCTGGTCTCGACTATGAGCTTGTTCCCCTTGTCCTTGTCCAGCTGCGATACCGCGACGAACGCGCATGCCAATACGATGACGGCTATCGCAACTGCCGTGATTTTCTTGTTCATTGTACCAAACCAAAGCTGATGTATAGGCTCTGGGTGGCGTAATAAACTGTAGTGAACATCTTCTGCATATTCTAGACACGTTGTCTTGATTCAGACATAAACCCCTTTCGAGGACTGTGCCCCATGCGTGCCGGTTTGTGGTATGTATCGCATCGAACTGCTCGAGAATCATCGCTCCGACGTGTCAGGGGCCCGATCCGCATTCAAGAGCCTTCCCTCGGCCAGACCGATGTACTCCCTCAGCTTCTTCTCCAGGACCTCCTTGTCAGGCAATGTGAGCTGATACTGTGCGACGAGCGTCGGCGACATCGTGCGGCTCATCGCATACTCCACGACCTCGTCGTCCTTGCTGGCGCAGAGTATGATCCCCACGCTCGGGTTCTCGTAGGGCTTCTTCACGTCCCTGTCCAGGGCCTCCAGGTAGAGCTGCATCTTCCCCATGTACTCCGGCTTGAACTCCCCGATCTTCAGCTCGATGTTCACCAGGCATGTGAGACCACGGTGGAAGAAGAGCAGGTCGAGGAAGTAGTCGTGGCTGCCCACCTTCAGCTTGTATTTCTGACCGACGAACGTGAAGTCCTTCCCGAACTCGAGGATGAAATCGCGGAGGTTGTTCACGATCGCCTGCTGGAGGTCGTCTTCGGAATAGTCGTTCGGGACATCCAGGAAATCCAAGACATATGTGTCCATGAACGCATCCCTGATCTTCGAAGGGACGGGAACAGGCTCGAGCTTCTTGGACGACAGCATCGCCCTCTCGTAATACGCGCTGTCCATCTGACGGCGAAGCTCACGGAAGCTATAGCGCTCCCTGATTGCCAGATTCGTGTAGAATTCTCTTTCTTCTGGAGACTTGGACCTGCTCATGATGATGACATTTGAACTCCAGCTCAATTGTGACGACAGTGTAACCACAAATTCTGGATCGGGATACGTAAGGTAGAATTGCTTCATCCGATACAGATTGCGACGGTCGAACCCCTTTATCGAGGGGCTTTCAGCCGCTATGAAGCTGGCTATGTTGTCGATATACCCGTCTCCCCACTTGTATTTCGTGGACACCTCTGTGAGGTACTTCCCCACGTTGTAGTACAGGATGATGAGCTCCTTGTTGGCATGGGAGAGCACCTGCTGACGTGATGCATCGGCCATGTCGAGGATGTGCCTGCTTGCTTGTGAGACAATCTTCTCATCGGGAACTGCGGGTTCGCTGACCATGATCGGGCCTCTGAAGACGATAAGGGCCTTCTCGGAGATAAGCCATGTCCAAGCATCGAAACCCTGTGCTCAGACGAAGCAAAATCTGCAACGGCTAAATACTGACAGTTTCTGATTCGAACCGATGGAAACAGACTATCAGTCTCCGCTGTCGAAACGCTATGCTGCAGACATACTGTCCCTGCTGTACGAGCAGAAGAGGATCATGGCGACCGATCTCCTGAGGATCGCCAAGAACTACAAGACGGTTCTGGCCACAGCGGATGCGCTGACGGAGCTCGGCCTCATGACCAAGCACTTGGAGTCGGGCACCAGGCTGATGAAGGTCTTCGAGCTGACCCCTCAGGGCGAGGCCGTGGCGGAGCACCTCTACAGGGCGCGCTGCGCGCTGTACGGCATCGAGCCCGTCATCGGCGAGAGCGAGCCCGAGAAGGCCGAGAAGCCCAAGAAATCCGGCAAGAAATCGAAGAAGAAGTCGCCCAAAGGCAAGAACAGGGCCTGACGGCCGCAATCGAGAGGGTTCCGTCCAGAAAATCTTTTTATATGAAATCTCCAATCGCTCACTCAATAAGCCGCCGTAGCTCAGCAGGTAGAGCGTGTGACTGTTAATCACAAGGTCCTCGGTTCAAATCCGTGTGGCGGCGCCATCTCTTCTTCAAATCATTGTGTGATATCGCCTTCTCCGATAGTTTTTTAATACGTTCCCGTATAGGGGGACCCATCGGGCTCTTAGCTTAGACAGGTAGAGCGTCTGGCTCATAACCAGATGGCCGTCGGTTCAAATCCGGCAGGGCCCACTCATAATCATTCTGATCCATCGCTACCAGATTTCGGCACATATCTCGCGGAGCGCGTGCTCCCGTCCGCCTTCTCGATCAGGCCCTGCTTCCTCATGGTCTGCAGCAGGTTCGTGGCCTTCACTCTGAGCTGCTCCTCGGTCAGGTCCTTTGAGTCCCTGGACGCCAGCACCTCGGCGACATCCGACCTCGAGACCCAGCCTTTCGTCGATATCAGCTCCATGACCGCGTCCTGAGGGGTACCAGAGGTGTATGCTGAAGCCACCTCCTGCCCGGCGCCGGACGCTATGCACGGAAGGTCCTCGATCATCTCGATGAGCCCGCGGCGGGCGAGGGCCTTCAGCCTCCTGTCCGGCACGTACCTGTTCTTGGCTATCCTGTCCAGGTCCATGACCGCGGCGATGTCCAGGTCGTCCCTCAGGTCCAGGACCCTGGCGTAGGACCCGCCTCTCAGCCCGGAGAGCCTGACGGCCACCCTGTCGTCGCAGATGTCGAAATCTGGCATGGGGAACCTGCGGTACGCCTGAGAGAGGTACATGGAGCGTATCCCGCTGGAGGATGCGGGCACGATCCCCAGCCCGGCCATGGCCGATACCAGGAACGGGTTCCTCTTCGGGCCGGACATCGGAGGCCCTTTGACGAAGGACTCCGGGGGCCTGTCCGGGAACCTCCCCCTGCTGACCACGGTGACCGATTCGCCTTCCTTCTCGATCAGCTCCACGGTCCCGCCCAACGAATAGTCCTGATGGGCCACGGCGTTGCGGACCGCTTCCAGGAGAGTGGAGGTGCGGTACGCGGACACGACGTCCCCTCTGCCGGTCTTCACGGACCAGTTGCACACCATCGACACGGCCCTGTTCATCGACAGGACCGCGGGCCCGTCGAGCATGCGGAAGTCCTGGAGGTCCCCTTCGGTGCCGTAGAGCCTCCACCTTATCCCTACAGATGGGGGAAGGCACCTGTCCCCCTGCTTCCCGAGAAGGATCATCGCGGCCACCGTGACCTTCCCGCGCTTGAACACGCCCGCGCGTGACAGGAACGTCTGGTCGTCCCATCCGCCGGCATCCTCCGCCCGGTCCGGGAAGCGCTCGCAGAACGACGCCCTCACGGCCTTGACCGCTCCGGGGTCGAGGCTCCTGACGTCCGCTCCGTTGACGATGTTCCCTGTCCAATCATCATAGACCTTAGGAGGATCCATGGTGAGGGCAAACTACCTCATCGTTGATAATCTCATTCATTCTCATTATCCGGGCCCGTCGGCCCTCCCTGCAGGGCGCTGGGGGCCTGGAACGGTTATATACCCCTGAACAGTGGCAACCAGCATATGCGGCCCGTCGGAGGCCGCGCAATGTCGGAGGACGGCATCATGGTAGAGATTACAGTCAAGAAACCCGAGTTCATCAAACTGCCCCGTGTTCAGAAGGTCCTGACAGCATGCCTGCAGTGCGGATACTGCATCGAGGTGTGCGAGGCGCACAACCAGACCCCTTGGGAGTCCGTCACCCCCAGGGGAAAGATCTATTACATCAACCAGCTGGACAAGGCCGGCACCGGGGCCCTCGACAAGATGCTCAACAGGGAGGTCTCCCTGAACCCCGATTTCGTCGACGCCATGTACAAGTGCACCGGATGCGGGAACTGCGAGGTCGTCTGCCACGCACAGATCCACCTGGTGGAGTTCTGGGAGGAGATGAGAGCCTGGCTCGTCGAGAACGGAGTCGCTCCGCTCTCCGCGCACAAGGGAATGGCCAAGAACGTCGCGGCCAGGCACAACCCCTACAACGAGCCCCCGTCCAAGAGGGACGCCTGGTGGCCCGCGGACGTCGAGAGGTGCAACCCTCCGGACGTCATCTTCTTCGCCGGATGCACCGGATCCTACAGGATGCAGCACATCGCCCAGGCCGGAGTCACCGTGCTCTCCAGGGCCGGCGTCAAGATGAACTGCCTCGGCGACAAAGAGTGGTGCTGCTCCTCGCCCCTGCTGAGGACCGGTAACAAGACCGCTTCCCTCGGATGCGCCGAGACCGTGGTCGAGAAAGCCGACGGAATGGGGGCCAAGGACATGGTCATGACCTGCTCCGGATGCTACAAGACCGTCTCCTCCGACTTCGGGAAGTACTACGCCAAGGTCGGACAGAACGTCTACCACTTCTCCCAGTACGTCGAGCAGCTCATCGCCGACAGGAAGCTCCCGCTGAACAACGAGTTCAACCACAAGGTCACCTACCACGACCCCTGCCACCTCGGAAGGCACTCCGGCGTCTACGACGCTCCCAGGAACGTCATGAAGAAGATCAAGGGCCTGGAGCTCATCGAGATGGAGAGGTCCAGGGAGAACTCCAGGTGCTGCGGAGCAGGCGGAGGATACAAGAGCCAGTTCAACGACTTCGCCACCGCCATCGCAGCCGAGAGGATAAGGGACGCGGAGGCCACCGGCGCCGAGATCCTGATCACCTGCTGCCCCTTCTGCGTGCTGAACCTCACCCAGGGAGCCAAGAAGATCGGCTCCAACATCAAGGTCATGGACCTGTCCCAGGTCCTCCTCGAGGTCACCGCGCCCAAGAAGGAAGAGCCCAAGGAGTGATCCTGAGAAAGCCGGGGCGGATGCCCCGGCACTTTTCCCTTTTATCACATGCCTTTTGAGAACCTCAGCCCCGAGCTTGTGTCCGCGCTCGCGGAAAGGGGCATAACCGAGCCGACTCCCCCTCAGGCCGACGTCATCCCGAGGATACGCGCAGGCGGGAACATCCTGCTGGTCGCCCCCACCGGGATAGGCAAGACCGAAGCCGCGATGATCCCGATCCTGGACGAGATATTCCGCACGAAAGGGTCCAGGTCCGGTTTCAGATGCATCTACATCACCCCGCTCCGCGCCCTGAACAGGGACATGCTCCGCAGGATGGAGGAGTACGGGAAGGCGCTGGGGATAAAGGTCGGCGTCAGGCACGGCGACACCTCCCAAGCGGAGAGGAACCAGCAGTCCCAGAATCCGCCGGAGATCCTGATCACCACTCCTGAGACGCTGCAGGTGCTGTTCACCGGGAAGCGCCTCAGGGAGCACATGAAGAGCGTCCGGTGGGTGGTCATCGACGAGATCCACGAGCTCTCCAACACGGAGAGGGGAGCTCAGCTCAGCGTTGCTCTGGAGAGGATGTGCCTTGTCGCAGGCGAGTATCAGAGGATCGGGCTGTCCGCCACTGTCGGGAACGTGGACAGCGTGGCCAGGTTCCTGGCGGGCACCAGGCGCCAGGTCACGATACGCAAGCACGACACCCATCGTGATTTCGACATCGATGTCGAATCCCCGACGCCCTGTGAGGACCCGAAGCTCCTGGACAAGCTGCAGTGCGACCCGGAGATCCTCGGGGTCATGAAGCGCGCCAGAGAGGTCATCGAGTCCGGGAAGTCCACGCTATTCTTCGTGAACACCAGGGAGACAGCCGAGTGGCTTGCAGCCAGATACCACATCTGGGACGAATCGCTCTCCATCGACGTCCATCACGGCTCATTGTCCAAGGAGAACAGGATGGAGATGGAGGACCGCTTCAAGAAGGGCGATGTGAAGGCGCTGGTCTGCACATCGTCGCTGGAGCTGGGGATCGATGTGGGCTCCACGGACATGGTCATCCAGTACAACTCGCCCAGGCAAGTGTCGCGCATGGTCCAGAGGGCCGGCCGCGCGGGCCACAGGGTGGGGGAGAGGATACGTGCCAAGATCATAGCCACCGCCCCCGACGAGGTCGCCGAATCCCTGGTCGTCGCCAGGAGGTGCGACTCCAAGGAGCTGGAGTTCTGGGAGGGCAGGCCCTGCCCCCTTTCGGTGGTGGCCAACCAGCTCATCGCCATGACCATGTCCGGCGCCGTGGACAGGGAGACGGCGTTCAAGGCGTTCACCGGAGCATATCCGTTCAGGGACCTGACCATGGAGGACATGGCCGGCGTCCTGGAGCAGCTGAAGTCCATCAAGCTCCTGTTCGAGGACGAGAACGGGTTCAAGCGCTCCAGGAAGGGGATGAACTACTTCTACGAGAACATCTCGATGATACCCGACGAGCGCACGTACATGATCAGGGACATCGGGACCAGAGCGGTCATCGGGACCCTGGACGAGAGCTTCGTCGCCTCTTTCGCAGAAGAATATGCCATGTTCATCGCCAAGGGCAGGACCTGGCGCATCGTGGAGATGAGGGAGGACGAGATCCTCGTCGAGGAGGCGAGGGAAGTGGGATCGGTCCCCAACTGGGTCGGATCGGACATCCCCGTCCCTTACGATGTGGCGATGGAGGTGGGCAGGATGCGCCGCCTCAGGAACCTGGACGACTACCCCGGAGACAAGGGATGCAGGAAAGTCCTCATGAAGTACTTCGCGGACCAGGACGAGCGCTTCGTGATGCCCACGGACAAGACCGTGACCATCGAGATGGGCGACAGGCTGGCGATCGTGAACGGATGCTTCGGCACCAGGGTGAACGAGACCCTGGGGAAGATCTACGCCGCGCTGCTCACCGCCCGCCTGGGGGAGAGCGTGGGGATGACCGCCGACCCTTACAGGATGATCCTGGAGCTGCCCCGCAACATGAAGCGCGACGACATCGTCGCCACGGTGAGATCGGTCAAGCCGGGCACCATCGAGGCCCTGGCCAGGCTGACCATCCTGAACTCGTCGTTCCTGAGATGGAGGTTCGTCTTCGTGGCGAAGAAGTTCGGGATCATCGAGAAGAACGCCGACCACCGGTTCATGAACTTCCAGAGGCTGTTCGACATCCACAAGGACACCCCTGCGTACAAAGAGGCCGTCAACAAGGTGCTCTGGGAGGACCTGGACATCCCGAACACCGAGAAGGTGGTGTCGATGATCGCGTCCGGCGAGATACAGATGACCGCCGGGACGGTGTCGACGATAGGATTGGAGGGCATCGTCAGGTCCAAGGAGCTGATGCAGCCCGTGAGAGCGGACCACTCCATCCTGATGGCGCTGAAGAAGAGGCTGGAGGACGAGGTGCTGTTCGCTTCATGCCTGAACTGCGGGTCCCAATGGAGGTTCAGGGTCGGAGACGCGCCGAAGAGGTTCGTGTGCCCGCACTGCAACGGGGTGATGGTAGCCGTCCTGAAAGGCTACGAGAGGGACAGCATCGGGCTGGTGAAGCTGGACGAGCTGTCAGCTCAGGAGAAGAAAGACAGGATGCGCCTATCCCGGAACGCGAACCTTGTGAACGAGCACGGGAAGAGGGCTGTGATCACCCTTGCGGGAAGGGGGATCGGCCCGGATGCCGCTTCGCGCATTCTCAGGAGCATGCATGTGGACGAGGACGATTTCCTCAGGGCGATAATGAACGCCGAGATCCTGTATGCGAAGAACAAGAGGTTCTGGGACTGAGCCTGAGCATCCATATTCGATTTGACACCGTTTTTTTGGAATACAGAGGGTTCTGCTCATTCTGATGCCGGTCGGCATCCGCCGGACCCTCGGAAGAAGATGGGTGCGGCCCGGAGCCATCGCAGGCCTCGGACCGCATCCCGTTTGCTCTCAGGCCTTCACGCGCTGAAGCGCAGTGATGCATTCCTCCAGGATGGCCTTCGCCGCGTCGGTGTCGAATGCGCTGGTGAGCCCCGCCTTCTTGACAGCTTCGGAGTATCCGTCGATGCCCTGCTGGAACACCAGGCCCAGGTACTTCTCCTTCGCCGCATCGTAATCCTCGGTGGCCTCCACGAACAGCTCGATCGCCCCGATGGCGGATGTTCCGTAGCTGATGTAGTAGTGGGGGACCGTGAAGAGATGGGGGATCTTGGTCCACAGATAGCAGTTGTATGATGCGATGCTGGAACTGTATCCGTGTGATTCCAGGATGGAGATGAATTCATCACGTACCTGGTTTCCGGTGAGGGAGCCTGTTTCCGCTTCAGTCTCGTACGCCCAGAGCTCGAGTTCGGTCAAGAGTCCGGGCATCACGATGTCTGAGTTGATGATACTGGAGAGAATGTATGCTGCTAAGGCCCGGGACCCCTCGCTTATGGACCCGGATGTGCAGTACAGCGCTTCAAGCCCTTGGGAATGGATCTCCTCGATGTCCAAGCATGATGTTCTGTTCGGATTCAGGCACATGTTCGCCACATGGCCGTATTCGTGGACTACCGTCTTGGCTGTTAGATAGCCCGGGTAGCCGTCGCCGGCGTAGCCGACATACATCAAGGCGCTTCCGCGGTTGTAGAGCTCCTGCGAATATGCTCCTTCCTGTCTTCCGGCCTCGGAATAGATGTCGATGAGACCGTATTCGGTCATGTAGTCCAGCAGCTTGGCATACTCGTCGCTTATGGAATCGATGAACGGACTCACGAGGTCTATGAAACCATCTCCTTCGTAGTCGTCCATCCAGGAGAGCCTGTCGAGGCTCATCGAGCTGTCTCTGCTCTGGGCTTCGGACAGGTCGGCGTAAAGGTCCAATGCCGTGTCTACGAGATCGGAGAAGGATCTGGCATCGGCGAGGGTGTAATCCCTTCCGTAGACCGCCTCGTATGCGTAGACGGAGTAGTTGTCGTATCCTTTCAGGACGGCGTAGTCGTTCCTGATCTGGACGAGTTCGACATAAATCTCCGCGGCATCTTCGCCTTGGTGATACTGCAGCAACCACATGAGGCTTTCCTTCTGTGCATCCGTCAGGGTGATGTCGTTCTGGATCGACTCGGCGGTCCAGGTGGCTCCTCCGTACTCCATCTCGTAATCCCCGTACATGAGGTTGTTGTACTCGGCGATGAGGTCGGCCTCCCTCTCTCTGAAGTCCTTCTCCTCCTGCGTCATCTCTTCGTAGTTCCTGTACTCTTCCGGATCGAGTCCGCAGGCCTCCATGGCTTTCCCGGCGGTTTCTGCACATGGCCCGGAGAGCGATTCCTTCAAGGCGATCGCCAGATCGTCATACAGGTGGGACCTCAATTCGGTCCAGGCAGTGTAGGTATCTGCGAATTCCGTGGGTTTCTTGTTGTAGTCCAGATTCATCCAGGCGTAGTAGTCCAGCATCTTCAGGTAGTCTCCGGCAGCGGTCTCGATGCTGTCTGCCATATCATTGGCGCTGAGGGAAGGGTTGGAGAGCGACGATTTCAGCGTCTCGATTGTCTCGGCATATGATTCTTCGGCTTCGGATGCAGCGGGATAGTCCCTGTCGCCTTCCTCGATGGGATCTGGGAAAACGTGCCCTTGATCGGAACTGTTCTCATCGGAGGTCCCGGGGTTGAGGGCTATAACGACCGCAATCGCGATTACGACGATTGCGGCCAGAACGGCAAGCTTCGTTTTCGGGCTCATGTCAGCCGAAAGATGTGCGATTATTGTTATTATAACCTCAGGTGAACAGTCTAATGTAGATTTGCGTTCATCCGAGGCTGAGATGCAACCACGGCGATGAAGATCCTGAGCGACCTGGAATCGAAAGGTATCCTGAGGGAGACTACGGGCCAGCGCAGGAACAGGCTCTATGTCGCAGACAGGATCATGGAAATCCTCGAGTCCTGAGCCTCTCCGCATGTGCTCTTTATAATCCCAAATTCTGCCTGTGCTCGGAAAAGACACGGTCCTGGAGAACAGAGAGATATTCGACACGCGCGCAGGGGATGTTCGGAAAGCCCCGGACTTCGAGGATGATCGGGATCGCTGAGAACCCTGCGATCGCAGACGTACTTCACCGGCACCTCGCACACGAGATATATCCCGTCTCCGGACAAGTAGAATTCATAGCCGTCCGCCTGCATGGCCTTGGCATCCACAGACAGGATCGCCTGCCCCTCGCCGTCGTCGCGCCTGCCGGCCACATCCATCGCCTTCTCGATGCTCGTGGTCAGGTGCACCATGCAACGCTTCATCGGCAGGATGGCCCCGCTCTCCTGGATCAGATCCCAAGCAGATGCGGAAGTCCCGTGCAGAAGGCGCTCCGGAGGGTCGATAGGATCTCCATAGGTCACATGGACGCTGTGCCCGTGGAGCGCGCGGACATTCTTCCTGTCGTCGGAGAGCTCATACCTCGAATTGCTCTCTGCCGTGCCGATCACTTCCTGCACGGTCATCCCAGTGGCCTTGGCCGCATCCTCCACGGAAGACCACCCCTCGTCATCACGGGGGACGGATGGGTTGTGGCGAAGGCACTTGCTGAGCTTGTGCGACCTGCGGACCTGCACGGGACCGATGGAATCCATGCTCCGCGATATCGGTGGTATGAGATAATCCTCGCCCTCGCCGCGGCGACGGGAAGGCGCCCCTATGACAGGACTCTGTGCAGAAGAGGATGAGGGGGATCGCTCCCCCTCGGTTTTCAGGCCGTCGATGCGGCCAGGTAGAGGCCGTAGCCCCCGTCCGTGTACGCCTTGTTCTGGTAGTACACGACGCCGTTCTTGATCGCATAATCGGTGGAGATGTACCCGACTCCGTACTCGTTGGATTCCAGAGTGGTCTCGCATCCGTAGTAGGTCTTCCCGTCCTTGGCGAGGCTGAACAAGGCCACCTTGGACTTGTACGAAGAGTTCACAACATGGGCGCTGCTGTCGTAGCTGTCCAGCGCCACTGCGGCGATCGCGTGCCCGGGGATCAGGAACACCCCTGCGTCGTACCCGGCGGCGACGAAGATCGCCGCGCACAGGATGGACGTGTCCTCGCAGTCCCCGCTGCCGTTGTGGATCGTCTCCATCGGGAACGCGTAGTACTCGGACTGCCTGTAGAGCGTCTGATCGTAGGTGTAGGTGAAGCATTCCTGGACGAACGCGAGGATGAACTCCGCGTATCCCTGGCTGGACGCATCCGATCCGAAACTCTGCACGTACAGGCTCTCGAGGTTGCTCTCGATCTCCGTCACCGTGGAGTTCACCACGATGAAGTCCGGGATCACATCGTACGAGCCGTTGTTGTTGCCGGCCCTCTTCAACAGCGTCGCGCCGTTGGTCCCGGCGTACTTGTCGTACTCGGAGTAGGAATAGGATATGGTGAACGCCATGTCCTGGTCAAGGTACTCCCAGGAATATGTCTTGGACACGGTCCCGTTGACTGTGAATGTCAGGGTGTACTCGGTGCTGTTCCTCCAGGGGCTCCACGTTCCCGACTCCGTGGACTTCTCGCATATCACGCCGAAGATGTAGTTCCCGTACGTGCCGTCGGACAGCGTCCATGTGGCCGTGGCATCGGTCTTCGTGACCGAGTTGTGGTACTTGCTGAAGTAGCCGTCGCCTTCTTTGTAGACGTACCAGGTGAATTCAGAGTACTTGCTCGCTTCCGAATCGACCATAGTGACGGTCACGGTGGTCTGGCCGCTGGCATTGGTGCCTGTCGCCACCGTGAACAGGTCGGAATCATCCGATGTGTAGGTGATCGAGTCCGATACGACGGACGGATCCGTCTCCGAGGTATCGTCCGTGTCATCGACATCCCCCGGCACGACCGTGGTGCCGGGGCCCGTAGATCTGTCGTCCAACGCGTTCACGGCGATGAGCGATGCGACCGCCACGATAGCCACCAACAAAGCAGTTATCGCGATGACGCTCATCTTGCCGGAACCGCGTCTGTCCGCGTGGAAGGAGGCCGCCCCGGTTCCGCACCGGGAGCATATGCGCTCGTCCTCCCCTTTGTCCCTTCCGCAATTCCTGCAGCGCATGGGCCCGATTTCCGGACCGGATTAGATAAGGATTTTGAACAGATGTTCTGCGACTGTAGAACCATGGGATCCGCGGACCCTCCCCCGTCCGATGGCGCTTTCGAGCCTGCAGGACGCGCCGGAGGACCGCTTCTTCAGACGTGGCCCGCCTGTGCCGGATGCCGGTCATGAACCGCAGCCTGAGCCGATTCTTACTAAAAACTTGCGAAATTTCTCCGAAAAACCAGGCTGCATGCATCCACGTGGACGAAAAAAATAAATAATGTTGTCGAGAATTCCAATTTAAGTTGTTTGCACAAGATAATAATGTTGTCAACAACGATAAACGGCTCAGACAACATCTAACCGTTTATACAACAAGGAGGGAAGAAAATGGCATACGAAAAGGAGACCGAGATGCTCCACACGGCGCTCGTGTCGTGCAAAGTACCTGCGATAACAGATGCTGTGAACGCGGCCCATCAGGCCGGAATGCCCGCAACGGACATCATCAACGCGCTCGGCGCGGCGATGTCCGATGTGGGGGTCCTCTTCGAGAGAGGCAAGCTGTTCCTGCCCCACGTCCTGTCCGCTGCGGCCGGGATGAAGAAGGCCATGGAGATCCTGGGAGACGACCTCAAGTCCGGAGCTGGAGCGGGGGCGTCCAAGGGGATCGCCGTCATGGGGACCGTGGAAGGGGACGTCCATGACATTGGCAAGTCGATCTGCTCGACCATGCTCCAGTGCGCCGGGTTCGAGGTCCATGACCTCGGCCGCGACGTGCCCAACGGGAACTTCGTGGAGGAAGTCAGGAACGGAGCGAACTTCTGCGGGATGTCCGCATTGATGACGACCACGATGACCAACATGAAGACGGTGATCGACCAGCTCCAGACCGAGGGCCTGAGGGACAAGGTCGTCGTCATGGTCGGAGGAGCCCCGATCACACAGGCGTACAGCGACAAGATCGGAGCGGACATCTACGGCGAGTCCGCGTCCGAGACCACCAGGAAGGCCCAGGCCGTCTCGGAGGCTTGACCGCGATGACAGACTGCATGACAAGGATGGGAGACGGACGCAGGGTCACCATGACCCGCCAGCAGATCCGCGAGGACGTGGAGGCCGGGACGAACGACGCCCAGGTCTGCACCGAAGTGCCGGTCCTCACCGCCGACGAGCTGGACTTCATCACGGACATCCTCTGCTCCAAGAGCAGGATCCAGGGAGTGGAGCCCGGCCACGAGGTCGTCCTGACCCTCGACGGCGGACCGACCCAGCTCCTCCTCGACAACGGAAACTCCGGAAGCGGGATCGAGATGGGGAGGGTGAACGCCGTCGCAGTGTACGAGAGGGCGTTCGCCATAGACCTGATGGAGCAGGGGATGACCGACTACTCCATCAAGCCCGGGAAGGCGCTCCTGGCCTACGAGCAGCAGGCTATGGAGCAGGTCCTCAGGAACTCCACCGTCCCGATGCTCTACGGAGCCATGCCCAACATGGGGCTCTACTACTCCCCCGACGGAGCCTACGGCAACCCGGCCGACCTCATGAGGGAGTTCAAGATCGAGGAGGCCATGGACCAGGCCGAGAAGGCCGCCAAGCAGCTGGAGGACGACACCGTCTATTTCGTCAACGGGATCCTGTCCACCGGAGCCGACGGGTTCGATTTCGACACCACGGCATCTGCAGGGGATGCGGACTTCGTCAGCACCCTCCGCGCCATCGAGAGGATCAAGGACGAGTACCCCGAGGCTGGGATCGTCACCGGGATGTCGGGAGAGAACGTCCTGGGGATCCACGGGTCCATCGACTTCCACGGCACGCCCGTGGCCGGCCTGTACCCCAACGAACAGGCCAAGCTGTGCGCCGATGCCGGTGCGACCATCTTCGGATGCGTGGTCAACACCAACTCCTCGAAGAGCGCCGCATGGAACATCGCCCGCGCGGTGACCATCGCCAAGGACTGCAGCAAGAACTCCCCCATACCTGTCCACGTGGACATGGGGATGGGGGTCGGAGGAGTCCCGATGTTCGAGACCCCCGCCACCGACATCGTGGCCAAGGCCGCCACGGCCATGGTCGAGATCGGGAAGATCGACGGGATATAGGTCGGCGCCGGAGACCCCGGCACCATGATGGCGTCCTACCACCTCTCCGCCGGGATCGGCGGGCTGAGGACCAGCGGAGACCTTGTCGCCAGGATGATGGTCGGCAAGAAGATGAAGGTCCAGCAGGCCAAGGAGTACGTCGCCCAGAAGCTGGGCCTCGACACCCTGGAGATCTGCGACGAGACCGTCATGCGCGAGGTCCGCGAAGAGCTCCGCATCGACACGATCACCGGAGTCCCCGGGATGCCCCGCGGGATCGCGGCCAAGATGAACATCGAGAAGCTCCTGGGGATCCAGATCGCCAGCTGCGAGAAGTTCCGTCAGAACACCGCCTGACGGGCACCCGGGCCGGGCCTCGGGCCCGGCCCTTCCTTATGGAGGGATGTCAAATGGCCGATTTGAAAGAACTGATACACGGGGAGAGGAAGTCCCGTATCAACTGGGGGTTCAAGTGGGCCCTCCTGTGCGCCCTCACATGGGGCCTCGGCTTCATGATCGAGGAGCTGATATGGAAGGTCGAGCCCTACTCCGGAACGTTCGGGCTGGATGGCACAGAGGGCTACATGCTCACCGCCGTCCTCATCTCCACGTTCTTCGCGATATTCATCACCATCGTGATGGCTCTCTGCTGGACCGGCGTCCAGGGGAAGCTCGGCGAGTTCAAGAAGGTCCTGGGCAACAAGAAGAACCTCAAGTACCTGATCGTCAGCGCGCTGTGCGGAGGCCAGATGGCCGTCCTCGGATGCACGCTGGCCACCGGATACATCGGAGCTGCGTTCAGCTCGGGGATGTGCCTGCTGTCCGCCATCGCCGGAGCGTTCTTCGCCAGGGTGATGAACAAGGAGAGGATGAGCAAGAAGACGATACTCGGCATACTGATCATGCTCGTCGGAGGGATCTTCATCCTCGACCCGGGCCAGATGATCGACAACATCCAGAACCCCGAGTCGCCCGACGGGATCGCCCTCGGGTACATCGGAGCGCTCATGGCCATCTTCGGATGGGGGCTCGAGGGAAACATCGTCATCAAGGTCCTGGACATCAACGACTCCGACGTCACCATGCCTGTCAGGTACGTGGTCGAGGCCGTCATCTGGATCCTCGTGATGCTCCCGATAATGGGCGCATGGCTGGGATTCGACGTGGTCTGGAACGCGTTCATCAGCTGCTGGTCCAGCGTCGACAACATCATCTGGATGATCCTCGTCGGATTCACGCTCGGGCTGTGCTACGCGGCCCAGTACAAGGCGTTCCCGCTCATCGGAGTCGGGAGGACCCTGAGCATCGACTCGTTCTACGTGCCGATCGCCCTGGTGTGCCTGTGGATATTCCTCGGGGACAACATCGGGCTGATGGTCGTCGGAGGGGTCGTGATCGCCCTGATAGGAATCTTCGTGATGTACTGGGACAGCGGCTCCCTGGAAGAGTCCAACCGTGACGTGGGGGGAGGGCAATGACAGAGCTCTCCATCAAGTCCAAGCTGCTCCTGATGTACAAGGACGGTGACGAGATCTGGGACCACGACGCGGTCCGGCGCGTGCTGGCCGATGTGGGGAAGGACCCCGAAGGGATATGGAAGTGGTACTGCCGCACGTATCTCATCGAGATGCAGACCAACGCCCTGCTCGAAGAGACGGACTACGCCTTGGACGACGGGAGCTGCTTCGAAGAGGGCAAGGTCCTCAAGAAGTACAGGATCACCGGCTTCGGGAAGAGCACGGTGCATTCCATGCTGGAGCGATGACGATGTTCGGAGATGGAATATTCGCATGGCACGGAGGGGCGATCGTGTTCATAGCCGTGGTCCTGATCGCCACGGCGTACTGCATCTACTGCAGCAGGTCGTTCCTCAAGAAGATCTGACGGGAATCCCCGTCCGAGGCGCTCATGCGCCTGCACCGGCCCCGGTGCCCACCACCACTAAGCACTATTATCCTCCAACCGCCGAAGGGGCCTTCGGCGGGACTTTCATGACGTCCGAACCTGCCCGGGACGCCGTTCGAACATTTTTAAACACGCTGTGCATACAAGATAATCAACCGTTAAGGTGGAACCGATGACAGATGGACCGAGGGATGAGAAGAAGGACGATCAGAACGCGATCACCAGCGAGACCCCCCAGTGGGGAGCCAACAGCTTCCCGAGAGGGCACGCCCCCAAGTGGGACTCGAAGATGTCGGACAGCGTCCTCCACTGGGACGTGTTCGTGAACATCGACAGCAGGTACTGGGACTCGTTCCTCCCGCTCTTCTACTACCGTCTGGCCAGCTTCTCCCGCGAGCGCATAACCAAATTCTGCGAACCTTACGGCATCGCATACGGCCACGCCATCTACCTCATAGGCCTGGACATAGAGGAGGGGCAGACCCCTCAGGAGCTCAGCACGTTCCTGGACCTGGACACCGGCAACACCAGCAGGGCCCTGAAGACCCTGGAGGACCTCGGATACATCGTCACGGACCGCAAGACCGAGAAGAGCAGGAAGTACCACATCTACCTGACCGAATCCGGAAAGGACCTGGCGGTGAAGATCAGGAACTTCCAGATCGAGTCCCTGAACAACGATTTCGCCGGCGTCACGGACGAGGAGGTCATAGCGCTCAGGAGGACGCTCGTCAAGATCCTCCGCAACTGCGACCCGGAGCTCGACGCGTACATGAGCGACCCGCGCAAGGACCCTTTCTACAGCCTGCTCCTCATCAATTCCAACGAGGACGTCTGCCATCAGTCCAGGCATGTGGAGCGAGAGGGCCTGGACGCAGAACCCGACGATCCGGTCATCACGGCTTGATGCTGCCGGATCCTTTTCCGGACTGTGCATCCTCTGATTCCAGAAGATGCCGCCAGCGGATGCATGCATCCCCGGATAATGGAAATCTCGCCGGTAAATATCATATTCTGATGGCTACTGGCGAGATTATGCTCTACGACACCAAGATGCTCCTGGAATCCCTGAAGGATTACTCCAATCCCGCCTGCAAGCTGCAGAGGCTGGTCCGCGACGGGAAGTACACAAGGGTTGTCAGAGGGCTCTATGAATCCGACCCTTCGACCCCGGGACGCCTCCTGGCCCAGGCCATACGGTCCCCATCGTACCTGTCCTTCGACTACGCGCTCGCTTACCACAACATGATTCCGGAAAGCGTCTTCGCGTTCACCTGTGCGACATACGCCACTGGGAAGAAGAAGGTCTACAAGAACGCGTTCGGGACATACATCTACAGGGACACCTCGCCGCACGCATTCCACCTCGGGGTCGAAGAAGTCCGTTACAAGACATACACATACCGCATCGCTACCAAGGAGAAGGCGTTATGCGACAGGCTGTACACCAAGCCGCCCGTCTCCGACTTGAAAGAGATGGAAGAGATGCTCTTCGAGGACATGAGGCTCGAACGTGATGATGTGCTGGGTTTGGACAGGGCGATGATCGACCGGCTTGCAGGCTGCTTCAGATCGACCAACGTCAGACTGCTGAACGAGTTTCTGGCCAAATACGGGGATGATGACGAGTGATTCAACGCCATGAATTTGCAACTCACCTGTGAAGCTGAAGAAAGTCCTCAAAGAACGTAAATAAATTTAGAATTTCCTGCCATTTATGCACGGAATTTCCAGAAATTTCAGACAATAACAACATATATTTCCAAACCCTCCTTCGACCATGTGGCGCAAGGCGATGGACAGTCTGTCGGAATGGCGTGACAGCCCTTCGAGGAAGCCCCTTATGGTCAGCGGTGTCCGCCAGTGCGGGAAGACCTATCTCCTGAAGGAATTCGGCAACAAGAGCTTCGGCAATGTCCTGTACATCGACCTGGAGCGCTCCAAGAGCGCACAGAAGGTGTTCGAGAAAGACTTGGATCCCACGAGGATCCTCAGAGACCTCTCGTCCCTGTACGGCACCCCGTTGGAAGAGGGATCGTCGCTCCTCATCTTGGACGAGGTCCAGTCCTGTCCCGCCGCCATAACCTCGCTGAAATACTTCTGTGAAGAGAGGCGCGGGTTCCATGTCATCGCCGCCGGCTCCCTGCTGGCGGTGCTCCTTGCCGACAAGACATCATACCCTGTGGGCAAGGTCGACATGATGACCATGCGCCCGATGGACTTCCAGGAATGGCTGGTCGCCAACGGCAGGGAGCTGCTGTTCAGCAACGCCGACAGCTCTTATCCCGAAGTGTCTGATGCGATTCTGACCATGCTCGATGACGAATACAGGAAGTACCTTTTCGTCGGCGGCATGCCGGAAGCCGTCCAGACATGGATCGATGGCCATGACGAGCAGAAGGTCATGAAGGTCCAGGACAACATCCTCAACGCCTACGCCGCGGATTTCCTGAAGCACGTGCCCGACGACATGACGATGAAGGTCAACCGCGTCTGGACCTCCGTGCCGGAGCAGCTGGCCAAAGAGAACGGGAGGTTCTTCTACAGCGGAGTCCAGGGCTCCGGACGCGGGAGGGAGCTTGAGATGGCGGTCGAATGGCTCTCGTCTGCCAGCCTGGTACACCGTGTCGCATGCACGGAAAGGCCATTGGCCCCTCTCGCAGAATCTGTCGACGGCTCTAAGTTCAAGCTCTATGTCTGCGACTGCGGACTGTTGTCCAGGATGATGGACACGCGGCTGGCGATGTTCATGTACGACGAGCTGAAAGAGAGCATAGATTCGGACTGGCGCGGAGCCGTGGCCGAGAGCTTTGTGCTGAGCGAGATCGTGTCTGCGTTCGGCAAGGAGCCTTTCTACTGGAAAAAAGGGAAGCATGAGGTGGACTTCCTGGTGTCATCTGGGCTGTGCGTCGTGCCGATAGAAGTGAAATCCGGCACCAAGGTCAGGGCGATCAGCCTGAAGGCTTACATTGATGCATATTCGCCATCGAAGGCCATAGTAATATCGAAGAACCCTCCGATGGAAGGGGATGTTGTGTCGCTGCCGCTCTGTATGGCCTGGAAGATCCGCAAGATCGTCGAAGATGCGGAAGAGTCCGTGATGAGTCCCGGCTCCGAGTGAGGATCTTACTGAACCGCTCGATATCTGGAATTTTCTGCCATATTTGCACAGAATTTCCAGAAATATCTGCCAACATCTCACTGGATTTTTCAGACCACATGGTTCGTCAGCGTCCCCACGCCTTCGATCGTCACTGCCACTTCGTCCCCCGGCCTGATCTCGGAAACTCCCTCCGGAGTGCCCGTTATCAGCACATCCCCGGGCTCCAGGGTCATGTACCTCGACACATAGGACACGAGGAACGGCAGGGAGAAGATCATGTCCGATGTGCGCCCGCTCTGCCTGACCTCCCCGTTCACGGTCAGCTCGATGCGCAGGTCCTGCGGATCGTCCACCGACCCGATCGGAACAGGATCGGACATCGCCCCGAAGGTGTCCATCCCCTTGCTCAGGTCCCATGTGTTCCCGGCCTTGCGGGCCTCGGCCTGCATGTCCCTCGCGGTGACATCGTTGAAGACCGCCAGATGGGACACGAAGGACATGGCATCCTCTTCGGAGACGCCCTTGCAGCGCTTCCCGAAGACCAGTGCGAGCTCGGCCTCGTGCTGCACGTTCGTCACCCCTTCAGGGATCACGATGTCGTCCCCGTCGCCTATGAGGCAGCTCGGAGGCTTGAGGAACACCGTCGGGAACTCGGGGTAATCTGATTCGAGCTCCTTCACGTGAGAGCGGTAGTTCCATCCTATGCAGACGATCTTCGTCGGGGCCATGGGCACGTGTAGAGGCAACCAGGACATAAACATCACGGTGCCAGTCGAACCAGATTTATATGTTGCATCGCATATGACATGATGATTAAGATTATCTGAACAGAGCCAGATGCTTAATCATATTGATTGAATTGTGAAGATTTCTAATGTTGACTATTGAAGATTTCTAATGTTGACTATTGAAGATTTCTAATAATACATCATAGTTTATACTCGAAACACATTACACTAAAACATGAGCATAAAGCCCGAAGGATACCGCCCCAGGCTGATCGAGAAAGAGCTGGACATGAAGATGGGCATGTACGGAGCGGTATGCATCGAGGGTGCCAAGGCCTGCGGCAAGACCTGGACAGGACTGAGCAGATCCGCGAGCGTGTTCGACCTCAACGACTCGAAGGACGATTACCTCAACCTCAAGAGGGCCCAGACGAACGTCGGCTCCGCATTCGAGGGAGAGGAGCCCCACCTCATCGACGAATGGCAGGAATGCCCTCGGATATGGGATGCAACGAAGAGCATCACGGACAAGTCGTCCAAGAACGGCAGGTTCATCCTGACCGGATCATCGACGCCTGTGTCCAAGGGCGTGATGCACGACGGCACCGGTCGCATCGGGACCGTCAGGATGCGCCCAATGTCCCTCTTCGAATCGGGAGATTCCAAGGGCACAGTCTCCCTCTCCGGCCTGTTCGACGGGGAGTTCGCCTTGGACGAGCCATCTCAGAACACCTTGGAGAAGCTCGTTGGCCTCACTGTGCGCGGAGGATGGCCCATGGCCATAGGACTCTCCGAAAAGCAGTACGTCCAATACTCCCGCGACTACATCGGCAAAGTAATACGCGGAGCGTCTGCCATGGACGGAGTCGGCCGCAACGAAGCAAAGATGAGGATGTTCGTGAAGTCCCTCGCGCGCAACGAAAGCACCCTCGCCAGCAACAGCACCATATCTTCTGATGTCACGGACGAGGATATTGATCGTTCGGCAATGGAGAGGGAGCGCTCGACATTGTCGCAGCAGACAGTACCGGTGTACTCTTCCGTTCTGGAACGCATGTTCATCGTGGACAACCAGCCCGCGTTCAGCTTCAACGCCCGCTCGTCTGTCCGCGTGGGGAAGAGCCCTAAGCGCCATTTCGTGGACCCGTCCCTCAGCATCGCCGCACTGGAGCTAACCCCGAAGAAGCTCATGTCCGACCTGAACACATATGGCTTCATGTTCGAATCTATGTGCTTCCGCGACCTGCGCATATACGCGGAGGCCCATGGAGGCACCGTGTCACATTACCGCGACGACCGCGGCAAGGAGATAGACGCAATCGTCCAGAACTACGAGGGTGACTACGGCGCGGTAGAGATCAAGCTCGGCGAAGGGCAGGTGGACGAGGCTGCGGAGAACATGTTGAAACTCAGGAAGAGGTTCGAGGACGACGGCCTCCCCCTTCCGAAGTTCATGTGCGTGGTATGCGGCACTGCCGCGGGATCCTATCGGCGCCCCGACGGTGTGTACGTGGTCCCGATCACCCACCTGAGGGACTGACCGGGATCAGAAGTTGCATCCCTTGGCCTTGAACTCGGGCTCCTTGACCTCTGCCGCAGGCTTCTGCAGAGATATGCCGGACTTCGCGTAGTAGCCCTGGCAGACCACGTAGACCTCGGACGAGGTGTCCCTGGATGCATCGGGGGAATGGACCTTCACGGACTGGAACCTCTTCTCCAGCTCCTTGATGAGCGAATCGAACATGTCGCCCATGAACACCTTCATCACGAGCTTGCCCTCCTTCTTCAGGATGCGGTCGCAGACGTTCACCGCGAACATGCAGAGGTTGATCGACCTGGCGTGGTCCATCGAATAATGGCCGGCGATGTTCGGAGCCATGTCCGAGAGCACCACATCCGCCTTCCCGCCGAACCTGTCCATGAGCTCTATCATGGTGCTGTCGTGGGTGATGTCGCCGATGATTGTCTCCACTCCCTCAAGCGGCTTGATGTACCTCAGGTCCACGCCGATGACCTTCCCGTTGGGCCAGGTGCGCTCCTGCGCCACCTGCAGCCATCCGCCCGGGCAGGCTCCCAGGTCCACCACGTGGTCCCCGGGCTTGAAGATCCCGAAGCGGTTGTCGATCTGGATGAGCTTGAAGGATGCCCTGGAGCGGTAGTTCAGCTTCTTGGCGAGCTTGTAGTAGTGCTCGTTCCTCCTCTCAGCCACCCAACGGTCGTGGAGATCTGCCATGCTCCGCTGACAAACGTCCGTCCTTTTAAACTATATGATGGGAAGGAGCCGATACCTTTAATCCCGTGGTGGCAGGTCAAGGTCCATGGACCTGTTCGAGTACACGCGCAAGGGAGTCCTCGAGAAGGAGGCGCCGCTGGCGAGCCGCATGCGCCCCCGGACCCTCGACGAGGTGGCCGGACAGGAGCACATCATCGGAGAGGACAAGCTCCTCTCCAGGGCCATCCGCGCGGACAGGATCGGATCGCTGATATTCTACGGCCCTCCCGGCACCGGGAAGACCACTCTGGCGCAGGTGATAGCCAACACCACCAGCTCCAGGTTCGTGCAGATAAACGCCACCACCGCCGGGAAGAAGGACATGGAGGATGCCATCTCCAGGGCCAAGGACGCTCTCGGCATGGAGGAGCGCAGGACGATCCTGTTCGTGGACGAGATCCACAGGTTCAACAAGGCCCAGCAGGACTACCTCCTGCCGTTCGTGGAGGACGGGACCGTGACGCTGATAGGGGCGACCACGGAGAACCCCTACTTCGAGGTGAACCGCGCGCTCGTCTCCCGCTCCAGGATATTCGAGCTGAAGCCCCTGGGGAAGGACGACCTGAAGAAGGTCCTGACCAGGGCCGTCGCCGACAGGGAGAGGGGCCTGGGGAACATGGACGTGGTCCTCGAAGACGACGCCCTGGAGTTCCTGGCCGACATGGCCAACGGCGATGCCAGGGCCGCCCTGAACGCACTGGAGCTCGGGGCCCTGACCACATCCCCATCCGAAGACGGGAGGATCAGGATAACCGAGGCTGTGGCATCCGAATGCATCCAGAGGAGGATCCTCAACTACGACAGGGACGGGGACAACCACTACGACACCATCTCCGCCTTCATCAAGAGCATGCGCGGGTCCGACCCCGACGCCGCCGTCTACTACCTTGCGAGGATGCTCTACGCCGGGGAGGACCCCCGCTTCATCTCCCGCAGGATCGTCATCTGCGCTTCCGAGGACGTGGGGAACGCGGACCCCAACGCCCTTGTTGTCGCGGTCTCCGCAGCGGAAGCCGTCGAACGGATCGGGATGCCCGAATCGCAGATCATCCTCTCCCAGGCCGCCGCATACATCGCCTGCGCCCCCAAGAGCAACTCCGCCATCATGGCGATAGAGAAGGCCATGGCCTCCGTCAAGAGCGAGCCCACGGGAGGCATACCCCCGTACCTGAAGGACGCCCATTACAGCGGCGCGAAGGATCTCGGCAGGGGGCTGACGTACAAGTACCCCCACGACTTCGAGAACCACTACGTGGACCAGCAGTACCTGCCGGACGAGCTGGCCGGCCGCAGGTTCTACGAGATGTCCGACAACGGGTACGAGAAGGGCATGAAGCTCTGGCTTAAGCGCATCGGCAAATACAGGGGCCGATGACCGATAGGGATAATACGGACGTGCATCATCCAGAACACGATTGAGATGAGCGGCTGGACCTACGCCAAATCCGGAGTGAACATTGACCAGAAATCAGAGGCCATCAAGGCCCTGGTAGACAAGGTCGGGTACAAGAGAGAGGGTATCGGACAGGCAGTCCGCATGTCCGGGCTCTTCGCCAGCCTCATCGACTTCGGCGACAGGTACATCACCATGGCCACCGACGGGGTCGGATCCAAGCTCCTCATCGCCGAGGAGCTCGACAAATGGGACACCATCGGGATCGACTGCATCGCGATGAACGTCAACGACACCATCTGCGTCAACGCCGAGCCCACTTCTTTCGTGGATTACATCGCCATCGACAAGCCCAACCCCCGCATCACCGAGGAGATCGGGATCGGCCTGGAGAAGGGAGCCGAGCTCTCCAACATGGAGATCGTCGGCGGGGAGATCGCGGTGCTCCCGGAGATCATCAACGGCGTGGACCTGTCGGGGACATGCCTCGGATACGTCGAGAAGGACAGGATCATCACCGGGGACAAATGCGCCGAGGGAGACCTGATCATCGGGCTGAAATCGTCCGGTATCCACTCCAACGGGCTCACCCTCGCCAGGAAGGTCTGCGAGGCCAACAACGTCTCCATGGGGGACAAGGTCTCAGGGCTCCATTCCACCATGGGCCACGAGCTCCTGACGCCCACCGAGATCTACGTGAAGCAGGTGCTCGGCATCACCGCGGCCCACGAGGTCCACGGACTGGTGGACATCACTGGAGGAGGCCTCAGGAACATCCTCAGGATGAGGAAAGGCCTCCAGTACGTCATCGACGACCCCATCAAGCCCGCACCGGTGTTCAACGTCCTGCAGGAGCTGGGGCAGATCGAGACCAAGGAGATCTACCAGACCCTCAACATGAGCATGGGATTCACGATGATCGCTCCCGCAGACGAGGCCGAGGCCATCGCGAAGGAGAACAGCAACGCTCAGATCGTCGGCCGTGTCCAGAAGGGAGACGGAGTGCTCCTGGAGTCCGAGGACATCCTGTACGACCACTATTGAGAATTCGATATGAACGGCCCGAGGGCCGTTCTGTTTTTTCCTGAAAGGCGGGCCCTGCCCGCCGTTTTATTCATCTCTGCCCGTAGACGTAGATGAGGTGCCAGCCGAACTGGGTCTGGACGATCGTCATGTCCCCGGGGTTGTACGTGAAAGCCGCGTCCTCGAAGGGCTTGACCATCTGGCCGCGTCCGAACCATCCCAGGTCCCCGCCGCTCCTTCCGGAGGGGCATTTGGAGTACTGGGCTGCGAGCGTTGCGAAGTTCTCTCCCGCGTTGACCCTCCTCTGGAGGTCGAGGGCCTCCTGGTAGGTGTCGACGAGGATGTGCGAGCAGCGTGCCTGTCTTACCATGACATCCCGTAACTGTCGCAGTTATTAGTGTTATCGCAGGATCGTGCGGGCGTAGACCGCTCCGCACACCGCTCCGAGGGCGGTGCACGTCTCCAGGGAGAATCCGCCGGGAGTGATGTCCAGGTTGTGCTTCGGGATGGATGCGGTCTTCTTGGGAACCCCGTGGGGGCCGATGCCGAACACCAGGAGCACGCTCTGCCCCCCGTCCACCATCTCCATCAGGCGGTCCAGCGTGATGGCCTTGGACGGATCGGGCTTGCTGGTGGTAAGGATGGGCTCTCCGAGCTGCGGAGGGAAGCCCTTGTCGGGATAGGGGAACTTCATGAACCTCCCCTTCTCGGCCAGCTCGCGGAAGTATCCTCCGTGGGCGCCGATGCTGGTCGTCCCTGCGATCCATTCCGCCACCTCCACGGGCGTGCGGGTCTCCTCGGGGATCGGGAACCCGAAAAGCGCCAGGTTCATGTCGAAGGCCCTGGCCAGGTCACCAGCGCGGGCGATCGTGCGCCTGTGGGGCTCCCTGAAGTTCTGGTCGTAAGAGTTGTAGAGCCCTATCGTTATCCTTCCGCGTCCCATATGTCATCGCTTCCTGCGTGGATGGCCGACGATCGCGTATGCGTCGCCGTCCATGAATATCTCGTAATCGGGGTACTCCTTCTGCAGCCTCGCGATCTCGGCGATCACCTGCGACATGGTGAGGTCGGAGGTGCTTATGTCGATGAATACACGGTCGGGCTCCATGAAGGGTCCTCTGAAGTGTCATAGGAGAAGGTATGGTGCCGTGAGCCGGGCTCGAACCAGCGACTTCAAGATCTTCAGTCTTGCACTCTCCCAACTGAGTTACCACGGCGTGATTCCTCCCTATAGACAGGTCCATTATAAAGATTGCGACGGGGCCAGCCGGCCCCGCCTGTTTCATTCGACGGGATCCTCGGGAGCGGACTCCTCGATCTCCTCTTCCTGCTCCTCGGTCATGATCGGCTGCATGGCGACCACCTTGTCCCCGTCCTTCAGGTTCATGACCCTGACGCCCTTGGCGTTGCGCCCGGTCTCCCTGATGGAGTCGGTGTCGATGCGGATGATCATCCCCGACGAGGAGGTCAGCATGAGCTGGTCGCCGACGTTGACCTTCCTGACGCTCACCACGTTGCCGTTGCGCTCGTCGGTCTTGATGGTGATCACTCCCTTCCCTCCGCGGCGGGTCATGCGGTAGTCGTCCACGTCGGAGATCTTCCCGTACCCGTTCTCGGAGACGGTCAGCAGGCGGTCTCCCGGCTTCACCACGGCCATGGAAACGACCTTGTCGCCGGGGTTCAGGGTCATCCCCTTGACCCCCATGGTGTCCCTTCCGGTGGGGCGCGCGTCCGATTCCTCGAACCTCACGGCCTGACCTCCGGCGGAGGCGATGATGATGTTGTCGGAGCCGTCGGTGATGGCAGTCTCTATCAATTCGTCGCCTTCGTCCAGCTTGATGGCCTTGATGCCCTTGGACCTCACGTTGCCGTAAGCGGCGAGGCTTGTCTTCTTGAACAGGCCCGCCCTGGTGCAGAACACCAGGTACCTGTCCTCAGGGAACCCTGAGGCGCAGATGGTGTTGACCACCTTCTCGCCCTCCTCCAGGTCGGACAGGAGGTTGACGATCGGCTTGCCCTTGGACTGGGTGCTGCCCTCCGGGATCCTGTAGGCCTTCAGCCAATGCAGGCGCCCGTGGTTGGTGATGAACATCACGTAGTCGTGGGAGGACGTGACGAACATCGATGCGACGCTGTCCTCGTCCTTGGTCTGCATCCCTCTCCTTCCGGCGCCGCCGCGGTTCTGCTCCTTGTAGACGCTCAGCGGGATGCGCTTGATGTAGTTCTCAGCGGAGATGGTTATGACCACCTGCTCGCGGGGGATCAGGTCCTCCTCGTCGACGTCCAGGGCGTTGGGGTCGATGACCGTCCTCCTGTCGTCGCCGTAGGCCTCCTTCATCTCGTTGGTCTCGGCCTTGATGATGTCCAGGACCCTCTGCTCGTGGGCCAGGATGTCCCTCAGGTCGTCCATCTCGATCTTCAGGTCGTCGTACTCCTTCCTGATGGAGTTCAGCTCCAGGCCGGTCAGCTTCTGGAGCCTCATGTCCAGGATGGCCTTCGCCTGGTCGGAGTCGATGTCGAGAAGGGCCTGCAGGCCTGTGTTGGCCGCCTCTCCGTTCTCGGACTCCCTGATCAGGGCGATGGTCTCGTCCAGCATGTTGATGGCTTTCATCAGCCCCTCGAGGATGTGGAAGCGCTTCTCGGCCTGGGCCAGGTCGTACCTGGTCCTGCGGACGACGACGTCCTTCCTGTGGGCGATGTAGTGGGTGATGAGGGACTTCAGGCCCAGTGTGGTGGGCTTGTTGTTGACCAGGGCGATGTTGATGATCCCGTAGGTGATCTCCATGTTGGTCTTCTTGAACAGGTTCTCCAGCACCACTTCGGGGATGGCGTCCCTGTGGAGCTCGATGACGATCCTCATCCCGTGACGGTCCGATTCGTCACGGAGGTCCGTGATCCCCTCGATCTCCTTGTCCTTCACGCGCTCGGCGATCTGGAAGATGAGCTGGGACTTGTTGACCTGGTAGGGTATCTCGTCGACGATGATCCTGACCTTCCCGTTGTCCATGTCCTCGAAATGGGTGTTGGACCTGACCCTGAGCTTCCCGCGTCCGGTCTCGTAGGCGGAGCGTATGCCCGAGAGGCCGTAGATGGTGCCTCCGGTGGGGAAGTCGGGGCCTTTGATGAACTGCATCAGGTCCGAGAGCACGCAGTCGGGGTTGTCCACCGTGTAGACGATGGCGTCGCACACCTCGCGCAGGTTGTGCGGGGGCATCTTGGTGGCCATTCCGACGGCGATACCGTCCGACCCGTTCACCAGCAGGTTCGGGAACTTCGACGGCAGGACGGTCGGCTCTTTCAGAGAGCCGTCGTAGTTGTCCATCATGTCGACGGTGTCCTTGTCCAGGTCAGCCAAGAGATCGCTGGCCACCTTGGACATCCTGGCCTCGGTGTAACGCATGGCCGCCGGCGGGTCCCCGTCCACGGAACCGAAGTTACCCTGCCCGTCCACCAGGGGGTACCTCAGGGAGAACGGCTGGGCCATCCTGACCATGGAGTCGTACGCCGCGGTGTCTCCATGCGGGTGGTACTTACCCAGGACCTCTCCCACCACTGTCGCGGACTTCTTGTGGGGCCTGTTGTAGACCAGTCCGAGCTCGGACATGGCGTACATGATCTTCCTGTGGACAGGCTTGAGGCCGTCCCTGACGTCAGGGAGCGCACGGCCGACGATGACGCTCATGGAGTAGTCGATGTACGAGCGGTGCATCTCCTTCTCGATGGGCTGCATTATGAGCTTCTTCTCTCCGTCCATGGTATCACACATCCAGGTTGACGACCTCGTGGGCATGCTCGATTATGTACTCCCTGCGGGGCTCCACATCATCGCCCATCAGCACGGAGAACAGCTGGTCGGCGATCATCCCGTCCTCGATGGTCACTTTCTTCATTATCCTGGTCTCGGGGTTCATGGTGGTCTCCCACAGCTGCTGCGGGTTCATCTCTCCCAGACCCTTGTACCTGGAGACGTTCGCGCCCTGTCCCAGCTCGGCCATGGCGGCGGTCATCTCCTCGTCGTTGTAGGCGTAGATCTGCTTCTTGCCCTTGTAGACCCTGTAGAGCGGGGGCATGGCTATGTACACGTGCCCGGCCTCGATCAGGGGCTTCATCTGCCTGTAGAACAGCGTCAGGAGCAGAGTCCCGATGTGCGCCCCGTCCACATCCGCATCGGTCATGATGACCACGTTGTGGTAGCGGATCTTGGTCACGTCGAACTCCTTCCCTATGCCGCCTCCGATGGCGATGGCGAGGTTCTTGATCTCCTCGTGGTCCAGGAGCTTGTCAGGCCTCGCCTTCTCCACGTTGAGGATCTTCCCTCTCAGGGGGAGGATCGCCTGGAACGCACGGTCGCGCCCCTGTTTGGCGCTGCCTCCTGCGGACTCTCCCTCCACGATGTACAGCTCGCACAGCGAGGGGTCCTTCTCGGAGCAATCGGCCAGCTTCCCGGGGAGGCTTGTGGTCTCCAGGACGGATTTCCTGCGGGTGGCATCCCTGGCCTTCCTGGCGGCCTCGCGGCCCTCGTATGCGGAGATGGCCTTCTTGAGTATGACCTGCGCCACGGAGGGGTTCTCCAGGAGGTACTCCGCCAGCTTGTCGTTCATGAGCCCGGACACGGCGCCCTGGGCGATGCTGCTCCCCAGCTTGGCCTTGGTCTGGCCCTCGAACTGGGGCTCGGCCATCTTGATGCTGACGATCGCCGTGAGCCCCTCCCTGACATCGGTCCCCTCCAGGGTGGTGTCCTTGAGGAGGTTGTTCGCCTTCCCGTAGTCGTTGATCGTCTTGGTGAGGGCGGTCCTGAACCCGGTCAGGTGCGTTCCGCCTTCGGGGGTGAAGATGGTGTTGACGAAGGAGTCGATCTCCTCGTTGTAGCCGTCGGTGTACTGCAGCGCGATGTCGATGGCGATGCCGTTCCTCTCGCCGGAGAACCTGATGGGCGTGGGGTGGAGAGGCGTCTTGGACCTGTTCAGGTACTGGACGAACTCGGACACTCCGCCGTCGTAATGGAACCTCTCCTTCCTGCCTGTGCGGAGGTCCTCGAAGTTGATGGTGGCCTCGGTGTTCAGGAACGCCTGGTTGCGGAACCTGTTCTGCAGGGTGGTGTAGTCGAAGTCCACCGTCTCGAACATGGTGGCGTCGGGCCAGAAGGTGATCCTGGTCCCGTGCTGGTCGGACTCGCCGATGACTTCCACGGGCCCGTCGGGGACTCCGATGTGGTAGGTCTGCCTCCAGACCTTGCCCTCCCTGTAGACGATCGCCTCGAGCCTCTCGGAGAGCGCGTTAACGACAGAGACTCCAACTCCGTGGAGACCTCCGGAGACCTTGTAGCTGTTCTGGTTGAACTTCCCTCCGGCGTGGAGGTCCGTCAGGCACATCTCCAGGGCCGACTTGCCCTCTTCGTGGTTGATTCCCGTGGGGATACCCCTTCCGTCGTCGAGGACCGATATGGAGCCGTCCTGGTTGATCGTGACGTCGACCTCGGTGGCATATCCCGCCATGACCTCGTCGATACCGTTGTCCACGACCTCGTAGACCATATGATGGAGTCCGCGCGCGTCCGTGGACCCGATGTACATGCCGGGCCTCTTGCGGACCGCCTCCAATCCTTTCAGTGCCACGATGCTGTCTGCATCGTAGTCATTGGGCTGTTGTGTGTTCCCATCCAATGCAATCGCCTTCTATTGCTTCCCCTATAATATATTATTATATATACGCGCGCACGCGGGCGCACACGCGCGACTTGGGACGGACAGAACAGTGGCGTATGATACCTATTGAGTGCTTTTCACGATCGGACAACGCCCCTTTGATACCGCGTTTTGTACCCCGCTTACCGTCTCCCGATCATGACAATGGCTGCATTCTCGGCCAGGATGGACACGGAACTGAAGGATGAGTTCGAGAAGACGTGCTGGACACCCTCGTCGCCAGGTCCGCGCTCGTGAAAGGCTACGACGTCCGCAGATACGTGATCTGCTCCAAGGCAGGGTTCGAGGAGGGCCTGAAGAAGAGGGACGTGCTCCTCCTGACCCTCGGAGACATGCTGGAAGAGGCCATCTGAGATAGAATCTTAATAAGCGGTTCCAGCCAATACAGGCACGATTCACAATGAGCACCATCATGGACGTCGCGCGCAGAGGGGAGGTCACCCCTCTGATGAAGCAGATCGCAGAGAAGGAGAAGGTCAGCCCCGAGTTCATCAGGAACGGGATCGCGTCCGGCCGCATATGCGCCCCCCACAACCCCGTCCACGGCGCCGAGCCGGCGGCCATCGGAGAAGGACTGTCCGTGAAGATCAACGTCAACCTCGGCACGTCCAGGGACATCGTGGACCTGGATGCCGAGATGGAGAAGCTGAAGGTCGCCGTGAAGTACGGCGCCGACGCGGTCATGGACCTGAGCACCGGCGGCGACATCGACGCCATAAGGGCCAAGCTCCTGAAGGAGTGCCCCGTCATGATGGGCTCCGTCCCGATCTACCAGACCGGCCTCACGGCCGCCAGGAAGAACGCCGTGGTCGAGATGACCGAGGACGACATCTTCAACGGCATCGAGAAGCACGCCAAGGACGGGATGGACTTCATGACCGTCCACTGCGGCATCACCAGGGAGACCGTCAAGTGGCTCAGCAAGTCCCCCAGGCTCATGGACGTCGTGTCCAGGGGAGGATCGTTCCTCACGGCGTGGATCCTCCACAACGACGAGGAGAACCCCCTCTACAAGAACTACGACTACCTGCTCGAGATGGCCAGGAAGTACGAGTTCACCCTGTCGCTCGGAGACGGCTTCAGGCCCGGCTGCATCGACGACGCTTCCGACCAGGCGCAGCTCAGCGAGCTCATGACCCTGGGCCACCTGGTGGACCGCGCAAGGGAAGCCGGGGTCCAGAGCATGGTGGAGGGCCCCGGGCACGTCCCGCTGGACCAGGTCGCCATGAACATGAAGCTGGAGAAGCGCATGTGCCATGACGCGCCCTTCTACGTCCTCGGGCCTCTCGTCACCGACATAGCTCCGGGATACGACCACATCGTCGGCGCCATCGGCGGAGCCGTTGCCGCCCAGAACGGAGCGGACTTCCTCTGCTACCTCACGCCCGCGGAGCACCTGTCCCTGCCCGACGTGGATGATGTCAGGGAAGGAGTGATCGCATCGAAGATCGCGGCCCATGTCGGGGACCTGTGCAGGGGCATCGGCAGGGAGAGGGACACCGAGATGGCCAAGGCCAGGAAGAAGCTGGACTGGAGCACCATGTACAAGGTGTGCATCGACGAGGAGAAGGCCCGCAGGTACAGGTGCAGGGGATGCACCGAGGAGAGCGAGGGCTGCTCCATGTGCGGAGACGTCTGCGCGATCAAGATCGTCAACACGTACATGAACAAGGACTCCGGGAAGGACATCGACTGCTGACCCGGAATCCAGATCATTCTCCCGGCCGGAGACGGCCGGGCTTTTCAATCCTTCAGCGACGTAACAGGCACCACATGGACCCCGTCGGGCCTGGTGAACGCCACGGGCGACTCCCCGCAGAGGACGCACAGGAACTCCGGCTTCCTCCATCCCTTGGACTCGACATAGTCCGCCATCCTCTTGAGGCTCTTGGCTCCCTCTTCGGACTTGTTGAGACGGGTCTTGACCTCGAAAGCCCCCCATCTTCCATCGGGCATCTCGACTATGGCATCAGCCTCGCGGCCCGTCGCATCGCGATAATGAAACACCGAGCCTCCGAGGCTCTCAGCATAGATCTTCAGGTCGCGGACGCAGAGCGATTCGAACATGAGCCCGTATGTCCTCGGATCGTCCAGCAGGCGGTCCTTCCCCAGGCCCAATGCGGCTATTGGCAGGGATGGATCGACGAGATGCCTCTTAGAAGACTTGCCCACACGGTCTGCCGCACGGACATTGGACGAGAACGCCGGCTGGTCATCGACAAGGAACAGCCTCTCCAGGGCATCGCGGTAGAGCGCGAGCGAAGGCGCGGACAGGCTGCTGTCGTCGTACTCCTGCATATCGTTCAAGATCGTCTCGTTGGATGCGGTCGTGCTCTCGTTGCGGGCCAGAGACCTCATGAGCATCCCCATCTTCCTGCTGTCGCGCCTCTTCCCGTCAATTGATGCTGCGTCCAGGACCGTGCGGCGCACATAGTCCCTGTTGACCTCCTCGGCCGATTCTGCCTTGGCACCTATCAGCCCGGGCCATCCGCCTCTGACCATCAGGCACGCTATATCGTCCAAGGTCACGTCATGGGGGTCGTTAACCACGGGGGCGCCGTCGAACATGCCTTTCAGAGACACCGCCCCGTCGGAATCCCCCGATTCGTAAAGGGACATCGGACGCATGCGGACGACTCCGATGCGCCCCACGCCGCTATGGTGCATGTGCTTCTTCTCCGGAGACGACGAGCCTGTGAGGATGAAGCGCCCTTTCCCCGGGGAAGAATCTACCTCAGTCTTGACCGCATCCCAGAGCCTCGGTTCATCCTGCCATTCGTCGACCAGGCGAGGCGTGTCGCCTTTCAGAACAGAATGAGGATTGGATGCGAGAGCGATCTTTTGCACATCAGACAATTCGGAGATGTTGACTTGGCTTCTCGCATATCTGAGGGACATCCATGTCTTCCCTGACCATCTGGGGCCTTCCACACATACTGCTCCGAAGGATTCCATCAGCAGATCCATGCGCCCTTCGATGAGACGAGGCCTGTAACCGGGAGGTGTCAGTGATGCCATGTTTGGTATCATGCTATTGCAATTGATAAACTTTTATGAATTTCTTAAATTATTTTTTAAGAAAATCTGAAAGTTTGTTTTAAGAATTTCTTAAATCCATGCGCAGTCATGTCATAAACGGCAGATATCCGTACAAAATGCAATAATCCGTATCGAAATAGACAGTTATGAGCACAGAGTGCGGGCATCAGAATATTAAATGGAGCCACTGGAGGGGATCGAACCCCCGGCCTACGGTTTACGAAACCGCCGCTCTACCGCTGAGCCACAGTGGCGTTGGGACTCTGGAACGGTTTCCGATATAAAAAAGGGTCACTCGGTTCCGCCATCCGCCCCGTCACGGCGCAGGGCGCTGTGCTCCGGTGCGGGGATCCTCCCCACCCTCTTCTGCGGCAGGACGTCCACAGTCACGCGGTAATGGTCGCCCGTGATGGCCTCCAGCGCGCCTTCGAGCACCGATGTGATGTACAGCCCTATGTATTCGGCGAAGTTCTCCCTGCTCGTCTCTATCGCCAGCTCGATGTGCACCGGGATGTATGAGATCAGCTTCAGGTCGGCCCCGTCGTTCTGGTAATTGCGGCAGAGCCTCTCCAGGAACCGCTGGGCGCCCAGGCCAGGATGGGCCGCGGCGAGCCTCCTGCCCACTTCCGCCCCGACGTTGCCGAAGAAGGAGCCGGCGCCTATGCCGAAGCTCTCGGCCACCCAGAGCATGTAGCGGTAGACGAACCCGCGGAACTCCAATGGGCCCAGGTTGTCCATGTCCAGAGCCGGGGGCGCATCGGCCGGTGTCGACGCGGCGCGGATGAGGATGTGCCCGCAGAAACGGTACACGACGCCCTTGGCCGTGACGTCCTTCTCCACCATGCCGATCTGCTCCAGCTTGACAAGGACGGAGTGCACCGTGATGTGAGGTATCCTGGACGCGTTGGATATCTCCATCGGAGAGGTGCAGCCCCCGAACAGTGCGCCGATGACGGCCATCATGCTCTGGTTGGTGATCATGTAATGGAGCCCTTGGTCGGTGTGCAGCACCATGAACGGGTCGTCTATCCTGTAGAAGCCCTTGTCGCGGCTGCAGTAGTCCGGTGCATGTTTGTACACCGATTCGGCATATCTGCGGGACTCGAAGAGCACGCCGTTCCCATCGGCATCCAGCTCCATCGAGTAGTTGGCTGAAGGGACCACCCCGTCGCGGGTGCTCAGCACGGAGATCGAGAATCCCATCAGGAGCTCCCTCGTGAGGAGCACAGCGGCTATGTTCCCGCCATGGGCGCGGACACGGATCCCGTCACGGCCATGGTCTATCCGAATGTCCGAACCCGTGTCGATGAAATCCTGCACGAACCTGGACAGGGCCTCGTCAGTGATGTTCGGATAGCGCTTGTACATCGACAGGCCCACGGCGACGCCGACCTCCAGCATAATCCTGCTTATGCTCACGCCATAGGACTTCATCTCGGCCATGGTCATGAGGATGGACTCGTAGATCGGCATTACCTTGGACCCGCGGGAGGACTGGATGAGCCCGTCGATGCGGCCGCGCGCGTGGTCGTCCGGCTCGATGCATCTGACGACTTCTATGGCGCACAATGTGAATATCGTCTGGCGGGCATCGGCGGCGCTCTTGCGCATGGTCACGATGCCCATCTCGCAGAGCCTGTTGAGGCCCGACCTCACCGTGGACCTCGATGTCTCCAGCTTCTCGGACAGCTCTGCCGTGGTCATCTCGGCGTCGCCGAGAGCCTCGGCGATCTCCACGAGCTTCGGGTTGACCAGGGCTTTCAAGCCCTGAGTGGGGGTGACGAAGACCGCGAATACGTCGCTGTACTCGAGCTCTGCCAATGGATCAGGCCCGCCCGAACATGTCCCTGAAGACCACGGCGTCCTCTTCTATCAGAGGCGACTCGCAGATGAAGGTGCAGTCCTGCTTGGAATCCGAAAGGACGTTGGCCAGCATCTGCATGTCGGGGTCCTTCTCGGACAGCGGAAGATGGGAGATCTCCCCCTTCTCGCCGTACTTGATGCAGCTGATGTGGAAGTGCGCCACATCCCCTGCAAGCGAGAAGAACTGGTCCGTGAGCGAGCGCATGTCGGACTCGGTCTTGAGACATCCCCTTCCGCGGGCGTGCACGTGCGCGACATCCAGCACCGGGCGGACGCCGTCCACGGAGTCCATGACCTTCCCGATCTCGTCGAGGGTCCCGAACTGCCCCAGCTTCCCCATGGTCTCCACACCGAGGGTGACGTCCCTGATCCCCTCGTCGTCCAGCATGTCCTTGCATTTCGACAATCCGTCGATGACCGACGGCAGCGCGGTCTCGGGGGACTTCCCGTAGGCGGCCGCGTGGATGACAATGATGTACGCTCCCAGCTCGTGGGCGGCGCGGGCGGTGTCCATGACCCATCCGATGCTCTTCTGGCGTGTCTCGTCGCTCTCCGAGTTGAAGCTTATGAAGTACGGCGCATGGCAGCTGAGCCTGATGTCGAGGGACTTGGCCTTCTCGCCGATCTCGCGGGCACGCTCCGGCTTGATCCTGGCGCCGCGGACGAACTCGACCTCCAGGGCGTCCAGCCCGATGGAGCGCGTGTACTCCAGGGCCCCTTCGGGGTTCTTTCCTGCCTTCGGATAGCCTGCTGGTCCGAATCTCATGGTGGGTGAACGGCCAATCGATAAGATAAAAGTAATCTCGGACGATTGACGGGGCATGTTCGTGAGGATGGATGTGTCCCTGGACCCGACCCTCGGGTGCGGCCAGGCCCACCGCTGGAGGAAGCAGGACGGAGCATGGACCGGCGTGCTGGGCCATGAGGTGGTCAGGCTGGTCCAGGAGGACGGGGGCTTCGAAGCGCAGGGATGCTCGTCCGAGTCCCGTCTGAAGCGCTACTTCAGGTCCGAGGACGACCTGGACGTCATCATACGCGAGATATCAGCCAGGGACCCTTACGTCGCATCCCTTTCTCAGCACTGCCCCGGCCTGAGGATCCTGGAGCAGGACAGATGGGAATGCCTCGCCACTTACCTTTTAGCCACCAACGCCAACGTGGCCCGCATCGGGAAGATGGTGGAATCGGTCTGCGACCTATTCGGCGACGACCTGGGCGAGCGCAGGTCGTTCCCTTCTCCGAAGCAGATCCTGGACCGCTGCGACGAGATATACACGTGCAGGCTCGGGTTCAGGGAGGGGCGCTTCGTGGAGCTGGCGAGGCGCGTGGAGGACGGCGAGATCGACCCGGACGGGCTGGCCGAGCTGGACTACGCAGAATGCGCAGAGGCCCTCCAGGAGATCAAGGGCGTGGGCCCGAAGGTGGCCGACTGCGTCGCGCTGTTCGCCTACGGGCACCTGGAATCGTTCCCTGTGGATGTGCGCATATCGAAGGAGATGGAGCGCATGTACGGCGTGACCGGTTCGTACTCCAAGGTCTCGTCATACGGGCGGGAGAAGTTCGGCCCCTATGCGGGCTATGCGCAGGAGCTCCTGTACCACAGCCCGTTCATCGACAAGGGATGATCAGCAGCACTGTGAGGGGAGCACCCCGGTCTGGTTCTTGTAGATGACCGCCAGCAGCCCGGATGCCTTCACGTGGCAGCAGAGGCGGCACATCTCGGAGTAGAAATCGCTCCTGTGGGTGGAGATGGACTCCGCGGACCTGCGGACCTCGGCGAGGAAGTCCTCGTAGAGGGGCAGCTCCTCGACCTCCGGCATGGACCCGCGCTTCTTCTTGAGGTACTGCGATATGGCGGCGTCCGTGACGCCGAACATCCTGGCCACCTCGGCCTGGGTCATGCCGTGGGCTTGCACGAGCTCGCGGGAGAGCTCCCTGCGAATCATAGGGAGAACATACCAGACCACGATCTCGCAGGGTATCTTCATACCGCTGATGATGGGATTCAGCTATTTAACGGCGTTGTTGTCCCCGGAAACCGCAGGAAAACGGCATCATGCGCCCAGGTTCACCTTGGTGTAGAACTCGGAGACGTCCCAATCGTCGTCGTCCTGCTGGCGCTTGCTCTCCAGCCTGACCCCCACGGACTGCGCTGCCTCCTTCAGGATCCTGGCGGCGCGGTCGCTCCCCTGGAAGTCCTCCACCTTGGCTCCGGTGGCGCAGACCTTCCCCTTGAACCATCCCGCGATGGTCGTGTTGGTGAACACGACGGAGTTCGACCCCGCTCCCGTGGCGTCCTTGATCATATGCCTCAGGTAGATGTGGAGGTTGTCCTGGGAGTTGAGCACGAAATTGCCCAGGAAACGGGGCATCTTGGTGCCCACGTCCTCCGCCAGCATCCATCTGAGCGTCGGGTCGTCCCTCACGAAGAACCCTTTCTTGACGTACCCCTCGTCCTCCAGCTCCCTCAGCACGCCCCTGGCGACGGACATCCTGCCCTCGATGAACTGGGAGAAGTCCTCTGCGGAGAACATCCCGAAGTCCCTGAAGTGGCGGCGGGCGATCTCCAGCAGGGCATCGTCCCTGCTCATGCCGTTGTCCGGGACCAGGCTGTAGCAGGACTCCCCGTCCAGGTAGATCGCGGAGTTGTGCATCAGCTCCGACAGGAGCTCGTTGGTCCTCTCCGGAGAATAGGGGGAATCGGCCAGCAGGCTCTTCTTGGTCACCGGCTGCTTCTTGGCGATCAGCTTGCACATGTCCTTCGCGTCGCCCACGGGGACGTAGCCCTTCTCGGCCTTGTACAGGGGGGCGTTCCTCCTGTCCGTGTACCCGATGTAGGACGGGGACAGGCTCATCTTCACCAGGTCGCCGGCGTCCATCCTGCTCTTCATGGTGGTCTTCTCGGCCACGCGGGTCATTATCTCCTGGTCTCCGCGGATGTATCCTCTGGCGTCCAAGGCGTCGGAGAGCTTGGCGTAGCGCATGGGGCCCACGTGCTGCTTGGAGAACACGTAGCTCACCGCCTCCTGCTCGGACATGGTCCATGGGTCGAAGCGGCCGCAGGCGTAGAACCCGTTGAGATGGTGGTACCCGTGGGACTCCAGCACCTTCCTGACATCGTCCTCCAGCTTCTCCGTGTCGGTGTTCATGACCTCGCGGATGCGGACTATGTCGATGCCCTTCATCCTGTAGAAGCCCATCATCGCGTCGATCGCGTCCAGGGCCTCGGGCAGGAGGTCGATGGAGTCCATGTCCATCATGCGGATCTCGATGCATCCGGACATCTCCCACATCTCCAGCGCTCCGACTATGCAGTTGCCCCTTGCCAGGGGATAGATCCACCTGTCGCCGTAGCGCGACGAGATCTCGGCCCATTTCGAGCCTATGTCCGGGTCCGTCAGGGACAGCACCCTGATCGGGAATATCCTCTCGGGGACGCTCTCCAGCGCGGGGACCTCGTCCTTCATGACCAGCATCGGGACCTGCCCCTCTCCGACGGTGACGGTGGTGGCGCCGATCTCCTCGGCCTTGGCCTCCACCTCGTCCATGGGGACGTCGACGATGAACCTCATGGCGCTGGACGGCACCGGGCCGTAGCCGCGGACCGCCTTCCTGACGAGCTCCGTCACCGGGTCGCCCTTGGGCGGCGAGGCGCGGAACACGCTGTACGTGTTCTCGGTCCCCCAGTCCTCCCTCTCGTCGAAGCTGCGGACTATCTCCAGGGAGCGGTCCAGGCGCATCAGGGCCTGCTTCATGTCCTCCTTGTCCATGCCCGTCTCCGCCACCAGCTGGCGGAGGGTGGCGGAGCCCATGGCGTCGATCATCGCCAGGACCTTCTCGTCCCCCGGCACGGTCTCCACCCTGCGGAGGGTGGCGTAGCGGTCGGCGTCGTCCCTCAGGACGAACCTGACCTTCCCTCTGACGAACCTCCCCAGCTGGATCTCGCCGGACGCCCTCATGGCGTACCACCTGTCCAGGGAGAAGCCCTTGACCCTCTGGTACACGTCCAGCTCGTTGCCTGCGGAGCCGTAGAAGGCGAAGAAGTCCTCTATGGTATCGAAAGACTCCCCCTTGGTGAGCCTGTAGCGCTCCACGGTCTCGTAATCGTAGACGTTGTCCCTTCCGGCGCGGAGGCGCATGTGGTCCAGCCTGAGCATGTACTGGTCGTCCTCCGAGATCAGGAACCTGCCGCGGGAGACGTCCTCCGACGCGACGAGCGATTCCAGCGAGGTCCTCGCGTCCTCGTCGCTCAGCGACAGGGAGAACGCCACCTCCTGCACAGTGGCCGGCGCGAAGCACTCCAGGAAGCGGAGGACGATCATGTCGATGGACCTCCTCCTGTCCTCCGGAGGGTACTCGGCCTTGGAGAACGACCACCTGTTGCGGCCGTCGATGCCCGTGCGGGCCACCAGGTACATGGACTCCAGCTTGCGTATGGCCCTGAACGCCACATCGTCGCTGATCTCCAGCTTCTCGACCACCTCGCTCTGGGGCGTGTCGACGCCTATCGCGTCCAGCACCTGCTGCTCGATGTCGTTGAGCGTCCTCTCGCGGCGGGTGGCCGCGGCGTAGAACGGGATCTGGTCCGAGACCATCACATGGGGCTCGTCCAGGAACACGGACCCGATGGCGCCTTCCTGGAACAGCTCCCTGAGCCATCCGTCGACGGTCTTCCTGTCCTCGTCCGTGTACGCGTAGATGTTCCTTCCCCTCTCGCGGAACGCCTGGAGGGGGCCGGTGAGCATCAGCAGCTTGGGGATGTCCTCCTTGGACTGCACCCTGACCGGCTTCTGCGCGAAGTACGGGACTATCTGGTCCTCGGTGAACTCGAACTCGCTGACGGAGTCTCCCAGCGCCCTGTAGAGGACCTTCCTGTGGAGCTCCCTGAGCAGGGCGGACCTGTCCTCCATGAGGACTATGTCCGAGAACCCGGAGAGGATGGCCGAATGCGCAAAGGGCGAAGGGGTGCCCGTGAAATGGATGAGCCTTATGGACATGGCTCCGGAATCGATCATGTCCAGGACCTGCCTGGCGTTCTTCAGGTCCATGTCGTCCTCCATGACCTCGCGGTAGGTCTCCTCGATCACCGGGACCCCGTCCATGCCGCCCAGGGTCTCCAGGAGGTACGTGGAGCGCACCTGCTGCCTGTTGACCGATATCGGACGGCCCATGTAGTTCCTGAGGATCATGAAGCTGCGGGCGGCGGTGTGCCTGAACCTGAGCTTGAATATCTCGGAGTCCTTGAGGGACTTCCTGAGTATGGCCTCCAGCTCGCCGCTCTTTATCAGGCCGGGGATCAGGCTCAGGTCGAACTTCCTGGGGCATCCGAGCATGAAGCTGTCGTCGGAGATCGTGACGGACACGTTGGCCCCCATGATCCCGGTCATGCGGTAGGCGTAGGCCCTCGACAGGGCGTCGTTGACCCTGCGCCCGAATGGGAAGTGGAAGACGAGCTTCTGGTTGTTGGACGGATCGATGTACTCCTCCACCGCCAGCTGCTTGTCGTCTGGGATGAAGCCGGACACGGCGTTCTGCTCCCTGAAATAGGACAGCATGCTCCTTGCGGACCCCTCATCGACGTCGAAATCGTCGACCAGGTCCTTGATGGCCTTGGAATCGGGGTCCTCGATGCGCGTCTCCATCTCGCCCCTGAAGCGGGCGATGTCCATGGACAGGTCGAAGCTCCTCGGCAGCATCTCCCCGGCCCATGACGGAACGGTGGGCTTCCTGCCGTTGGCCTCCTTCACGTATGCGGTCATGCCCTTGGAGCGGACGAACTCGAAGGACCTCCCTCCCAGGACGAACACGTCGCGCGGCGAGAGCCTCTCCACGAACTTCTCGGAGAGCTCTCCGGCGACGGTGCCGTGGTTGGTTATGACGCGGTAGTTGGCCTCCTCAGGGATCGTCCCCAGGTTCATGAAGTAGATCATCCTGGAGCCTTTCTTCTTCCCGAACTGGGCGGCCTCCTGGTCGTACCATATCTTGGAGTACACGCCTTCGAAGTCGTCCTTGCTGCCCAGGTACTTCAGGACGTTCATGAACGACTCCATGGGGAGGTTGCGGTAGCAGTAGGACCCTTTCACAAGATCGTAAGCGGCCTGCACGTCCCAGCGCTCGTCCAGGCTCATGCCCACGACGGTCTGCGACAGCACGTCCAGGCAGTCCTCGGGGATGCCGACGCGGTCGATGTCCCCTCTATGGGCGGCCCTGCACATGACTGCGCACTCCACCAGGTCGTCCGGGTCGAACACGAGGAGGCGGCCCTTGGCCACCTTGCCGAAGCTGTGCCCGCTGCGGCCGATCCTCTGCAGGCCCTTGGCCACCGATTTCGGCGATCCGATCTGGCAGACCAGGTCGACGGACCCGATGTCTATCCCCAGCTCCAGGGACGTCGAGGACACGACGCACTTGATCTCCCCTCTCTTGAGCCTCTCCTCCACGTCCAGGCGGATCTCCTTGCCCAGGGAGCTGTGGTGGACCTCCACGTTCTCCAGGCCCCTCTCCTTCAGCTTGTAGACGACGCTCTCGGCACCGGAACGGGTGTTCGTGAACACCAATGTGGTGTCGTGCTGGTCGATCAGCTCCTTCAGCGTGTCGTACATCATCGAGTTGACGATGTCCGAGGACAGGGTGGTCATGTCCTCGGTCGGACAGATGACCTTCAGGTCCAGCTTCTTCTTGGAGCCCGATTCGATGAGGGCCACGTCGCGCAGCGACCCGTCGGGGTTGCATCCCACCAGGTACCCGGCTATCGCATCGATGGGCGCCAGCGTTGCGGACAGTCCGATCCTGACGAAATCGTTCTTGCAGTAGTTCCTCAGGCGCTCCAGGGTCAGGGACAGGAAAGCCCCCCTCTTGGAGTCGCAGATGTCGTGGATCTCGTCGAGGATGACCCATTCGACCTTCTCGAAAGCCTCCCTGAACTTGGGTGCGGACAGTATGAGCGCCAGGCTCTCGGGAGTGGTGATCAGGATATGGGGAGGATGGCGGACCATCTTCTGCCTCTCGTTCTGGGGGGTGTCCCCGGAACGGACGGCCACGCGGATGTCCGGGATGTCCATGCCATGGGCGGCGGCGACCTCCCTCATCTCGGCCAGAGGCGTGTTCAGGTTGCGGTTCACGTCGTTGGCCAGCGCCTTCAGCGGCGAGACGTAGATGCAGTAGACCCTCTCCTCCAGGGTGCCCTCGCGGGAGTAGCGGGTGAGCTCGTTGATGATGCTGGTGAATGCGGTGAGCGTCTTCCCGGACCCGGTCGGAGAAGATACCAGGACGTTGCGGCGCTGGTGGATGACGGGGATCGCCTTCGCCTGGGGGATCGTCAGATCGTCGAACCTCTCGTTGAACCAAGTCGAGATGAGAGGCTCCATGAGGCCCATGACCTCATCTTTCGTGTATGTCCTGTCCACCTTCTCCAGCATCGTGACACCAATCGGTGGACCCATGTTTGATACTAATTTAAACCATTGCATCGGGCGCCCTTCGCGCCCAAGGTAAAAGGGGGCCCGCCGGCTCGGGCGGGCCCCGCGGGTTCATGCGTGCCTGATGCCCGTGGCGGCGGATATCTCGGAATCCGTGGTGCACAGGTCGTCTGTGCTCAGCTCGTGGATGTCCCTGTGCCCGGACGCCCTCGCGAACGCCGCGAGCTGCGCCGCCAGCGCGTTCAGGAAGTTGGCCACGCGCTTCGCGCCGGCCTCCTGGTCCAGACGGGACTCCAGCTCGGGGTCCTGCGTGGCGATGCCCATGGGGCACTTGCCGGAATCGCATGCCCTGTACCTCTGGCAGCCCAGGGCCATCAGGGCCGCCGATGCTATCGCGACGGCGTCAGCGCCCATGGCGATCGCCTTCACGATGTCCCCTCCGGTGCGGAAGCCTCCGGTCATCACGAGCTCCTGCTCCATGCCGTGCTCGTCCATGTACCTCCTGGCCCTGGCCAGCGCATACACCGTCGGGACGGAGCTGTTGTCCTTCAGGAACTTGGGGGAGGAGCCGGTGGCGCCTCCGCGCCCGTCGATCGTGATGAAGTCGCATCCGGAGCGGGATATGAACTCCAGGTCCTCCTCGATGCGCCCTGCCGCGATTTTCACGCCTATGGGCTTCCCGCCGGTCCTGGAACGGAGCGTGTCGACGGTCCTCTTCAGGTCCTCGGGGGTGTCGATCCCCGGGAAGGCGGCAGGGCTCTGGATGTCCTGCCCGGGCCTCCTGCCCCTCATGACGGCTATTATGTCGGTGACCTTGGCGCCGGGAAGATGGCCTCCCATGCCGGGCTTGGTGCCCTGGCCGATCTTTATCTCCACGGCATCGCAGGCCTCGAACGTCATCAGGTCGGCGCTGTACCCGTTCGGGACGTATTCGAATATGTAGCGGTACGAGGCGTTCATCTCGTCGCTGAGCGCCCCTCCCTCTCCGCTGCACATGGCGGTCTTGGCCATGGCGCTGCCCTTGGCGAGCGCGATCTTCGCTCTGCCCGACAGCGCGCCGAAGCTCATGTGCGAGATGTACACGGGCATCTCCAGGACCATGGGCTTCTCCGCGTTCTTCCCTATGACGGTGCGGAGGCAGACGTCCTCGGAGCCCTCCAACGGCTTCCTGGCAAGCTGCGCTCCGAGGAACAGTATGTCCCTGAACCCCGGGACGGGGAGAAGCGTCTCCATAGGCTCCCCCGGGTTCCTGCCGGTGTAGGACATCTCGCGGATCTCGTCCATCGGGCCGTTGTCGTGCCTGATGAAACGGGGATCTATGGAGACGTCTTCCTCTCCGGCTTCCTCTTCCACCGGTTCGGGAGCCGCTGCGGGAGCGGGCTCATCCTCCTCCCACAGGTAGAACTCGCCTTTGGGCGAACCGCACATGGGGCACACCCAGTCGTCCGGAAGGTCCTCGAACCTCACGCCCTCGGTCTCTTCATCGTATATCTCGCCGCAGATTCCGCATCTGTACTTGGCCATGGGATGCGGACCCCGGTGGGAGGTATATAATGGGCTATAGGAACGGACGGAATGTTAAGGGCCGAATAGCCTCCGGCGCCTGGAGATCCTTCGCCTTCCGCCGACCGACTCCCCGAAATCATAAAAACCGCGATGGGAGATGCACGAGCATGAGCCGGCAGAAGGCAATCGCACTCGCAATGGCAGTCGTCCTCTCGACGATCGTGCTGTCCTGCATCCAGGATGCCGAAGGCGCGTCCAATGCCGACCCGGAGCCGACGCCCGTGTCGTACACTTTCTACGGGTACGTGGCCACGATCGATCAGGAGGACAACAAGCCCCTGAGCGGCGTCACGGTTAGGCTCTACAACATCGACAAAGTGGAGATCGATGCCTGCGAGACCGATGAGGACGGGAAGTTCGAGTTCACTGTCATCGACTACGACAGCGACAAAGCCCACTACATCACGCTGGAGTACTCCGAGTACGCCGTCAGGGCCCACCCGAACATGACGTCCAACGGCGAGGCCGATGACGGCAACTACTTCCCGTTCACCCTGGACTCCAGCAAGCTGGATGCGGATGGCAAGTACGCCCTGACCGGCACGGCCGACAGCAGGTCCTCGATCATCATGGCCGTCACCGTCGGAGAGGTCTTCGGCAGCGTGTACGGAGACGTTTCCGGGTCGTCCACCGGCCTGAACGGTGCGAAGATCACACTCACGGCCAAAGACAGTAAGAAGAACTACACTGCCGTCACGGACGAGCAGGGGTACTTCTCGATCAAATGCCCTTACGGGATGTACGACATGCTGGTCACATGCAACGGGTTCGAGAGCGAGAGCTCCGGTGAAGTGAGTCCGAGCAGCGGCTTCGCGTATATCGTAACCCTCAAGAACATCAAGTCCGACGTGATCTTCGGACTGGACAACGCCCACTCGATGATGCTCATCGGATTCGTCGTCCTGGTCCTGATGCTGGTCACCACGATCTCGCTGGCCAGATGGTCGAAGAAGCCCAACTCCCCTGTCCAGATCGAGAACGACCTCGAGCCGGCGAAGACGGACGACGATCTCAGAGATCTCTGACGAGCGATCCGTTGACCTTGTCGTAGAGGCTCCTGCCCTGGGCGTCTATCGCCACTATGAGCGGGCCGAACCTCTGGGCCTCGAAATGCCACATGGCCTCCGCCATGCCAAGGTCCAGCCAGTCCACGCCGGTGCACCTGTCCAGGCCCTCGGCGAGCGTTATGGCCGCTCCCCCGGTGGCCGCCAGGTAGACGCATCCGTAGTCCTTCATGGCCTCGGCCGTCGGCTTGGACATGCCTCCCTTCCCGACGATCGCGCGGATGTTGAACGTGGCGATCATCTCGGGCTCCAGCTTGTTCATCCTGGCGGATGTGGTGGGCCCTGCGGCGACGACCGCCCAGGAACCGTCCTCCCTCTGCCTCATTATGGGGCCGCAGTGGAATATCACGGCCTTGTCGAGCCCTTCGGGGACGTCCTCGCCCTTCTCGGCCATCTCCAGCGCGCGGATGTGCATCTCGTCGCGGCCGGTTATTATCGGGCCCGAGAGGAAGACGGTCTCTCCGAGCTCCAGGGACCTGACGGTCTCCTCGTCCAGAGGAGCTGTGAGGACCTTCAAAGCGTCACCCCCTGTGAGTACTCGACGCCTTCCGCGGTTATGCGGGCGGACGCCCTGCGGGTGGCCCAGCAGCCTATGTTGACGGCCACAGGAAGGCTCGCGGTGTGGCAGGCGCACTTCTTCAGCCTGACCTTCAGGACGGTCGTGTCCCCTCCGAGGCCCATCGGCCCCAGGCCGGAGCGGTTGAGCGCGATGAAGAGCTCCTCCTCCAGCTCCCTGAGGGCCTTGTCGGGGTTGTCCTCGTCGATGGGCATGAGGAGGGCCTCCTTGGCCATCTCGACGCATCTGTCCGAGGTTCCGCCGATCCCCACTCCGACGATGGACGGGGGGCACGGGCGGCCTCCTGCATCGAGGACGGAGTCCATGACGAACCTCTTCACGCCTTCGATGCCGTCCGCAGGATTGAGCATGGCCAAGCGGGTCATGTTCTCGGACCCGGCGCCCTTGGGGAGCACGGTTATCTCCGTGAAGTCGTCGTCCGTCGGGATGTAATGGATTATGGGCATGCCGTCGCCCAGGTTGTCCCCCAGGTTCTGCCTGGTGAGCGGGTCGACGGTGTTCGGCCTGAGCGGGATGCTGCGGGTGGCCCTGCGGACCCCCTCGGCGATCTTCCCCGCTATGGAAGAATCGAAGCTGCCCCTGACGTAGAACACCGGGATGCCCGTGTCTTGGCACATCGGCAGGCCGAGATGCTCGGCCTTCTTCACGTTGTCCATGACCGCTCCCAGCTGGGTGTAGGCGACTGGATTGGTCTCCCATCCGGCCGCGGCCTCCATGGCCCAGCCGATGTCCTCCGGGAGCCTCGTGTTCGCGAGACGGAGCAGGTTGACCACGACGTCGTCCACAGGTTCGGGCAGCTTTATCATGACGGTGATGAGAGAATCGGTTGTATTTGGAGATTGGGCATCACGGCACGAAGTAGAGCACGTCGTCTATGGTGACCACCTTCACGGAATCCCCGATCTCCGCATCGGCTGGCACCTTCAGGTCCACGGTCGCGAAGCTGTGCGGGTCCAGGACCTGTATCTCCTCCCCGGAGCGGCTGACCACTGTGGCCTCCGGCAGGTCGCCTCCGGCCTCGTACAGCTTGATCTCCGTCATGTCGGCCCTGCGCACCGCCCTCTCGCGGAAGTCCATCAGGTCTATCACGCGCCCGCCCCCGCTGGACACGCGGACGAGCTTGCACCAGTGGCCCTGGAAGCGGACCACGTCCCCGACATGGTACTCGGGGAGCCTCACGAGGTACGTGATCCTGTACATGTCCTGGCCGTCGGTGGTCTGCCCCACGAGCTTTGGGGACTCCTTGGTCTCGGCGCAGTAGTGGTCGGCCAGCTCCCTCGCCAGCGACTTCCCCAGGGACATCGATGAGAGGTACACGTCCACGCCTCCGGTGACCAGCTCCATCTTGGTTATGAACAGCGACCTGTTGTTGGCGGCCTGCCTGGCGACGGAGTTCTCCACCATTGCCAGGGTCTCCTCCCTCATCTCAGGCGACAGCTTCCCCGACCCGGTGCGTATCTGCAGGATCGCCTCGTAATAGCTGCCGAGCTGCCTGGAGCACCTCTTGCACACGGTGTTCTTTATGCGGACGGTCGTGGAGGACTCGTCCTCGGTCTCGTACCCGAGGACATCGCATGCCGTGACGACGTCCACCCTGTATGTGTAGGGGTCCTGCTCCTCCACGGATGCGGACATGGACACGGGAACGACGTCGCGGATCGCCGACATGGCGTCCATCGCGGCGTCCTGGACGGCGTCCAGGCGGTCCATCCTCGTCCACCTGTCCCTGAACTCGTACTCGCCGCAGTTGGTGCAGACCTTCAGGTCCACGTGGTGGGGGAGCATGGTGAGCTTCCTCCCGCCCAGCCAGCAGTCTATGCAGAGCCCTTCGAGGGACTCTTCGCAGTCCCTCCCGCATTTCACGCAGAAGCTCAATACAGCACCACCTGGGCATGGCGGACGCCGCCGATCTCCATCACGCACTCGGGGCTGACCATGCCCTCCTCGATGGCGATGGCGACGGCCCTCTCCCCGACGATGTTCATGATGGTTATGGACTTCATCCTCTCCCTGTATGCGTCCTCGGAGACGGACTCGCCCTTGTAGAAGCCCTCGGAGACGGTTATCTTCGCCCCGTCCCCTGCGAATGTCATGCCGATTATGTCCTCGTCGCATGCCGCGAGGATCCTGTCGCTGCCATGTGTGTGTATCCTGACGAACATCGGTCTCACGTCCTCTTGTATATCCCCGAAGGGGTCTTGTATATCTCGCCGGCGTCGCTCAGCTGCTTCAATGCCCTGGTGACGTCGGTTTCGTTCAGGCCCTGGGAGGCGCAGTGCTGCTCCAGCTCCTCTGCGTTCAGGCCGTCGCCGCCGAACTCGCGCATGATCCCCCTGACCACATCGATCTTGTTCCTGTCCTTGGAGCTGATCCCCGAGGCGATCTTGTCTATGTCGAACCCGCCGTCGTCGTTGCCGGCGATCCTCTTGAGGTAATCCTCCACCAGGTCCACGGCACGGTTGGCGTCCACGTCGGTGACCACCCTGCTGAGCCTCATCTTGGCCGACGCCTCGGACAGACGGACGAAGGCCTCCAGCTGCCTGGCGGTTATGGGCACGGACGAGCCGTCGTTGCCCATGTTCCTTATCCTGAGGTAGCTGTGCTCGATGATCTCCTTGGCCTCGTCGGTCATGATCGGAGTGATCCTCTTGGAGTAAGCCACGTACTTCCTCAGGATGTCCACGCCGTACACCGGGCGGATGGTGTCCGTGTCGGCCAGGATCTTGGACGGGTCGACGCCGTCGACGGTCTCGCCCTCGTGCATCATCCTCACCTGTCCGCGCTGGTGCGCCTTGAGGATGTGCTCCGTGATCTTCGTGTCCCTGGACTTGTCGGGCTTGTCCGTCAGCACGAATATGAGATCGAAACGGGACATCAGCGCCGGAGGCAGGTCGATCTGCTCGGCGATGGGGGTGTCCTCCTCGAACCTCCCGTATTTGGGGTTCGCGGCCGCGAGCATGGAGCATCTGCACTGCAGGGTCGCGGTGATGCCGGCCTTGGCGACGGAGATCTTCTGGGATTCCATGGCCTCGTGCAGGGACGACCTGTCCTGGTCGGTCATCTTGTCCAGCTCATCGATGCATGCCAGACCCTTGTCCGCCAGGACCAGCGCTCCGGCCTCCAGGGTCCACCTTCCGTCTCCGAAGTCGTCCCTGACCGCGGCGGCGGTCAGCCCGGCCGCGGACGCGGACTTCCCCGAGGCGTAGATCCCTCTCGGGGCCAGCATGCTCATGTACCTCAGCAGCTGCGACTTCGCGACTCCGGGGTCTCCCATCAGGAGGATGTGCATGTCCCCTCTCATGACGGTCCCGTCGTCCATCTCCTTGTGGCAGCCTCCGAACAGCTGAAGGGCGATGGACCTCTTGACGGAATCCAGCCCGTAGATGGACGGAGATATGGATTTGACTATGTTCTCGAACAGCTCGGGGTCCTTCGACATGCGGAGGATCTCCTGCTCGTCCTCCTCCGTGATCTGTATCTCGTCGTACTCGTGCTGCTCGAACTCCACGGATATGACGTCGAGGTACGTCTCGAAGACAGTGGACTTGTCCCTGTCCGTCTTCTCTACGGACCTGAGGATCCCGTTAAGGGTTATCCTGTTCCCTGCGGTGACCTCTCCCGCGATGTCGTCCTCCACGTACCCCGTGATCCTCTCGGGCTGGGCCCCTCCCCTCAGGCCCTCGGGGGACTCCTGTATCTCGATCTTCTGGGTGTCGATGTACACCGACGCCTTCTCGTCGAGGATGAAACGGGTGGCCTGCTTGTTGCAGCTCCCTTCCGTGTTAACGCACATCATGGGCTCCTTGAGGAGCATCCCGGGCTGCTGGATCCACATCTCTGCGCCGCACCTGGCGCATCTGAACAGGCCCACGGTCATCCTGGGCTTGACCGTGGTGACCTTCCTTGCCAGCCCCTCCACCGCCACGAGCCTCCTCAGATGGTCGGCCCTCAGGTTGCGTATGTCGACGGTGGCGTCGCGCGGGAGGTTGAATATCCTTATATTGATGGCCTCGCCGGGCCTGCTTATGTTGGGGACGAGGGACATGGCGGTGTTCTTGGCGAACTCAAGGCACCGGTCCGGGTTGTCGAGGACGTACATCGCGAAATCCACGTTGTAGGTGTTGATGTCAGCATAATCCACCATCAGGCTCTTCTTCTGAGGGTAGTTCTCAGCGATGCACGTGATCATCAGGCGGTACTTCTCCTTCGTGAAGAGGTCGTTCCATGCGGCTTTGATGTCATCGTCCTGGAAGTTGATCATTCGACTGCCCCCTTGCATTCCTCGTCGGCCCACCAGACCCATCCTCCGCGGTCCATGGATATCTGCCCTTTGATCTTGCCCGCCTTGCGGTATTTCATGAGCGTCTTGGCGAGGTCGTCGGGGCACCTGTACTCGAACAGGTGCTCCAGACGGTCGGTAGCCTCCTTGGTGGTCAGGAGGTCGTTGCCGAGTGCGTCCCATATCATCGGCAGAAGGTCGTCGGAGGTCATCTTCGGACCCATTCCATCAAAGATATAAAAGGAATATTAACGGCGTCCTGCCGGCGGCGGAGCGCGGCGCTGGCGAGGGGCGGTGACGGCGGGAAGTTTTCGGAATGCCATAACAGGGCAGCTCCTATTAACGGCGTTTAAACAATCGACATCTGACATAGCCAGACTGCAGAAAAATCGGCGTTACGATGTTGAGGATTTCCTAATAAAATATGCCCAAAATTAGCGTTTCCGAAACGGATTTTAATCAACTTTTTATATGCCTTCAACGTCGTAGATGCTGAGGTAATCATATGGTTACAGTTAACGGATCTGAGTGTGTTGCATGCGGAGCATGCGTCGACGTCTGCCCTGAGGGAGCTATCACCTGCGATGACATCGCTGTCATCGATGCCGGCAAGTGCATCGACTGCGGCGCTTGCATCGACGAGTGCCCCTCCTCTGCGATCTCCGAGTGATTTTGCAGAAGAATCGAGCCGCTTCGGCGGCAAACCCCTTCTCTCAC
>CAVCVB010000003.1:0-52958 GCA_963605395.1 Firmicutes bacterium CAG:194
TGGTGATATCGGTGCCCTTGGCCCTCAAGTCATCCGATGTCATGAAGTACGACACCACGGACATGGCCGGGGAGGACTCGGAATCCGCCAAGGGGCTCGAGAAGATCGGCGAGTACTTCCCGTCGTCCCAGAGCGATTCGTCCGTCATGCCCGTCCTCGTCCTCTATTACGAAGACGAGACGGGGATGGCGAACGCGGAGACCTTCGCGAACTACATCAACACCAGGCTGCCCGAGTACACAGACTCGGAAGGCAACCAGAAGATCGTCTCGGTCGTCTCGCTGGGAGCTCAGGGGGAAGGCGAGAGCAACGTGCCCGGGATCGTCATGGCAGGAGTCGTCTACGCCGATTCCGACATCAGCATCACCGACGACACGCCCCATCTGAGGTCCTTCCTCAGCGATTGCCTGTCCGATTTCAAGGACGACGTGCTCCAGGGAGAGTCCCCCGGGTTCTCCGAGTACCTCACCGGGAGCCCCGCCATCGGATACGATGCCGAGACGGGCTCCATGCAGGACATCCAGAGGATCGACCCGTTCACGGTCCTCCTGATCCTCATCCTCGTCGGACTGTTCTTCAGGTCCTTCATCACGTCCGCCACCCCTCCGCTCACCATCGGAGTGGCGTTCGTGGTGGTCATGGCCCTCATCTACGGCATCGGGCAGGTCCTGAACATCTTCTTCATCACCGAGATGATGCTGCTGGTGTCCATGATGGGCGCCGGCTGCGACTACTGCATCTTCATCATCGCACGCTACAGGGAGGAGCTCCGCAGCGGGAAGGACCATGAGGCCGCCCTGCACGAGGCCATCAAGTGGGCCGGCGAGTCGATCTCCATATCCGGAGCATCGGTCATCATCGGGTTCGGCGCCATGTCGATCTGCTCCTTCAGCATGGTCTCCACCATGGGGATCTGCCTTGCGCTGGGGATCCTCGTGGCCCTCGTCGCCGCGCTCACCCTCATCCCGTCCCTGCTCAACCTGACCAAGGACAGGATATTCTGGCCCTCGACCATGAAGTCCTTCCAGGAAGGCGGCAAGTCCACCAAGGGATGGTACGCCAAGTGCGGGAAGATCGGACACTCCTACTTCGAGAGGTCGTCAAGGTTCTCGATCAAGCACGCCAAGGCCATCCTCGCAGTGACCATAGTCGTCTCGGCTCCCGCCGCGTACATCGCGCTCACGTCCGAGACTTCCTACGACATGATCAGCTCCATGTCCAACGGGGACTCCGGAAAGGGAATGGAGCTCATCGGCGAGTACGCGGACCAGGGCATGGTCATGCCCAACTACACCATCATCGAGTTCAACGAGCCCATCGCCTCCGTCAGAGTGACCGGTATAAACCCGACAACGGGCCTGTACCAGGGGACGCTGACATGGAATGAGTCCTGGACCAGCAAGATCTATGAGAACGCGTCCACGGGCGCGAAGGAGAGCCTGAGCGACAGGGTGTACGCATTGTGCGACGCCGCCATCGAGAAGGACGGCGGGGCCGACGCAAACATCTCATACATCTACGGGCCGTTCATGTGGGACAACGCGGTCGCGCAGGCTGTGAAGGCGGGCCTGACGGATCCCGCGCAGATCGTCATGTACGCCATCGGCACCGCCCATGGGACCACCCAGCAGTACGTCGGCTACACGGTCGAGTACATAAAGGCCGAGATGATGGCCGCCGGAGTGACCGAGGAGCAGGCATACATGGCCATCGCATCCGGCACGTACACTCCGAGCATCGACTTCATCGCCAACTGCACTGGAGCCCTCGTCGGAGGGGAGTACGCCAAGGGCGGCGAGATGACCGTGGACTCGAAGACCGAGAAGGACGTCACGTTCATCAGCATCGTCTCCGCGACCCACGACGCGGCCATGGCCCCCAGGTCCATGGAGTCCATCGACGCCACCCAGGCCGCCGTGGACAGCTTCGTCGCTGAGAACAAGGACGTCATCGCAGGAACGTGGATCACAGGGACCGCGGCGGTCATGTACGAGGTCTCGAAGAGCATCGGCGAGGAGTTCAACAAGATCGAGCTGCTTGTCGTCATCCTGATCATCCTGCTGCTGTTAGTCGTCATGAGGTCGTACACCATCCCGCTGAGGTCGGTGGCCACGATCCTGATGAGCATATGCTGGACCCTGGCGATGACCCACCTCCTGTTCACCGGGCTGCTCGGTCAGGACATCATGTGGATGATCCCGCTGGTCCTGCTGGTCATCTGCCTCGGGCTCGGGATGGACTACGACATCCTGCTGACCACCCGCATCAGGGAGTACGTCATGGACAAGGGCATGAGCAACGACGAGGCCATCCACCAGGCCGTGGTGCACTCCGGATCGGTCATCACCATCTGCGGACTGATCATGGGAGGAGCGTTCGGCACGCTGATGCTCTCGAGCATGGTCATGATGCAGCAGTTCGGGTTCGCCCTGTGCTTCGCCATCATCGTCGATGCGCTGATCGTCAGGACGTACATCGTCCCGGCCGTCATGCACCTGCTGGGCGACTGGAACTGGAAGGGCCCGGGATCCAAGGCACGCAAGGCCTCGAAGGATTCCGAGTGAGCATACCCTATGATGAACGGAGGGGCCCGTCCCCTCCCCCTTTACATCTTCTGATCCTCCATATGCCAGCGCGATGTTCCAGGAATCATGATTATCATTTTGATAACATTATATAGCAGATAACATTATCCGATTGATATGAGTGATGACCGGGATGCTCCCAGCGAGAGCATCATGGAATGTCTGGGCAATCCGCTGAAAGCCCGGATAATGATCCTCATGAAGGAATATGGGCCGCTGACGCCCAAGCAGATCATGGAGAAGGACCCCAGGATGCCGCAGGCGACGGTCTACCGTGCCCTCAAGAGCATGGAGGACTGCCACGTGCTGCAGATAGTGGCCGAGACCAAGGTCAAGGCGATGGTCGAGAAGACGTACTCGTTCAACGAGGAGCTCCCCAGCAAGATAAAGGAGATGATCTCCAACAACGACGGGGACTCGTACTTCCGGCTATTCGCAGCCTTCGCGTTCAACCTGATGAGGTCGTTCGAGGAGTACTCCAAGAACGATTCCATCGACATAAAGCGCGACGGCTCCGGGTTCTTCAGCATGCCCATATACGCCACGGCGGAGGAGCTGGAGGAGCTCCGCAAGGAGCTGCACGGGATCATGGCCCCGTACTTCGAGCAGAGGTCGGAAGACCAGGAGCTCCACACGATGGGCTTCGTCGTGACGCCACCAAAGAAAACGGAATAAACGCAAACTGATAGGAGAGACCGAATATGAACTTCCGCGTCGTCAGACTCAAACGCAAGGATCTGGAACAGCTCAAGGAGACCGGAGAGAAGAAGCCGATTGAGGTCATCGGCATGCTGTACGCAGACGATGACGTCGACCCCGAGCTCGTCAAGGCCACGGTATCTTTCACCAAGATCTACGGCGGGATCCTCGGCAGGGCCGACACCAGGAAGGCCCTCATAGACGTCAGCGCGATCTGATGCTCCATCCAGGCCCGGACGGCCGTCCGGGCCGAATCACCCCTTAACGCCGTTATTTTATCCCAGTCCGCAGGGTCTATGTTTTAATCTTTGCCCTCTTGCCATATGCCGGTATAATGGAAGCATCGACCCTTGTGGCCTTCGTGATCTACTTCGTGGCCCTCATCCTCATCGGAATCCACTTCTGGAAGAAGAAGGAGGAGAGCCTCGAGGACTACATCCTCGGGAAGAGATCGCTGGGCCCTTACGTAAGCGCGATGTCAGCGCAGGCATCCGACATGAGCGGATGGCTGCTGATGGGGCTCCCGGGTTCCATCGTCGTCGCGGGCCTCGGACAGGTCTGGATCGGTGTCGGTCTGTTGATCGGATCGTACTGCTCTTGGCTCTTCGTCGCGAAGAGGCTCAGAAAACACTCCTTCGTCTCCAAGAACGCGCTCACCATGCCCGAGTTCTTCTCCAACCGCTTCGGCGACGAGAAAGGATACCTCAGGATAATCTGCGCGGTCGTCATCCTGTTCTTCTTCACCATCTACGTCGCATCCGGGTTCCAGAGCTGCGGAACCGTCCTCGAGATGCTCATCGACGACATGGGTATGACCCTCGGCATCGTCATCGGCGGCCTCGTCATCATCCTGTACACCTTCCTCGGCGGCTACAAGGCGGTCTGCTGGACCGACTTCTTCCAGGCCATCCTGATGGTGTGCGTCATCGTCTTCGTCCCGCTGGCCGCCATCGGCGACTTCGGATGGGACAACATCGTCGCCGGATGGGAGTCCAACGTCGTCCCCGCGGAATACGCCAACCCGTTCTACAACAACGGGGTCGCCATCTCCGCGGCCGTCCTGCTGTCCGGGCTCGCATGGGGATTCGGATACTTCGGAATGCCCCACATCGTGGTCAGGTACATGTCCATCAGAAGGGTGGACGAGATCAAGGTCGCACGCAGGGTCTCCCTCATCTGGGGGATACTCGCCCTCGGCTTCATCGCCCTGCTGGCCATCATCGCGGGGGTCTACCTCCCGGCTCACGGCGTCGAGATCATAAGCTCTGGACCGGACGCGAACAACGAGAGGGTCTTCATCATGATGGCCCAGCAGCTGTTCTCGCCCTTCATCCTCGGTATCGTGTTCGCGGCCATCCTGGCAGCGGTCATGTCCACCGCCAGCTCCCAGCTCCTGGTTTCCGCGTCGTCGATCACCAACGACATCCTGAGGAAGAGCAAGAAGATGCACTTCTCCGACGGAAGGCTCACTTGGATCTCCAGGATCATCGTCGTGATCATCTCGATCATCGGAATGGTCATCGCCTTCTCCGGGAACAAGAACATCATGGAGCTCGTGTCCTACGCATGGGCCGGGTTCGGTTCCGCGTTCTCGCCGGTCATGATCCTGGCGCTGTTCTGGAAGCGCATGAACCTCCAGGGAGCCATGGCCTCGATCGTCACCGGGTTCGCGGTCGTCGTGTTCTGGGAGACCTTCATGGGCTTCACGAACCTGTACTCCCTGTTCCCCGGGTTCTTCATATCCCTGTTCGTGGGGATCGTCGTGGCGTTGCTCACATCGCCCCCGCCCCAGGAGGCCGTCGACGAGTTCGAGGCCGCCCAGGCGTACAAGGACCCCGAGACCGAGTGAAACACATTAGGCCCTTCGGGGCCGTTCCCTTTTTCATCACATCGCCGATTGGGGGTGCGATGGCGCGCATCTCCGACTACGAGACCATTGACGGGACCCATGAGGACGAGATGACACTCAAGGGGTCCAGGTTCATCGGAATCGCCATGCCCTGCACCGACGAGGACTCCATCCAGAGGAACCTGGACCAGGTGTCGGCGAGGTACAGGAACGCCACCCACTACTGCTGGGCCGCGGTCTTCAACGGCTCCGAGAGGCGCGAGAGGTCCAGCGACAACGGGGAGCCCTCCGGGACCGCCGGGAAGCCCATCCTGTCCGTCGTGAAAGGGACAGGGCTGACGGACATCATGGTAGTTGTCGTCAGGTACTTCGGAGGCACCCTCCTGGGAACAGGCGGGCTCGTCCACGCATATTCCGAGACTTCGAAGATCGCCGTCGGTGGGATCAAGGTCAAGAAGCTCACAGCCTGCGCGGTGTACACGTTCACCCTGGACTACCAGTGGTACAGCGTCTTCGAGGCCAAATGCCGCGACCTGATGGCCAAGAAGCCCGACTGCTCGTATTCGGACAAGGTCGACGTCAGAGCTTGGATACCGATCGGAAAGGACGAGGAGTTCGAGAAGCGCATCACAGACCTGACCGAAAGGCACGTCAGGCTATCCAAATGGAGCGACGAGTACATCAACGGCCGGTAAGAGTTTAGACGTTCCTAAAAATCATTATATACTTTCTTTAGGTACACCTAAACATCATGAGGCCGGACAGCGTCTGCAACGGATCGGGACAATCCGACATAGTATTCCATGAGCCTGGTTCCTTCGAGTTGACATGTGCAGAAGGAGCCGAAACCTCCGTCCTCGACCTGCAGATGCGCGTCGTCCGCCATTGCGCCCCGACGCTGGCCGGAATGAAGTGCGGGAGCATGTTCCGGCTGAACTCCGACCCTCATGACATCCTTTCCGAAGTGTCCGAGCTCGAGAGGACCCTCTCCCACCGCGGCGTCCGCATCGACGCCCTCCAGGTGGACGGCTCCGGATGCCTTCTCTACGTGTACCGCCCCAAGCTCCTCGAGGCGAAGATCGCCGATCCCGCCGTGAAGGACTTCCTGGCGAGGTACGGGTACGGCCTGAAGAGCGTGTCCTCGACCATATCGGAGCTCACCCTCCGCTTCGCACGCTGCCCCATGCCCCCTGAGGTCGGGATATTCCTCGACTACCCCGTGGAGGACGTGGTCGGCTACATCGAGAACGAGGGCAGGTGCTGCAAGTGCATCGGATGCTGGAAGGTCTACGGCGATGTCCTGGCGGCGGAGAAGAGGTTCAAGTGCTTCAAGAAGTGCAAGAACGTGTTCGTCCGCAGGTTCGAGGAAGGCAGCAGCCTGGAGAGGCTCGCTGTGAGGTGCTGATCAGAACCACTGGTCCAGGGACCTCTGCTTCCTGCGGTCCGATTCCGCTTTCCTGGCGGTCTCGATCTTCTTGACGACGGCCGCGACGCGCTCTTCGGTGAACCCGTAGTCCGTCATCATCTCGATGACGCCGTCGCCGTCGATCTCGCCGGTCTTCACAGAATAATCGTCGGACTTGGGGCCGTCCAGGAAGATGGCCCTGACGTCCTCGTACTCGGGGATGTCGAACCCCTGGGCCTTTATGACCTCCTCCAGGCAGCCGTGCTTCTGGATGAGCTTCAGGCCCTTCTTAGGACCGATGCCGGAGACGCCGGGGTTGAAGTCGGTGCCGATCATGATGCAGACGTCAACCAGCTGCTCCCTTGTGAGCCCCAGCTCCGCCAGCATGCTGGGAGAATCGATGACTTCAGTCTTCACGTCGCGGTAGACGTTCCTGCCGGGGACCTTGCGCCTGCCGGTCATGGTCAGGTTCCTGACCAGGAGCGGCGCTCCGAACAGTATGGAATCGAAGTCCTGGGATGCGGAGGCGTAGACGTCTCCTTTCATGCACATGTACGCGCCCTGGGCCTCTCCGTCGCTGGGAGCCTGGACTATGGGGATCCCCATCAGGCCCAGCAGCCTCTTGGAGGACTCCAGTATCTCGGGCGTCATCCTGGATGTCTGCTGCGCTTTGGAATAGGCCTTCTTCAGGTCCCCTTCCCTCAGGGCCTCCTGGTACTCGACCATGGCCTTCTCCCTGCGTGCTATGCGCTCCTCGATGGTCCCGGCCTTCATCTCGTTGGGCTTCCCGTCGAAGACGAAGGACGGCTCTATGCCCGCCTCGATGAGGTTGGCGACCCTGTACAGGATGCCGGACAGCTGCGATGTCACACGCCCTTGGGAGTCCTGGAGAGGGGTCCCGTCGGGCTGCCTTATGCTCGATAAGAACTGGAAGATGGTGTTGTAGGCGTCCACCGCCACGGTCTTCCCGCGGAGGTCCGTGAGCTCGATCTCGCGGGCCTGGACGATGGGGGAAAGGTTTACTCCCACCCCATCACCCTCTGTTGGGCCCGAACGTCTTCCACTCGGCGATAGTGGAGGTCATGTCGTCCAGCTTGAACAGGGACGATCCCGCCACGAGAACGGACGCTCCGGCGTCCACGCACTGCTTCCCGGTGACGGCGTTGACGCCTCCGTCCACGGAGATCTCCAGGGACGGATCGTTGGAATCGGCCCACTTCCTGATCTCCGATATCTTCGGGACGCAGTCCCCGATGAACGACTGCCCTCCGAAGCCGGGGTGGACGGTCATGACCAGGACCAGGTCCGCAGAGGGCAGGAACGGCATGACATCCGAGACGGGGGTCTCGGGGTTCAGGGATATCCCCGCCTTCAGCCCCCTCTCCTTGATCTTGTCCATGGCCCCCTGCACGTCCCCGAAGGACTCGCAGTGCACGGTGATGAGGTCGCATCCGGCGTCGGCGAAGTCGTCGACGTAACGGATCGGGTCCTCGATCATCAGATGCGCATCGAACGGTATCTCCGCGAAGCCGCGGACCGCCTTTATGATGGGTGCTCCGAAGGTGATGTTCGGGACGAACATCCCGTCCATGACATCCAGGTGGGCCCAGTCAGCGCCGGACCTCTCTACGCGTGCGATCTCCTCTCCGAACCTGGAGAAATCGGCTGACAGCATGGACGGGGATACCTTCGTCATCGTTCCGCCTCTAAGATGAGCATCCTTAAAATATGCGCGGAGGGAAGCCCTGCGAACATGTCGAATCCGATTTGCCAGCCTTTAACTATGACCAGTAGGATTGGGCAGGCATGGCATTGGCTAACCATGACAACACACAGGAGACCTGCGACGTAGCCGGCTGCGACAAGCCCGCGGAGAGGTCCCTGAACAGGAAGCAGATCGGAAGGTCCGACCTGAAGCTCAAGGACGAGGGCGCCCGCCAGATCCATCTCTGCAAGGACCACTACAGGTCCTACAAGAAGTCCACCAAGACCGACAGGGAGCTGGACCAGGTCTACTGATGCCGGAGATCCTATTCCTCGGCACCAGCGCGGCCGTGCCTTCCAAGGCCCGCTCCACATCCTGCATCGCCCTGCGCAGCGGTCCCGACATATTGCTTCTGGACTGCGGCGAGGGAGCTCAGCGCCAGCTGATGCTCTCGCCGTTCTCCTTCATGAAGGTCAGGGCGATACTCATCACCCACTTGCACGGAGACCACGTCTTCGGCCTCCCCGGGCTGCTGCAGACCATGAGCCTGTCCGACAGGAAGGACCCCCTGCTCGTGTGCGGCCCCGTCGGTACGGCCGCGGCCCTGGACGCGATGATGTCGGTGACCGAAGGGGAGACTCAGTACGAGGTGCAGGTCAGGGAGGTCGCCGGAGGCGAGGAGATATCCGTCGCCGGGATGACCGTCGTCCCGTACAGGACCGAGCACGGCATAGCATCCGTGGGGTACGTGGTGAGGGACAAGTCCCGCCCCGGGAAGATCGATGCCGCCAAGGCCAAGTCCCTGGGGATATCCGAGGGCAGGGAGATGGCCCTGCTCAAATCGGGGCAGGAGGTCCGCGGAGTGAAGCCGTCGGATGTCGTCTCCCCTCCGATCGAAGGCTACAGGATAGCCTACAGCGGGGACACGATGCCCTGCGAAACCGAGAACGAAGCGGTGAAAGGCGTGGACGTCCTGATACACGAGTCCACCTACATGGATGCGGAGTCCCAGCAGGCTGCCGACCATTTCCACAGCACCGCCGCGCAGGCGGCCGGGATCGCATCGGATGCGGGGGCCGGGTTCCTCATCCTGACGCATCTCAGCAACCGCTACGAGGACCACGGCGAGGTGCTCGCAGAAGCCAAAAAGGTATTCGAGAACACGTTCGTCGCCGACGACATGCACAGGTACGAGCTGAGCTCCAAAGGGCTCAGGCTCATGGAAGACTGAGGATCAGATCAGCTTCAGGATGTCGGCGTTCGTTATCATGCCGATTATCTTCCCTTTCCGAGAGACCAGCACGGCATCGCTGTTCCCCATCAGCGATGTGACGGAGGTCATGGGCGTGCTGTCCAGCACGACGGGGTACGACTCGTCCATCACCTTGTAAATGACCGTCTGCCCCAGCTGCTCCATGGTGGTCCCCTGCCTCAGGAGGTCGAATATCCCCCTCTCGGAGATGCTCCCCACGGGGACGTCGCCCTTCAGTACAGGCAATTGGGAATAACCGGTGGACCTCATCAGGTCCGACGCCATGTGGACCTTGTCCGTGCTCTGGATTGTAACCACCCTGTCCGAAGCGACATCGGCGGCGGTCAGCATCTTCCCCTCGGTCTGCTTCAGGCTGTCCAGGGCCTCGAACAGCTTCACCACGGTCTCGTAGCTGGCGGACGTGGTCCCGCGCTCGATCTTCGCTATGGTGCTCTGGCTGATGCCCGATACTGAGGCAAGCTCCATCTGTGTGACATCCAATGACTTGCGGATGCGCTTGATGTCCGACGTCGGAGGGAACTTCATCGGGAATATGATGATATTCTGATATGAATAATATTGTCAATACAATTTATAAACAACGAATGATTGCCACATCCCAACTAGAGGTATCTAAATGAGCAAGAACATCTACGTCGAGGGTCTCAACGAGATCCCCGTGCCCATGAGGAAAGTCGAGATCGTCGAGAGGAAAGGAATCGGACACCCCGACTCCGTCTCCGACGCCCTGGCCGAAGAAGTGAGCAAGGCCCTGTGCAGGATGTACAAGAAGGAGTTCGGACACGTCCTCCACCACAACACCGACGAGACTCAGATCGCCGCCGGTCAGGCTGCTCCCCGCTTCGGAGGCGGAGCCGTCATCGACCCCACCTACATCCTCCTGGTCGGACGCGCCACCACCCACGTCGGCGAGGGGAAGGACCTGAAGTCCCTGCCCTGCAAGCCCGTGGCGCTGAAGGCCGCCCACGACTACCTCGTGAAGACCTTCCCCAACCTCGACGTCGATTCGGACGTCATCCTCGATGCCAAGATCGGAATGGGATCCGACGACCTGACCGGGGTCTACAAGGCATCCGGCCACCTGGCCAACGACACCTCCTTCGGTGTCGGCTACGCTCCCTACTCCATCACCGACTCCGTCGTCCTCAAGACCGAGGAGTACATCAACGGCGCGATGAAGAAGGAGCTGCCCGAGACCGGACAGGACGTCAAGGTCATGGCCTCGAGGGTCGACAAGGACCTCACCCTGACCATCGCATGCGCCATGGTCGACAAGCACATCCCCGATGCGTCCCACTACCAGTCCGCCATCGAGCAGATGTACGACAAGGTCACCGACAACGCTCTGAAGGTCATCGGCAGCGAGGACATCAACTTCAAGCTGGAGATCAACACCGGAGACGACTACGACCGCGGAGTCTACTACCTCACCTGCACCGGACTCTCCCAGGAGATGGGAGACGACGGATCCGTCGGAAGAGGCAACAGGTGCAACGGTCTGATCACCCCCTACAGGCCCATGTCCATGGAGGCCACCTCCGGAAAGAACCCCATCACTCACATCGGGAAGATCTACAACGTCATGTCCAAGCTCATCGCCGAGGACGTCGCCAAGAAGGTCACCAGCGATGCCGAGATCAGGGTCAGGCTGCTCTCCCAGATCGGGAAGCCCGTCTCCCAGCCCCTCAACGCATCCGTCCAGATCGTCCTGCCCGATGCGGAGAACGACCCCCACCTGCCCGCCTGGAAGTCCGAGGCGGAGTCCATCGCCAACGAGTGGCTGGACAACGTGGACAAGGTCTCCGACATGATCATCGAGGGCAAGGTCCGCACCTTCTGAGGGCCCTGCGCAAACCATCAAAGCCGTCCCCCGGACAGGGGGATGGCCATATTATCCATCATCCACCCAGATGTCTGGATGGATGGTTTTTTTAACTCACGTTTGCATTAATCTTCCATTCAGCAGGTGCAGCTATGAAGATTATCGATGAACCCCAGTTCGGCCCTATGTTCCGCTTCAACGACGCGAATGTCTATTGGGCCCTGCATGTCCTGTCCAGCGGAAGGCGCATCGGGCGCAAGAAGCTCGCCGAGGAGATCGGCGTCGGAGAGGGGAGCATGCGCAGGATCATCGACACCCTGAAAGATTGGGACTTCATCCTCATCAAGCAGACCGGGATCACCATCACGAAATCCGGACAGGCTTTCCTGGACCAGATGCCCATAAAAGTTCTGGACATCCAGCTGGAAGGGAGCGTCGTCGGGCAGTATCAGCAGGCGATTCTCGTCCTGGGATGCGCCGACAAGGTCGTCAACGGCATGGAGCAGAGGGACGCGGGCATCAAAGTAGGCGCCGACGGATGCACCACGCTGGTCATACGCGACGGAAAGCTCATGGTGCCCCCGGACTGGAACATGGACGAGGAGGACCCCGAGATGGCGTACAGGATACGCAAGGAGTCCGGAATGACCCAATCCGATGCGCTGATCATCGGAGGCGCGGACACCAAGGCCGCCGCCATAGAGGCCGCCGTGTCGGCGGCGCTGCAGCTGTTCTGAGGGATCCATACGCTCCATCTGCTCAGCCATACCGTCTACGGCGGCACCGGGATGTTCGGCGCCGACGCCAAGGCTTTCCTGGACGGGATAAGGGCCGACGGGCTGGAGCTCCTCACATCATACGACGAGATCGACCCGTTCTACAAGGGCATCGCCAAGTCCGTGCACCTTCCCTATGCGACGGATTGGCTGTCCGCCTGGGAGGGAAGGCCGTTCGACATGGACGCCGAGTCCGCCAGGTACTACATGTTCGGGCGCGACAGGGACGAGATCGTCGAGAACATCACAGATTCGATCGTCAAGGCTTCCGCCATCTCCCCGGCCTACGGCGTGTTTCACGCCTGCGTAGGGCCCCTGCAGGACCTCTGGAAGCGCTCCTACAGCATCAGCGACGACAGGGCCATCGATGCCCTGGCCGAGATGGCCAACCGCGTGGCAGCCGGCTTCCCCGGAGGGGAGCCGCCTTTCAGGATCATGTTCGAGAACCTCTGGTGGCCCGGGCTGAGGCTGCTGGACGGGGGATGCTTCCACAGGCTGTCCGACAGGCTGGAGTTCGACGACTGGGGGATATGCTTGGACACGGGCCACCTGATGAACTGCCTCCCGGGCATCCGCACGGAGCAGGACGGCATAGAGGCCCTGACGCGGATATTCAGGGAATATCCCCCGGACCTGATCGACCGCATCGGGACCGTCCACTTCCACTGGAGCGCGTCCTGGGATTACAGGTCCTCCTTCGAGGAGAGGGAGATGACCGAGCCCCTGGGGGACTTCATATCCTCCGCATACCCGCACATCTGCAGGATAGACCAGCACATGCCGTTCTCCGACCCCGCATGCGCCGAGCTGCTGAGGATCCTGAAGCCGGACTACGCCACACACGAGCTCCCGGGATCCTGGAAGAGCATCACCGAGGACTACGTCCGCCAGAGGGCGGCGCTGGACTCGCTCTGACCTGATGGCCTGTTCCGTTCGGAGCATCCATCCAGCCAACGCAGGTCGGGTTCACCCTATTTATACTACCTCTCTATTCGCAATTCTTAGAGGAATTCAAATGGCACGTTTCAAAGAGGCTGAGCACAGGCTCCTTGACAAGACGGTCTGCATGACCTGCTACGCCACCAACCCCAAGAAGGCGGAGAAGTGCAGGAAATGCGGTTCCAAGGATCTCAGGCCCAAGGCCAAAGAGAGCAGGAAGCAGTGATTGCTGCTTCGCATTGATTTTTACGGCCGGCACCGGCCGGCACTTCATTCGGACCAGCCTGGGCTATGCCCGGTGCCGGTCCGATGCCCTTCGTGGCATGGATTTTTCTATAGTGACCTGGATAGGCGGACGTTAAGGGGCTGATCCGTTGAAGGTGCTCATAGTCGACGATAACGTAGCTGTTCAGGAGATTCTGAAGGACATACTCTCGGAGGTGGGCCACAATGTTCGCCTGGCAGGCAGCATCGAAGAGGCCGTGGGCAAGACCCTGGACTTCGCTCCCGACGTCGTCATGCTGGATTCGCAGATCGACGGCGAGGAGGGGCTCAGCTACATCACCGAGGTCAGGAAGGCCAGGAAGGATGCGGACCTCAGGGTGGTCCTGATCAAGTCCGCGTCGGAGATCGCCCCCAAGGACATCCCCGAGATCGTAGGGTGCATAGACAAGCCGTTCAAGTCCACCGAGATCATCACAATGCTGGACGGCCTCGCCGTGGTCGTCGCGGAATCCAAGGCCCCGGAATCCTCCAAGTCCAAGAAGAAAAAGACAGGAGGGCTCCTGTCGAGGAAGAAGAAAAAGGCCTCCGCCCCCAAGGAGAGGCCCGACGACCTCGGCATCTTCGGAAAGTCGTACGTCGTCTTCGAGCACGAGCCTGAGAAGATCTACGACATCGCTTCCGCTTTCGATCCCGGGAAGTACGACATCATGCTCTTCACTTCTGAAAGGGCCAAGGCCATCAAGGAGAGGTTCGGCTACGAGGAGATGGAGGTCGTTCCGCTCACCACTTCGGGCAAGTCCGGGACCGTGGACATCCATGCCCTCGGCACCGTGTCCGACATGGCCTGCACGTTCATAGCGTCTCACGAGAGGCCCGTGGTCATATTCGACTCGCTGGGCGCGCTCATAGAGTCGGACGGGCTCAGCCTGCCCCTGATGATGATTGAGGAGATTATGTCCTCGGGAGAGAAGGAGTTCACGCTGGCAGTGTCCGTGGACGATGCCGAGCTCACGGACAAGGACCGTGAGATACTGCTACATAATATGTCTGAATACAAGGAGCAATGACAATGCAGATCGAGAAAGTCTGGGCAAGGGAAGTGCTCGACTCGAGGGGGAACCCCACGGTCGAAGCTGAGATCACGATCAAAGGCCACAGGATAACCGCTATCGCGCCCTCCGGCGCGTCCACGGGGACCTGGGAGGCCCACGAGCTCCGCGACGGCGGGGACAGGTACGGCGGCAAGGGCGTGCTCAAGGCCGTGGAGAACATCCGCGGCGAGATCGCCGAGAAGATCGTCGGCATGGACCCCACCGACCAGAGGGGCATCGACGAGGCCATGATCGCCCTCGACGGCACCGAGAACAAGAAGAGGCTCGGAGGGAACGCGACTGTCGCGGTTTCCCTCGCAGTTGCCCGCGCTGGAGCGTTCGCAGAGGGCGTGGAGGTCTACCAGCACGTCGGCGGAGACCACGTCACCCTGCCCGTGCCCATGCTGAACATCATCAACGGCGGGAAGCACGCCGGAGGGAACCTGAAGATACAGGAGTGCATGATCATCCCCGCAGGAGCCAAGAGCTTCTCCGACTGCCTCAGGATGTCCTCCGAGGTCTACATGCACCTGAAGTCCATCCTCAAGTCCAAGTACGGCGTCGGCGCGATCAACATCGGCGACGAGGGAGGGTTCGCTCCTCCCCTGGACACCGTGGACGAGGCACTGTCCACCATCGTCGCGGCCATCTCCGACGCGGGATACGTTCCCGGGAAGGACGTGTACCTCGCCATGGATGCGGCGTCCTCCGAGTTCTACTCCGACGGCGTCTACGACGTGGACGGCATGAAGCTGTCCGCCGGGGAGCTCGCAGACCATTACGTGCAGCTCGCCAAGGACCACCCCCTCATCAGCATCGAGGACCCCTTCTTCGAGGACGACTTCGCCACCACCGCGGAGCTCACCAGGAAGATCGGCTCCCATGTGCAGATCGTCGGGGACGACCTGTTCGTCACCAACAGCAAGCGCCTCGCCCACGGGATCGAGGAGGGAGCCGCCAACGCGCTGCTCCTGAAGGTCAACCAGATCGGAACTATCACCGAGTCCGGCGACGCCGCCGAGATGAGCTTCGACAACAAGTACAACGTCGTCGTCTCCCACAGGTCCGGAGAGACCGAGGACACCACCATCGCAGACCTGTCCGTCGGATGGGGGTCCGGAGAGATCAAGACCGGAGCGCCCGCGCGCGGAGAGAGGACGGCCAAGTACAACCGCCTCCTCAGGATCGAGGAGGACCTCGGTTCCAAGGCCCGCTTCCCCGGGATCTCGCAGTTCAAGCTCTGAACCATTTCAGGGGCTCCGGCCCCTGCTTTTCCCTCTCGGTCCCGCCGGCGTTCGGCGGCATAGGTCCTGTTTTCCCGCCTTTTTATACCATTCAGAAGCCCAGAATCGCATCTCACATCATATATAAAGCAAACTGTTGTGAAAATGCCCTTTCAAGACCCTTATCGCTGATTTTAGGAATTCCTTAATCGGACCTCCTACGAAGGCTTATATGTGGGATAAGGTTTAGAGGAGTCTTGCAGGAAACCGCGGAAACAATGGATGGATTCCGTAAGATTTTCTGATGATCTCGGGGGAGACAATTGATAGAAGAATGCACCGAAAACAGCGGACGCTACGCGACGAGCCGCATAGAACCGTACCATCTGGACGGTTTCAACGAGAAATCGTCGATGAGCGTGTACTGCACATGCGGTCGCATCGTCATCCTCGGGAGAGCCGAGATGAAGACAAGGCTCGAGCTCGGCAAGGAATTGGAGTGCATGTCATGCCGCAACCGGAGGATCTCCAGGGAGATCGACATGATGAACGACCACTACAACGGCGTCGAAGAGCCCGACGAATATTCCGTCGATTTCTGATCGGCACCTCGTTTTTAAGAAACTTCAAATGTGTTACGAATCTTTGAATTCGTAATAACGTATAAAGTGAAAAAAAGAAGAGGAGGCCCTCACTCTTCGGAGGGGGCCTCGGAGGCCTTCTTGGCCTTCGTCTTCTTAGGCTTCTTCCTGCCGGGGCAGTCCGGATTGATGCACTCCTCCATGTTGCCCATCATGATGATCGGCGCCTTGCACAGGGTGCACTGCCTTCCGGAGTACGCTATGCTCCCCCTGGGCCTCAGAGGGTAGGTCTGAGTGCAGTTGGGCCATCCGGAGCATCCCGCGAACCTCTTGCCCGCCTTGGAGTACATGAGCCTCATGCGCCCCGTACCGCAGGTTGGGCAGGGGCCGAGGTCGTTGCGCTCGGTGTTGCTCGAGCACTTCGGATCGATGCACTGCACCAGCGGAGGGTTGCCCTTCCTGATGATCCTCAGCTGCGGGAGCCCGCATACCGGGCAAGTGGTCTCCACTGTCTGGATGAGAGCTCCTCTGGGGAGCGGGTAGGCCTTCTTGCAGTCCGGGTACCCGTCGCATCCGATGAAGTTCCCGTTCTTGGACCTCTTGATCGTCATGTTGTTGCCGCATGCGGGGCAGATCCCGATGTGCTGCTGGGAGTGCAGCGCGGCCTTGATCTCGGACCCGATCTCGTCGGAGTCCTCGGTGATGCGGACCGCAACCTGGTGGAGCATGTCCTGCGATTCCGTGACGACGGAATCCAGGGTCCTCTCGCCGTCGGTGATCTTCAGCATGTCGGACTCCAGCTTGGCCGTCATGTCGGGCTCGGTGATGCCTCCGCCGTGGTTCTCCAGCGCCTTGGTCAGCGCTATCCCGCTGGGCGTGGGGATCATGTAGTTGCCCTGGACGTAGTTCCTGGAGTACAGCTTGCCGATGATGTCGTGCCTGGTGGACTTGGTCCCCAGCTGGAGCCTGTCCATCTCCTGGATGAGCGATCCCTGGTTGTACCTGTAGGGAGGCTTCGTCTCGGATTCCACGAGGCTCATGGACCTGATCTCCACCTTGTCGCCCACCTTGAGCGCGGGGAGCTTGGAGTCGCTGGCCTTCAGGTACTTTCCATAGTACTTCTTCCAGCCCTTCTTCTTCAGGACGTATCCTTCCGCGTCGAACTCCTGGCCTTCCACGTCCAATGTGCACTTGGTGACCTCCGCCTCCGCGTTGGGCGCCACAGTGGCGAGGAACCTGCGGACGATGAGCTCATAGAGCTTCCACTTGTCCCCTTTCATCTTGGCAGAAGACACTCCTGCCGTGGGGTATATCGGAGGATGGTCCGTGGTGCGCCTCTTCCCCTTGGAAGGGACGATCTTCTCCTGGGCCAGGATCTCCTCCGCCTCTGACTTGAAATCCCCGTCCTTGAGCTTCTCCAGCACCGACCTGAGGTTCAGGGTCTTGGGGTACTCGGTGTTCTCGGTACGGGGGTATGAGATGTATCCTCCTGTGTAGAGGTCCTCCGCCAGCTTCATGGCCGTGGTCGGAGGTATGCCGATCTTGTTGGCCTCGACCTGCATCATGGTGGTGTCGAAGGGCGCGGGCCTGAACTCCTCTTTCTGGGAGACCTCGAACGATCTGACCGTTCCGTCCTTGGCATCCGAGACGACGGACATGATGGCATCGGCCTCGTCCTTCTCCCAGAACGGGTTGGACTTGTGGGAGCCCTTGAACGCGAGCATCCCGAACTTGCCGATTATCTCCCAATAGGGCTTGGGGACGAAGCTCTCGATCTCCTCGTGCCTGTCGACCAGGAGCTTGAGCGTGGGGCTCTGCACCCTCCCGACGGACATGAAGTTCATCCCCACCTGCCCGGAGGACAGGGAGATTAGCCTGGTGAGGACCGCTCCCCAGGCGAGGTCGATGATCTGGCGCGCCTCTGCGGCGTCGGCCAGGTTCTTGTCCGGGTCTGCCAGGTTGTCAAAGGCCGATTCGACCTCTCCTTTCGTGAGAGCGCTGAACCTTGCCCTCTTGACGCGGGTCAGGTCGGCTCCGGCCTCGCGGACGGTCTCCATCCCGATGAGCTCTCCCTCACGGTCGAAGTCGGTCGCGATGATGATCTCGTCCGCTTTCGATGCGAGGCTCTTGATCATCCCGAGGATGGACTTCACCCTGACCGTCTTCACCTGGTGCGCGTAGACCAGGTCCGCCGGAGGGATGCTGCTCCAATCGTTGTACTCCTTGGGATAATCCAGTTCTATGATGTGTCCCCTGAGGCTGACGACATCGTACTCGTCGCCTCCGGACTCGAAGGATATCACCGTCACGCCCCCTGAAGTGGAGGAATGGGACTTCCCGTCGGAAAGGATGGTCGAGATCCTCCTGGCGGCGTTCGCCTTCTCGGTGATTATCAGCTTCTTCATCGGGCCGACCAACTGAATCTAAGGTATAAAAATGGGTGGGTGGCATCGCAATCGTGTCCGGAAGGGGGCTGTCGGCACGTGCCGGACGGGGTCAGGGCGCCCCGGCGCCGGGGATCCCGCCCTGCGATACCTTCCGATGTCCCGGAGACCAGTATCCGCCAACTCTGGAACGCCTTATCTACATGTTACATAATCGACGCACGTTGACCCGCATAGAGGAGTTCATGGACCTGCTCAAAGGGATGGATGGAGTGCTCGATGTTGCTCGCCTGTCCCGCGACACCGTTCAGGAGATCGTGCAGATAGAGGACTCCATCACCGAGGTCTCCTGCGGGCTCCGCATGGAGAACTCCGGGATCGGGACCTGCGCTTCGAGGGAGCATGTCTTCGCCATATCATGCAACGGCGACTTCCCCAGGCCCCGCGAGGTCACCATGGAGATGATCGACGAGGACGGGATCGTCATCGGCCACGACGTCCCTCCGTGCATGATGGACCATTTCAAGGCGCGCGACGACGTCATCTGGATCGCGGACTCCTTCGTGATGTATCCGGGCAAGATCACCGCCAACGACGCCCGCATGGTGCTCCATGCCAGCAGGTGCGACGACGATGCCATCCCCAAGGGCATCGAGCCCTGGCTGTTCTACCCTTCCACTTCGTCCGCCCTCAGGCTGAACGATGTGCTGGGGTTCGAAGGGGAGGGGCTGTCCACCATAATAGTGGGGGTGGACCGCCTCTGCGAGGACCCCTCAGTTCCTGTGGCCGACGTGGTGCAGGTTCCCTGTGGAGGGAGCGGCCATGGTGAGCCTTCCTCTCAGGACGCCTTTTATCGATGTGACCTCGTTGGCGAAATGCTTGAGGTCTCCGAGCTTCCCTTCGCAGATGAGGATCTCCATGCACTTGTCATGGTCGAGATGCACGTGCACCGAGGTGTTCACGAGGGACTGATGCTCGTGCTGCAGGTCGGTGAGCTTGTCGCCGACCGACGTCATGGTGTGGTCGTACACCATCACGATGGTCCCGACCATCCACTCGTCCTCGTTCTTCCACTCGTTCTCCGCCAGGGAGTCCCTGACGAGGTCCCTTATGGCCTCGGACCTGCTGACGTAGCCTTTCTTTGAGATGGACTCGTCGAATGCCTTCAGAAGCTCGGGCTCCAGAGAGACCCCGATGCGCGTCACGCCTTCCATGCCCCTGGAGTATGGCGACGGGGTAATAACACTTTTCGATTTGATATGACATACATAATGTTCCTTCCGGAACCGATTCGGTCTCTCAACGCATAACGCGCCGGGGCGAACCAATGCTTTAAACGGATTGCGGACGATACGGAACGCATGTCTGTCGATATCGAGAATCTCGAGCGCGCCGTCGTGTCCGCCATCAGGAACGGCGTCGAGGACCAGGACGTGGCCGTGGCCTTCTCCGGAGGCCTGGACTCCGGTCTCGTCGCCGCCGTGGCCAAGGACTACGCCAGGTCCGTCACCCTGTACACCTCCGGGAAGGAGCAGTCCTACGACGTGGTCATGGCCCAGGAGATGTCCGAGAAGCTCGGGCTGCCCTGGCTGCACATCCCCATAACCAAGGACAACATCGAGGCCAGGCTCAGGGAGATGATCTCCATCACCAGGACCTCCAGCCCCCTGACGCTTTCCTTCGAGCTGCCGCTGTTCTTCGTCTGCAAGACCGTCCACGAGAAGTACATCCTCGGAGGGCAGGGAGCGGACGAGCTGTTCTACGGGTACAACAAGTACGTGGAGCTGCCGGACGACGAGCTGGTCAGGACCCGCAAGGCGGACCTGGGGAAGCTGATCTCGTCCACCATCCCCCACGAGACCATCGTGGCCGACCACTTCGGCAAGAAGATCCTGTACCCCTACATGGACCCGCTCGTGACCATGCAGGTCAACGCCATGGACCTGAAGGACCTGAGGCCCACCGGGCCCGACTCCAGGAAGGTCATGCTGAGGCAGATCGCCAAGAACCTGGGATACCCGTTCATCGCCGAGAAGAGGAAGAAGGCCGCCCAGTACGGATCCGGGACCATGGACCTGGTCAGGGAAGTGGCCAAGGACAAGGGAATGACCTATCCCGAGCTCGTCGATTCCATTTACAAGGACATCTTCGAGTGAACATTGTCCACGAGGATGGCGGCCGGGTCCAGACCGGTGAGCTCGTAGAGCATCCGGGTCCCGACCACATCCTCGACCTCGTTCAGAAACGCCTTACCCTCTTCTCCGAACACGAAGTCGATGCCCACGAAGCAGGGGCCGAGGGCTTCCGACATCTTGGATACCATCTCTTCGCACTCTTCCGATGGCCGGCAGAGCTCCGCCCTGCCTCCGAGGCTGTGGTTGGCACGGAAATCCGTGTCGCTGGAGCGCATGACGCATGAGATGATCTCTCCGTCGAGGACATAGGCCCTCATGTCGCGGCCGAGGACGGGAGCGACCTTCTGGACGAGGGCGTCGGATCCAAGTTTTCTGAGGACCTCGTCTAGTTCCTCACGGCCTTCGGCCATGAAGACCTGGCTCCCTCCATGGCCCGTCCTGGATTTGACCACCCACGGAGGTCCCTCCGGAAGCGGCCCGCCCTCGATCGAATGGGGGAGCGTCGGGATCCCGAGCTCTTCTGCCAATTGGTATGTCGCATGCTTGTCGTTGCAGATCCTGGACACTTCGGACGGATTGAACACCCTGGCGCCCTTCTCTTCCAGCGAACGGGTGAGCTTCCAGTCCCTCGTGCGAGAGATGACGGCATCAGGGACCTCGTCGGGGAGGGAATCGGTCAGTACTACTGACGATGTGTATCCTAGATCTTCAGAATTCTTGACGAGCCTGTCGGCGAAGAACACATTCTTCTCGTAGTCGCAACGGTCGTAGAGCACCCACATCCGCATGGTGTCATCTCAGGCAGGAGACGATGTGCTCCAGGATGTCCCGGGAAACGTCGTGCCCTGTGCAATCGGCAAGGTTCTTGATATGGGCGTTGGAGTTCACCTCGCATACCGCAGGGGAACCGTCCATCATCAGGATGTCCACTCCGCAGAAATCGGCACCGACCGCTTCCGCGGCCCTTATGGCGAGCTCGGCGCACTCTTCAGATATCTTACAGGGCTCCATCCTGCCTCCGATGGTGCAGTTGCTCCTGAAATCCCCCTCGGGACCGTGCCTGACCACCGCCTCGGCGACCTTCCCGCCGATCACCTCGGCGCGGATGTCTGTGGCGCCGGTCTAGATGTACTTCTGGGCGATCCTCGGAACATATGGGCCGGAAAGCGATTCTATCAGAGAATCCCGATCCCTGACAAGATGCACCTGCTCCCCGAAGGACCCGTAGCAGTCCTTCAGGACCATCGGATAGCCCAAGGCGTCCTCCAGGCCTTCCGCGAACCCGAAGCCCGTGTACGGGGAGAAGGCCAACGGCAACGGTACCGTCGGGATGGACCTCACCCCCGCAGATGCCAGGACCATATGGGTAAGCGACTTGTCGTCGCAGATGCGGATGCAGTCCGAGGAGTTGAACACAGGATAACCGCACAGCTCCAGGTTCTCGGCCAGGCGGACGTCCTTGTCCCAGAACACGACGAAGTCCGCGTCTCCGATCGCCTTCTCCATCGCCTTGCGGTCTCCTATCGGCACCGCCAGGCGATCGTTGGAGGTCCGGACCATCCCGATCCCCATCCGCTCCGCCGCGGCGCACACCATGTCCGCAGGCTGAGAGAACTTCTCGGACCGCATGAAACCGTTGGAGACGAAGGCACCTTTCATGATGTCCACTGTTATCCTCGATAACTTTTATAATCATCCCGTCATGGCACGCCCCGGAGATTATATTGGACCCTGCTGGGAACCTTGAATGGTTCGAAGGATTGGACGGAAGGGGCATCGCCCCGGGCCTGGACAACATCAGAGAGCTCATGAGGAGGCTGGGAGACCCCCAGGACGGCATGAGGTTCATACACGTGGCCGGGACCGACGGGAAAGGGTCGGTCTGCGCCATGATAGAATCCATCCTGAAAGCGTCCGGCATCCGCGTGGGCGCTTTCACATCGCCTCACATCATCAAGATCAACGAGTGCATCCGCATCTCCGGCGACGAGATGCCGGACAGGGACCTGGACCAGATGCTGTCCGAGGTCAGGGCGCACGTGGACGCCATGGACCGCGAGGGGAAGAGGTGCACCAGGTTCGAGGTCCTCACCGCCGTGGCGTTCCTCTACTTCAAGACCGTGTCCGCCGAGATCTGCGTCATCGAGGTCGGCATGGGCGGCAGGCTGGACTGCACCAACATCATCGTCCCGGAAGTGACCGTGATCAACGATATCGAGCTGGAGCACACCGCCTTCTTGGGAGACACCGTCGAGAAGATCGCCTTCGAGAAGGCCGGTATAATGAAGCCCGGAGTTCCCTGCGTGACGATAAACGACGGCTCCATACTGGAAGTGCTCGAATCCCGCGCTTCGGAGGTCGGATGCGAGCTCGTCCATGTGGACAGGAACGCCCCCGAGGTCATGGGCAGCCAGCCGGACCACATCTCGATGGTGTACAAGGGCGATCTGCACGACGTGTTCCTCCCCGGAAGGCACCAGGCCAGGAACGCCGCTCTTGCGATAGAATGCGTTAGCAGGCTCCCGGAGTACGAGGACACCATCAAAGACAGCCTGGACGAGGGATTGGCGAGCGTCGTATGGCCCTGCAGGATGCAGAAGCTGCTCGGAGAGCCCGTCGTCATCGATGTGAGCCACACCCTTTCGGGGGCGAAGTGCCTGGCATCGGACATAGGGGAGATCTACGGAAAGGCCATCCTGGTCCTGGGGATGCTGAACGACAAGGACATCGAAGGGTTCTGCAGGGTCCTGGGCCCTGTGGTCAAGGATGCCTTCATCACCGCTCCGGCCTCTCCGCGGGCTTCGCCCGCAGACAGGACCGCAGAGATCGCTTCCGAAAACATGCATGTAGCGGGCACGTTCGGCACCGTCGCGGAGGCCCTCGAGGCCGCTCTGGAATCCAGAGACGACGAGATCGTGCTGGTCACAGGCTCTTTCAGGACAGCGGAGGATGCTCTCACATGGCTTCAGAACAGATATGCGACATCCTGAACATCCTGTCCAAGGAGTACAACCAGGGCGCCTACCCCGGAAGGAGCTCCGAAGGGCTGAACCCAGAATGGCCCTGCGACCCGTTCCATGTGCTGATAGCCACGATCCTCTCCCAGAGGACGAGGGACGACAACACCCGCAGGGCATCGGACAACCTGTTCCACCGCTTCGACTCCGTCGAGGCCCTGGCGGAAGCGGACCCCGATGTTGTGGCAGAGCTCGTGAGGCCTGCAGGGTTCCCGAAACAGAAAGGAAAGGCGATAGTGGACTGCTGCTGCATGCTCAGAGACGAGTACGGATGCGAGGTCCCGGAGGACACCGAAGAGCTGCTGAAGCTGCCGATGGTGGGCAGGAAGACGGCCGCATGCGTCAGGTCCTACGCGATGGACATACCTTCGGTATGCGTGGACACCCATGTGCACAGGATAGCGAACCTCATGGGCCTGGTAGACACCAGGACCCCTGAGGAGACCGAGTTCACCCTCATGGACATGACCCCGAGGGAGAGATGGTCCGACATCAACAGGTACCTCGTTAGGCACGGGCAGGTCGTCTGCCTGCCGAACCACCCCCATTGCGAGAAGTGCAGCGTCAGGGATTACTGCAAGCACTATCGCGACATACAGTGCCGATCTCAGAGCTTCGGGCCGTCCCATTCCGGCTCCATATCTTCTATGAAAGCCGCCGCGAACAGGGGATAATGCTCGACTCCGTCCTCGTCGACGGAGATGTTGCCTCTCTCCAGCTTGATCCTGCGCCCGATGTCGAATACCTTGGACGCTTTCTCCATCGAGGATCTCCTGCCGTTTCCAGAATCGACCTCGATGATGCAGGCAGCCATCCCCATCTCCAGAACGAAGTCCAGCTCCATCTTGTTATCGCCGTTGGTCTTCCTGTAGTAGCGCGGGACGTATCCGGCCTTAACCAGGCACTCCGCGACAGCGTTCTCGACGACGGCGCCGTTGCCGTACCCGGACTGCTTCAGATAGACAGCCCTGACCGCTTCCTTTCCGTACATGCCCACCAGCAGGCCGGTGTCGGACATGTAGAGCTTGAAGCTGCGGAGGTCCGCATGGGCTGCGAGAGGCAGAGCTAGGCTGTCGACCGCATGGCAGAAGCTGCAGCATCCGGAGTCCTCCAGCCACATCATGCTCCCGGCGTACCGGTCGTGGGCCGCACGCCCTGACATGCCTGATATCCTGGAATAGGTGAACTTCTTGTTGAGGTCCGCCAGCTGGGATGGGATGCTCTTGAAGCATCCGAGGGTCTTCGCGACATCGGACCTGCAGCTGCGCGTCTCGATCTGGCGGGCATAGAGGCCGAGGATCCTCTTCTGTACCTCGGACGGACCGATGTAGTCGCCGGTCTCGATGAACGAGCTGACCGCCTCCGGCATCCCGCCGACTATCATGAAATCAGTGAAAGCGTCCGCGAACGCCTTGCAGACGGCGGGAATGATGGGCTCCCTTCTCCTGATGCATTGACGGACGTCGTCTATCAGGGAGACATCCATGCCCCTGGCCCAGAGGAACTCCTCAAAGTCGATGGAATGCAAGGCCATCTGCTCTTCATACCCCATGGGCATCATAGGATTCTCAGCCCCTGGCTTGACGCAGCTTGTCGAGATGAGCGTGCCTGCGGCGATGACATCGTAGCGGCCGTCGATGGCGAAGGCCTTCAGCGCGCTCCTGGCATGGGGGCACTCCTGTATCTCGTCCAGGAAGATCAGCGCGCCTTGCTCGATGGCCTCCCCGCCTACGGCGACGAGGCCCTTGATGATGCCGTTGACATCGGAAACGGTCTCGAACACATGCTGGAGGTCCTTGTCGCTGAGGTCGAAGCGGCGGTAGCAGGAGTATTGCTCCCTACCGAACAGGTCGATGATGCACGTCTTCCCGACCTGCCTCTGGCCCTTGACGAGGAGGGGCTTGTGCTTCCTGCCCTTCCAGGCCACCAGGTCGCCGTACATCTTCCGCTTCAGCATGCCGGCGGTATCGCAGTCAATGTATAAAATGCAATTTAACCATGGGTTTTTTCCTTTATTTTACAATTTACCCACGGTTTTATTGAAATAAAATGCACTTTACCCAAATCCAACGTAGACCCACTTCGAATGCAGGACCTCGTCACTCGGCGACCTCTCCGGCCTTCTCCTTCATGTGCCTGTCCGCCGCTATCGTGAAATAAGCATCGGCGGACGAGTTCAGCGCGGTCTCGAAGGAGTCCTGGATCACACCGATTATGAACCCGATGGCGACCATCTGCATGGCGACCTCGTCGGATATCCCGAACAGGGAGCAGGCCATGGGGATCAGCAGGAGCGAGCCTCCGGCGACCCCGGATGCTCCGCAGGCGCCTATCGTGGCGATGACCGACAGCATGACAGCGAGCCATATCGGCACGTCCATCCCGAGGGTGAACGCCGCCACCATGGTCATCACCGTTATGGTGACCGCGGCCCCGTTCATGTTCACGGTGGCTCCCAAGGGGATGGACACGGCGTAGAACTCCTCGTCCACGTCCATCTTCTCGCAGAGCTTCATGTTCATGGGGATGTTGGCCGCCGAGCTCCTGGTGAAGAACGCGGACACGGCGGAATCGCGAAGGCACACCATGAGCAACGGATACGGGTTCCTCCGGAGCAGACACGCGACGATGACGGGGTTCGTGACAAAAGCGACGATCAGCATGCACGACACCAGGAGCAGGATCAGCTGCCCGTACTCCGTGAAGATCTCCATCCCGTTCTCGGACACCGCGGCGTACACCAGCCCCATTATCCCGAAGGGCGCGAAGCTGATGACCAGCTTGACGATGCCCGCCACCAGCATGCTCAGGTCGCCGATGACATCTTTCGTGGACTCGGAGCAGTACGCCCTGATGATCAGCCCGCTGAGCACGGCCCAGAACAGGATGCCGATGTAGTTCCCGCTCATCAATGCCGAAAGCGGGTTCTCCACGAGCCTCATGAGGAGGCCGTAGACCATCTGGCCGACGTCCGTGGCCGACTCCCCAGACGCGCCGGGGATGTCCAAGGTGACCGTGACATGCGTCAGATAGCAGGCCGAGACCGCCACGATGGCGGCGATGACGGTGCTGATCAGGTACAGTGCGATGATGAGGCGAAAATGTCCCCTGTGCCCCGACGTGGACCTCGCCAGAGAGTTCAGGACGAGGATGAACACCAGGAACGGGGCTATCGCCTTGAGCGCCCCGATGAACAGGTCTCCGATGGCGGAGATCGGCCAAACGCCCGGAACAACCAGAGCGAGCGATATCCCGACGGCCAGGCCGATGACGATCCTCAGGATGAGGCTGACCGAGTCCCATCTGTCGTAAGCCTCCTTGAGCGTCATGATGTCCGAGCGATGCGCGGTACCGCAATATAGCTATCGGCATCGGTCCGCGCTCGGGTTTATACCGAGATAACGGTACTCGCATCGTGATAAGCATGGAGGAGCGCACGTTGGAAGACCTGAGTCGGATAGTCGGTGCCATAGCCCCTGAATACGGCATGAAGCGCGTGTACCTCTTCGGCTCCAGGGCCCGCGGGGACAACCGCCCTGACAGCGATTACGACTTCTTCGTCGTGCCCTCCGACGACTGCGGGCTGTTCAGGCTCGCCGGCTTCTTCGGCAGGCTGGAGGACGCCCTCGGAGACGTGGATGTCGTATGCTACGATCCCGCAGAGGAGGACGGATTCATCCGGAGGATATCGGAAGAGATGGTCCTGATCTACGAGTCCACGGCATGACACGGACCGGCCTGCATCCCCTGCTGCCTGCCGGCGGGCTCCGCCCGCCCGGCGATGCCGACGGCATCGGCCAGACGCATCCTCTTATCTACCGAGATGGACATTACGGCCCGATGCATGAGGTATCGGTCGTTGTGAGCCTTGTCGACGCGGTCGTCAAGGAGCTTGAGAGATACGATGTCCTGAAGGTCAACAGCGTCACCGTCATCATAGGCGACCTGACCAACCTGGGCGAGGAGCAGATGAGCTTCGCCTACGAGATCGTGACCAAGGGCACCATCCTCGAAGGCTCGGAGTTCATAGTCGAGCACGAGCCGATCGAGCTCGAGTGCTGGGACTGCGGCTACAAAGGGCCCGCCCAGATACTGTCGGACCCGGACTTCGACGAGCATGTCATCCCCGTCCTGTCCTGCCCCAAGTGCGGCGGGAAGGTGGAGGTCACCAAGGGGATGTCGTGCATGGTCAAATGCATGGATATTGAGGAGGCGGATTGATGTTCAAATACAGAGACGAGGAGACCGCGAAGAAGGTCCTTGACCACATCAGGAAGATGGACGTGGATGTGAGGCTCATGCACATCTGCGGGACGCACCAGGACACCATCGTCCGCTTCGGGCTGGAGGAGATGCTCAACGACGTGGGCGTGAAGATCGCCCAGGGGCCCGGATGCCCCGTGTGCGTCACCACCAGCGGGGAGGTGGCCGACGCCATCACCCTCGCCAGGAACGGCGTCACGGTCACGGCCTTCGGAGACATGATGAGGGTGCCCACCACCATCGGGTCCCTCTTCGATGCGAAGGCCGACGGCGCCGATGTGAGGATAGTCTACTCCATCGACGACGCCATCCAGATGGCCAAGGAGCAGCCGGACAAGCCGCTGGTGTTCGTCGGCGTCGGTTTCGAGACCACCGCCCCGTCCACATGCGTGCCCCTCCACAAGGACGATTGCCCGGAGAACTTCTCGGTCTACAGCTGCCACAGGATCTGCCCCCCGATCATTCAGGCCCTCTTCGACCTGGGAGAGAACAGGATCGACGGGTTCATCATGCCCGGCCACGTCGCTGTGATCACCGGAACGAAGATGTTCGAGCCCGTCTCGCAGAACTACCATGTCCCGCAGGTCATAGCCGGGTTCGAGCCTTTGGACATCCTGATGTCCTGCTACATGCTCTGCAAGCAGCTGAAAGAGGGGAGGTACGAGGTGGAGAACGAGTACACCAGGCTGGTCAGGCCGGAAGGCAACCCCACCGCCCTGAAGCTGATGGACGACACCTTCGACCCCGTGGACAGGGCCTGGAGGGGATTCCCGGTGATCAAGAAGAGCGCCCTGTCGCTGAAGCCCAAGTTCCAGGACCACGATGCAACGAAGGTCCACGAGGACATCCTGGCGAAGACCCCCGAGGTTGACGTGGAGGCCAGGGGATGCAGGTGCGGAGAGGTCCTGAGAGGAGTGATCAAGTCGGAGGACTGCCCCATGTTCGGCAAGGTCTGCAAGCCCATGAACCCCATGGGACCGTGCATGGTGTCCGCCGAGGGCAACTGCAGCATCGCCTACAGGCTGGGCTCCAAGAGGCTCTGATCCCATGAAGATAGCCACTGAAACGAAGATGCTTCCCAGGGTGCTGGTGGTCACCAACGATTCCACCGTGTTCCTGGTGCAGAACAGGATCGCCACCGCGTTCGAGCTGTTCGGAGGCAGAATGACCGAGGTGAAGAACCTGGTCGCAAGATTGGACACAGCAACGAAGGACAACGGCTCCAAGCTGTGCGACCTGTCGTTCGGCGTCATATCGACAAAGTACGGGTTCGTGCCGGGGAACTACAACATCATGAGCTATCCCGATGTGATGGACTCCAAGGAAGGGTACGAGGAGTGCGACCGGCGCACCGAGTTCGTGGCGAGGACGTCGTTCATAACGAGGGCGTTCGACATCGTGATATTCTGCGTCCCGAAGGACATGTTCGCCATGTTCCTGGATTACGACGACATCGCGGACGGGAAGCTGATCGCAGTCACCAGCACTGATTTCAAAGATGCCTGCGAGAAGAAGGGATGGACCTGGCTCGAGCGCAAGGGCGCGAGGGTGGGGGACGCCAACGCGGACCGCATCATGGAGATCGTCAGGGAGCGCTGCGCCTGAACCTCTTGACGTATTCCTTTTGATCCTTCGGGACCTGGAGGGACTCGCGGATCTTCTGGACCGCCTTGTTCTGGGTCCAGGGCTCCATCCTCCCGGTCCCGAAGGCCTCTTCGACCGTTTCGGGACGGTCGACGTATATCATTGAGACCGCCCAGGCGGCGCCCATCCTGTAATAGTAGCCGGGATGGTCATGGGCGACGATGTCCTCCAGAAGCTGTTCTTGGTGCTCTTTGTCTTTGAAGAGGGACATCCTGGCAACAACGGACACGCGCATTGGATATTCCTGATGTGTATCGATGAGGGACGAGAAGTACTCCCATGCCTGGCCGGCATCCTCTTCGGAGAGCTTCCATGATTGGCAGAGGGTGTCGCAGACGGCCCAGTTGTCGACGTATTGGAGGAACGAATCTGTGAGCTCGATCCTCTTCTGAGTGGATATTGGAGCCTGCGCGATGACGATGGCCCTGAGGATCTCCTCTTCGTGGGATTGCGGCTCCCCGTCGAGGACCTGCTCCCAACCGTCCTTGATGATCTGCGACGCTATGCGCCTGATCGCAGGCATCCTCACCCCCAGTATGTTCTCCTTCCCGGGGACGAGCTTGGAATTGAACTCGGCGAGCTTCGGCTCGGAGGCTTCGACAAGCATCCAGCGGAAGGGGATCATAGGGACTTCCTCTCCAGGTCCAGGAGCCTCTGCTTCATGGCCGTGCCCCCGGCGTAGCTTCCGACGCCACCCGACGAGGGGACGACGCGGTGGCAGGGGATGATTATGGGCAGGGGGTTCTCGGCGCATGCGGTCCCGACAGCGCGGAAAGCCTTGGGAGAGCCGGCCGCGGATGCTATCTCTGAATAAGTGCGGGTCTCGCCGTAGGGGATGTCCTTCAGAGCCTCGAGGACCCTGATCCTGAAGTCCGTTCCCTGATAGGCCAGCGGGAGGTCGAACTCCCTCCGCTTGCCGCTGAGGTACTCGTTGACCTGCTTGGCGGCCTCCCTGAGGGCATCGGTCTCCCTGTCTTCCATAGCCGGGAGGTTGCTGTTGGGAAGGTAGAGGTCGGTGATCCTCCCGTCGCCGTCCTCGGCGATGCTGACAGTGCCGATTAAGGTCAGGAAGGATGTGATGCACGGGCCGCGCATGAAAGGGTGGACTGTTTGGGAGTATAAACGTGTGGTTGCTCCGAGTGCTAGGCACCACGGATGCTCCCCATCCGACCGCATCCTATATCCCCTTCCGTCCAATCCCCTTCTCCGATGATCATAAGCGCCAGCCGCCGCACCGACATCCCCGCCTTCCATTCCGAGTGGATGATGAACCGCCTCCGCGCCGGCAGCGTCCTAGTCCGCAACCCCGTCTCCAGGACAACGGTCCACAGGATCGACCTCTCCAGGGACAACGTGGACTGCATCGTCTTCATCACCAAGGACCCCAGTCCGATGGTCGACCACATGAAGGAGATCGGCAGGATGGGCCACACCGCCCTCTTCCAGGTAACCATGACCCCCTACCACAAGGACATCGAGCCATACGTCAGGTTCAAGGCCGACATCTCCGACTCCTGCGAAGCCATCTCCGACATCATCGGCAGGGACAGGATGTCCTGGAGGTACGACCCCGTGATCCTCAACAGGGGCATCAGCATGGACTACCACCGCAGGAAGTTCGAGATGCTCTGCAGGGAAGCCTCCAGATGGACCGACAGGTGCATCTTCAGCTTCGTGGACATCTACGGCAAGCTCATCAGGCTCGAGGAGTCCGGGGCCATCAGGCGCATATCCCCTTCCGAGAAGCTGGAGTTCGTGAAGATGGCCTCAGAGGTCGCGAAGGACCACGGGATGGCCCTCACCCATTGCTGCGGCACGGACGACTTCTCCCAATACGGGATCGAGCCCAGAGGATGCATAGACAGGGAGACGATGAGGATGCTGGACATCCCCTACGAGACGCAGGACGTCCCCGTGAGGGACGGATGCAGGTGCGTCAAGAGCATCGACATCGGAGAGTACGGGACATGCGGCCACGGCTGCATCTACTGCTACGCCGGCCAGCGCGAGGACCCCCTCGGAAGGCGCAGGGTGTTCTCGGAAGAATCCGAGCTCCTCTGGGGAGCGGTCATGCCCCGCGACAGGATCGTGGACCTGAAGGGGAGGAGCTCGCACCGCCTCGATTCCTATTATGATGATGCCCGGGACCGCTGACGTCCCCCGAGCGCCGAGAGCATCCGACGTCCCCGTAGCGACGGCTCCGCCGTCGCCCACCTCTCCAATTCATATACGTACAGCCTCTAACCCGTCGCATGGACTTCCTGTCTGTCCTGCTCATCGGGATCGGCCTCTCCATGGACGCCTTCGCAGTGTCTTTATGCAAAGGCCTCGCCCTGAAGAACCCCTCCGTCAAGAGCATCGTCGTGGTCGGACTGTGGTTCGGCGCGTTCCAGATGATCATGCCCATCATCGGATACTATCTGGGAAGCTCATTCTATTCCCTGATCTCCGATTACGACCATTGGATCGCGTTCATCCTCCTGGCCGTCATCGGGCTGAACATGATAAGGGAATCCTTCTCCGACGAGGAGGAGGGCATAGACGCCAATCTGGGCATCGGAACGATGCTGATGCTCGCCATAGCCACCAGTATAGACGCCCTGGCCGTCGGAATATCCCTTGCGATGACCGGGGACGGCATATTCGCCTCCGCATCCATCATCGGACTGACGACGTTCGTCCTGTCCGCGATAGCCGTGAAGCTCGGAAGCAGGTTCGGGGACAGGTTCGGGAGCCAGGCGGAGCTGCTCGGCGGTATCATCCTCATCCTGATCGGACTGAAGATCCTGCTGGAGCACAGCGGTTTCATCTGAATTCAGCAACCCTGAGTACGATGCTATAAGAACAGTCGTATACTCTTAGGACTACCGATATTAAGACCGCACAATCGTCTTATATACTGAGAATGCGAAGCACTGCTCACCAGGGAGGGAGTCTGGACGCAGACTTCCGATCTGCGTCCGGGCAAAGACCCTGAGATTCGTCGGAGGTGAGAGAGATCGCCAAAGAAGAGAACCAGGGCCCGAACGCCTGGCAGCTGACGGCCCTGGTTATTGGGGCGGCTCAACTTATCGTTGAGCTGTTCCAGCTGGTGTATCGGTGATACGCCGGCCGGGCCAGTGCATCACCGATGCACCAGCAACAGGTACGCCGTGAGGCGTACCAACAAACCCTTTACCTGCCCGTCAGGGCAAGGTTCTCAGGTTCTATTCCTATCACAGGCATCGTAGTATAAAAAGTCCGCCTTCCGATGGACCACGATCCTGCAGAGCCCGGACAAAGACAGACCGGGCCCGGGATCTCACTGCGGAGCGCATTCCTCTGCGTTGGGCTTGTCCAGGAGGAGGAGCCTCCTCACGTACAGGTCCACTGCGTCGGGCTCGCTCTGCGCTTCCTCGGAGCTGTTCTTCCTGCTCAGCAGCTTCCCTATGACGGAGTCCTTGGAGCTGGGCATCAGAGATTCCAGGATCGACTCGTTGGCCCTCAGGGAGGTGTCGTCCCATGAGAACATGATCTTCCTCATGTCCTCCGCGGTCATGCCCGCGGTGTACTTCTTGAGGTCGCTGCTGATCAGGTCGTACACATGGAGGTCGGCCATGTCGTCGTCCTCGTATGTCTCCGGGTTGTACCCCATCTTCGCGAGGTAGGCGTCGATGACCTGGATCAAGCAGAGCATGTTGCGGTGGTACTCCACCGTCCTGCGGAACAGGAGCGGAACGATGTCCTTGAACACCTCGACGCCCTCGTCCTGGAGCTCTTCCATCATGATCTCGCAGTCGTTGTACACGGTGTAGAAGAAGAACGCCTTGCACGATTCTCCCGTGTCGGCATGGATCTCGTCGCAGAGCTTGTCGATGTACTTCACAGGCTCGAAATCGATGAACTCCTTCTCCTTGAAGTAGATCATATCGGCGATCGCCCTGGACATGATGCACACGTATGCATCGATGTTCGTGAACGATGTCATGGCCTCCAGGCCCTTCTTCCAGTCGATGGCCGCTTTGCCGTCCTCGCCCATATAGGCGTAGACGGCTCCCCTGAGGAACAGGGCGTCCGCTCCGGGGGAGCTCTCGTTGAACTCCTCCGCTATCTCCAGGGCTTTCTTCGGATTGTCGTCGTCCACAGCGGCGAGCGCATCCCTGAACGCCGAGCCCGCCTCCCCCGAAGGGATGACCTTGTCTATGCTCTGGCGCTCAGCGAAGATGTTCTTCCCGCAGCTCTGGCAGACGTTCCCGGTATCATCTTTCGGACCGAGCTCTCCGCCACAGTAAGGGCAGAACATCAGCATGATATCCATGCTCATGATGAAACATTGACCGTATATGATGGTTGCCCATGGCGGATGGAGGATAATCCTCGTTATGGGATGTTTCTGTCCATGTAACGCCGAGAATCCGCCGGTCCGGAGGTCCCGACGAGGGTCGGGACAGACGCGCCGTCGACGGACCCAGCATCGCCGGGCTGCCATGATTAATCAGCGTTAACACTCAGGATCGGCTCATGGAAGAACAGAGCTCAGCCTATGGATCCCAAGGCCCGCACGGGCATCCGGAGCGCCGGTCGTGAAGCGTCCTGATGAGGATCAGGACGCCTCGGCCGACGGGCACTCCAGCATCACGGAGACGCGGTTGGCCACGCCTTCAGGCTTCCCCCCGACCGACAGATCGGAGCCGGGAGAGCACTCGCAGTAACGGTACTTCACTCCGTAATATGTGTAATAGGTCCCGGAAGCGCCTTCGATCTCCGCTCCCGAAGCCACATGCCCGGGGAACAGCAGTATGGAGGCATTATGCCCCAGCGCTGCCATGATGGAACTGTACAGTATCGCGCCGTTGGCATCGTTCGAGACCTTGGTGAACAGCGTCTCCACGGGATACCTCCACAGCCCGTCGTCGTCGGCGACTGTGCCGAGCGACTGCACGAACTTCAGGATGAACTCCGCCTCGGCGGCATCGCCCATGTCAGAGGCCATCTTGTGCAGCTCCGAAGCCAATGACATCACGTACTTGTCGCCGGGCGTCATGAACCTGGTTGATTCTGGCCCGGTGTAGCACCTCTTCTCATCTGGCTCCAGGCCCCTGTACGCCAGATAGTCGGAGTACAGGAACGTCTGGCTCAGGGCGTACTCCGTCTCGTTGTATGTCCAAGAGTAATCCACCTTGACGTTCCCGTCGCAGTCGTAGACCAGGGCCCACTTGCGCTCGACACCGTCGGAATCGTTCCCGATGACGCTCATCGAGTATGTTCCCGGGACCGGGAAGGTGTACGAGGGCGAGGGCCCCTCCAGCGTCTCGGTCACGGAGCTGTCCAGGCTGCATGAGATGACCCAGACGGCATCGGTCAGAGGGAAACCTGTCCCCAACGCTACCGTGTCCCCTGTGTTGACCTGCATGGTCTCGTCCACGGCCCTGGCCTCCAGGACAGGGTCCGAGGTGCCGACCTCGTATCTGAGAACCAGGTCCTTGGACAGGAGCTTGCCGTCGGCATCGTACCACCCGTCGAACACCGTGCCGTCCGCAAGGACCGCAGTGGCGGTCAGGACCATTCCTGGAGTGCAGACGCCGTCGAAGCCCGTCAGGATCCCGTAGCTCCCGAACACGGTCACAGTCACATCCTGGACAGGCTCGACCTCGGCATCCTGGGAATAGGCCATGGCCATGTGCAGCTGGGAGCCGTCGCATTCGGCCCTGTACAGCTTGCCGTCGTCGATGCCGTACCAGAGCTTCAGACCGTTCCCGTCAGGGGACTCGGTCGTGTACACGTTGCACTCCACGTCACCTGACCCGCCTGGAACTGAATCCGTTCCGACGAAGCCCAGGTACCCGACCATGGACGAGCCCCATCCGGAATCCGTCTTGTCCAGAGTCCATGTCTTGACGGTCTCCCCGAACCTGTACTCGGTCAGCTCCAGATCGTAATCAGTCTGGACGAAATAAGACAGCTCATAAGGGCTGTAGTAGAGGCTGGAGACGGTGATGGTCCCCGTGAACTTCACGGTGCGGGTGCCGTCATCCCAGTATCCTTCTGCAGTATAGACCGCGCCCGAAGGGCTGGTATCGGTCCCCCATCCGGCGTACAGGGTGATGTCCCCCATGGTCGTGGAGGTGAATCCCCTGAACCTGTAGGTGCAGTCGGGATCTGTGTACCATCCGGTGAATATCGCCCCGTCCCTGGTTGCAGGCTGGAGGACGATCTCGTCCCCCTTGTCGTAGAGCACCGGATTCCCGGGATCGTTCTCCCCTCCGTCGAGCTCGTAGCTGATCTCGAAAGGGCCCCTGTTGTAGACGTCCTCGCTGATCATGGTGACTGCGAACACGCAAGCGACTACTGCGATAATGCCCGCTGACAGGGCTGCATCCTTCCATCCGATGGTATCGACCGGGGTGCCCTAACCTGTGGTCGGTCATATAGATGATGCTCGGAGGTTCTGGAGAAGACGATGGCGATGCGCCAGGGGCATCGCACCGCGGCGGGAGGGGATGGGGCGGAGCCCTGGCCCCATGCCATCCCGCGCCGCCGCCCGAAGCCCTCTCCGCATGAATCATATATCCCGGCCACATAGTTGGCTCCCGATGGGGAAGAAGAGCAATCTCGCCGCGATAGCCGCGCTGGGCATGTGCATGCTCATGAGCAGCCTCAACTGGATGTACATGCGCATACCGCAGTACTACATCATGGTCGAGACAGGCTCGGACATCACGAGCTGGCTTCTTTCCGCTTATATCATCGCGGAGGTGTCCGTCGTCATCGTCGCCGGCGCCCTGATGGACAGGCTGGGGCCCAAAGACGGCGTCCTGATGGGGACGTCACTGTTCTTCGGCTCCGCCATCGGCCTGTGCATGGCCGACTCCGTGGAGATGATGATCGCCTTCCGCATAGTGCAGGGGTGCGGCGCAGGGTTCCTGTTCACCGTCGCCCTGGGGTACGTTGGGAAGCTGCCCCGCAGCAAGAGGCTGGACCCCCACAAGATCATGACCCTCACCTTCAGCCTGGGATCACTTTTCGGGACCGCCATCGGATACTACTTCACCATGGAGGTCCAGAACTGGAAGGTGATGATAGTGATCAGCGCCTTCATCGTGCTCGCATCCGGGATCGCGGCCCACAGGAACCTGCCGGACATGCCCCGCGAGTTCGTCCGCGACGTGCCCGGCATGGCATTGACACTGCTGACCATCGCGGCCGTCATGAGCTACACCCAGATGGTCAACGACTCCTTCGAGCTGTTCAGCTACGAGAGCCTGGCCTTCGCGGAGCTCTGCATCATACTCGCCGTGCTCCTGATCTGGGTGGAGAGGAGGGCCAAGGACCCTGTCATCCCCCACGGCATCGGGAAGCACGAGATCGGCCTCATGGCCGGGATGTTCCTGGCCGGATTCTGCGGTCTCGGGCTTCTCCAGTTCCTGGTGATGTTCATGATGGTCTCCTACGGCGTGTCGCTGTACGTGGCCAGCAAGATGCTGTTCTGCCTGATCGCGGGCGGAGTCGTCACCTCCCTGCTGGGGATGAAGATGGTCTACAAGGACGGGATACGCCCAATGGTCCTGGCAGGCTCCGTCATGATCGCCATCGCCTTCATGGGAGCGTTCATACTGATGCCCAGGGGCCTTACCGGAGTGGGGTTCTCGCTGTTCGGCATGGGGCTGGGGTTCGGACTGATCATCACCGAGATGCTGGCAAGCCTCCAGGCTGTCACCAACCAGAAGCACCAGGGCTCCATGACCAGCATCCTCATGGCCTGCCGTTTCGTCGGGATCATTCTCGGAATGGCCGTGTACAAGGGGATAATCGACAACTCCCTCAGCGGCTACATCGAAAGCATCGAAGGCGAAGTGGTGCAAGACGTGGAGGGCTGGGTGATCGCCAACTTCTCATCCTACGTCCAGGACATCATAGCCATCTTCGAATCGACCATCAGGGAATGCTGCATCGCCGCGAGCATCGCAGTCCTGTCCGTTCTGATCGTCTGCTACTTCTGCGTCGGCCGCAAGGACCTCGGAGCTCCGGAGTTCGTCACCGACGAGGACTGCGACGGGGGCTCATGCCTTCCCGCGCCATTTGAGGCTCCATATGGAGGGAGCGACGAAGGTGCGGACGAGGAAAGCGTCCACCAGGATGCATAATGCTACGGCGAACCCGAGCTGGGCGAGCATCTGGATGCCCGAGATGCAGAACACGGCGAAGCATCCCGAAAGGACCAGGGCCGCCATCACCAGCACCGGCTGAAGGGACAGAAGCATCGTGGAGGAGGCTTCCCTCCACCCCATGCCCTCCTTCCTGCAGTGCAGTATCCTGTTCTCCTGCACCGCGTTGAACCATGTTCCGATCAGAAGGCAGACGATAAGCATGAACACCTGGACGGAGAGCGAGACGCTCCCCCAGATGGCCTCCATGATGATGTCCGTGAGGCACAGGGAGACCAGCCCGCTAAGAACTGTCGTGACGACGCCTCTCGCGGCGGTCCCGATCGAGCTGGAGACGGACATGACGATGAGGAACATCAGGAGCACCGGAGGAACGGACTTCACGAAACCGGCCTCGGCCGAGTCGACGAAGTCCCTGTACATCATGCCGGCGCCCGAGATCATGACCGTGCCGGCCGAAGAGGACCCTTTGAATTCATCTACAACGGACTGAATGGCCTTCGACGTGTCCAGGGACCTCCCGGACACTGAGGACTCCTCGGTGACGGCCCTGACCAGCAGATGGGTCACAGCGACGGTCTTGTCGGAGAGCATCTCGTACCCTATCGTTCCGGCGGCCATGTTAAGGGCGTAGTCCATGTACGGCCCGCAGGAATCGATGATCTCCTGGTAGCTGTGGCCGGAGGCCACCAGCTTCAGGACGGTCCTGTCGAACTCCTGGGCCAATGCGACGCTCTCGCCCTCCAGTATGGAGCGGACCTCGGACAGCGCATCTTCCGGATCGTCCTCCGACGAGTAGCCGGCCTGCGCCAGCAGGCCGGACCAAGTGACCACGGTGGTCACATAGGCGATGTTGTCCAGATCCGACTCCGCTATGGCCTTGGCGAGGGCCGCGGCCTCGTCCACGGCCGCGGAATCGGTCCAGTCCAACCTCTGCAGCGCATCCGAGCCGGATATGGTCCCAAGGACGGATGAGTATCCCAGCACGACGCTGTACGGATGCAGGATCCCTCCGAGCCTGTAGTCGTTCAGGACCTTCATCCCCGACCTGGAATCGCCTGTCGCCAGGGAATCGGACATGTCGTAGGGGAGCTCGTCGTTGGAGCCCTCCTGGTCCACCAGATATCCGACGCACCCGACTGTCAGGCAGCATGAGACGATTATCACTGCCAATCCGTGATGGGATGTGACCCTGGACACCCCTCCGATGAACCTCCTGAAGACGTTCCCGATGACGGAGTACAGCCTCGCTACCGGCTTCGGCAGCCTCCTGCTGTCGGCGTCTGCGGTCCAGAACAGCTCGTTCCTGGTCAGCCTCACAAGAGTGGCGGGCATGGTCAGCGACGACACCAATGAGATCAAGGTGGCGAAGGACAGGCACACGCCCATGGACTCGAAGGCGCCGGTCCCGACTATAGACAATGTGATGGCGCAGATGAACAGGCACACGGAAGTGGACATTATGGGCGCGAAGGTCCACTCCACCGTGCTCCTCATGGCCCGGTCCATGTCACCGAGCTTGGCCAGCTCCCTCTTGTAGACCGAGATCACATAGAGGCAGTTGATGAAGCTCATGATCATCACGGCCATCAGGACCAGGATGGCAGACACGACGAACACGCCGATGATCGAGCTCAGCCCGAACAGCACGGCCATCGTCGCCACCAGGGGCGGGACCACGGACGCAGTCATTATCAGAGTGGAAATCCCCGAGCCGAAGAACAGCCCGGTGAGTATCAGAGTGAGGACTATCCCGAGCACGATGGCGATGAGCGCCGTCGCGGAGAACTCGGAGTCCATGTCGTGCGTCAGAGCGGGGTTGCCCGTGACGTAGACGTTGAAGAACGCCTCCTTCTCGTACAGCTCGTACATGTAGTCGTCCGTGAACGTCGCGATGGCATCCCTCAGCGCGGAGGTGTCATCCATCATATCGTCTTCGGAGTGGGCGCTGTTGTACAGCACTCCGATGACCATGGCCCCGGACGAAACGCCCATATCCTCCGCCAGGACAATCAATCCTCCGCGTGTGACATCGAGTTTCAGGAGCCAGTCCGCCGACTTCACGAACCTGGACGTGAGGTAATCCGAATAAGCCGGGATCCCGGCCTCATCGTCGCCCATGAGCTGCCTGTACCCGTCGCGGACGCTGTACTCCACCACGATCAGAGGGATCTTGGACTCGTCCACGTAAGGGTCGTCGAAGTACGCCGATATGACCTCTGACGCCTTCTCGGACTCGCTGTCCTGGTCCACGAGGGCATCGATCCCTCCCCCCATCGACTCCAGCATCTTGAACGCGGGCGGCACCAGTATCAGCACAGCCACGACCCATAATGCCAAGATGACCTTACCGCGGTCCAGGACCGCATCGACGAGGATATTGCTCACGCCCACGTCTAGGCGTGTTCGATATATGATACTGATGCGTGGAGCCGCCCGCAGGATGCGAAGCGTCCTGCGCCCTCCCCCGAAGCTCGATGTGGCGCATATTTATGAGAAGAGGGAGTACACCTGCCTCATGCTGTCGAAGAAGTACGCCGCCCTCGTCGTCGTCGCCATCCTGGCGGTGGGCGTCGGTGTCGTCGTCACATGGGGCTATGTCCACAAGGACGCGGACGGGTACTACGACTACGACATCGAATACTCCGATTCCTTCAAGAACGGCAACATCACCGTCACCGCCCCTGCCGGGAAGACGTTCGCCATCGTGGACATCGTTGTAAGGAACGTGAACTGCGACGACGGGATCCCCACCTCCATAGCCCAGCTCTCCTGGGAGCTGACCCTGGACCGCATGACCTTCGAGCCCAGCCCGGTCTACACGCTGGAGTACCCCGACTATCCGGACGGCATGAAGATCAACAAGGGCAGGACATGGGGGTACACCGTGGTGTTCGAGATCCCCCAGGAATCGGCGGGCAAGAGGGACGCTTCCCTGGACTACAGGTACGTGACCCTGGGCGACGGGATCGATCTGAGGTACGACCCGGAGCTCAGGCTGGACACATATTGACCATCTCCGACCGCACGTTTTATACGCGGGAGCCGATGCCATTCACATGGAGCAATCGATACTGGTTACGGAAGCGCTCGCCGATCTGTTCGACGTCCCTGTGCACGAGGTGTCGGAGGCCATAGACCTCTACGAGTCCCCCGTGATCCTGGGGAACAACACCGTCGAGGACCTGAAGGCCTTCGCCAAGGACGTCGGGTCCAAGGTGGTCCTGGTGCAGTACGACTACACCGACGAGGACGAGCTCTGCGTCGAGATCTCCGACGAGGCCATCGAGGCCCTCTTCGGGAAGAACGCCAACGACGCCAAGGACTACATCATGAACCACAACGAGAACATCATGTCCGAGGACTGGTCCGCGCCCTACGCCATGGTCGCGTTCGTGATGTACGAGGGCAGCGCCTTCGGGATCAAGGTGTACAACGAGTCCTACGACGACGAGCTCCTGATCGAGCCCGAGGACTTCATCGCCTGCCTCCTCGACGAGTTCGAAGAGGAAGAGTGCGAGTGAACGGCGGTGGCGCGAGCCATCGCCTCCAACCCTTTTCACCACTTTTCAAAGAGGTCGTTCCGGTCGGTTTCTGAAAACACGTTTTCGCGCTTATTTACATGAAATTTTACAACTTATCGGCGAAACGTGTCATCCGAAGGCAGTTTCGAGCTCTTCGTGACATGAAATATTGCAAGTTAGCGCACATTGCGATCTGACAATCCCTGGCTATCTTCAGTCGCATTCAGAGTCTTTCTTGAGCCTCTCGCTTATCCCCCGGATGTCGATCATCCCGATTATGGGCACCGCATCGAACTGCCCCGCCAGGTACCTCTGGCGGTTGTTATGGTTCTTCTGCGTCTTGCAGATCGAATGCAACGAAGAAGCAACCACGAAAGCCTCCGAGTCCGAGCGCAGGAAGAACACGTTCCTGGGATTGAGCGACTCCAGCAGAGAGGCGTTGTGAGTGGTGGCGATCAGCTGCCCGTCCAGCTCCGGCAGCACCTCTTCCAGGATGTCCCTGAGCATCTTCTCGTGCACTCCGGCGTCCATCTCGTCGATGAATGCCACTCCACCTTCCGCGCAGGCGACCAGGGGCCTGAACAATCTGATCAACGTCCTGACCCCGGTGGACTCCGACACCGCGGGGATCTCGCGCACAACACCGGACACCCTCCTTGCTATGATGAGATCGTACCTCACCAGCCCCTCTCCGGCCTCGGTGAATATGTAGTAAGCATCGCAGATGTCCGAGCAGCTGCGGCTCAGGAAGCTGGACAAACCCTTTGCATAGCCTTCCATGGTCTTCACGTGCCCAGGGACGCACTGCCCCCCGATCAGCCCCGACTGCCCGTGGAAGGAGTCCATGGACGGGATGCTCGCAGACACCGAATCGATGGAGTCCAGGACCGCCTTCACGGAAGGGTCCATGGACAGGGACATCGTCTCCTCGTCGTTCTCCAGGTAGAGCTCCTTGACGATCGACATCATGGAATGGGACCCCCATATCCTGGAGGCTGTCTTGGTGGCCCTGCGGGTCATGGACCTGGACAGGAACAGCCCCCTGGCGAACGACATCACGGGCCCGTCGTCCCCGGCCTCCATCAGGAACAGCCTCCCCATGCGCTTGCCGGACCTCTGTCTGAGCTCCTCGCGGATGAGCCTTCCGCCCTTGTCGAAGACCATCTCGTAGGTGGTGTCCGACCCGTTGACGGTGAAATGGTAGAACGTGCGCATGGGCTCGGCGCACCCGATGAGGCGGTTGGATCCTGCCAGCACGCGAAGGTTCCTGGTGCGGGCGGCGTCCCGGATCGCGTCCTCCCCGTGGCCGGATATCGACGACATTATGCTGATGATGCTCAGGGTGTCGATGGAATCCTTGAGGAACCGGATGGAGCTCATTAGGTTCGTCTTCCCGGAGCCGTTCTCGCCGTAGACGAACGCGTGCTTCAAAGGCGCGTCCAGAGGACCGGTCAGGTCCAATGAGATGCGGTCGAACGACCTGTAGTTCTCCAGCTCGATCCTCTTGAACATGATGCACAGAAATGTCTGTTGTGTATATGTAGGTTATCTGGGGAAAGGATACATGTTGTATCCGCAATCTCATTTTGAGCCTTATTAGATATAAAACAGTATCGTCCAGCCTGAACAAGGAGGACGGCTCCGGGATCGATGAAGGCGGCCGCTTCCGGGTAGTGTTTAATATCTTGACATTATTGCCAATAACAGATAAAATGGTGCAGATAGGCAAAGCTGTCAAATACGACGATTACGGGAGGGTCACCTGCCCTTCAGCGCTCGCCGAGATGCTCGACCTCCAGAAGGGCGTGGACGAGGTCACATGGCATGTCGAGGACGGGAAAGTGATCCTGAAGAAGGTCACGAAGATCTACATCGGAGGATTCGATTTCGAGACAGAGGAGATCGAGGAGAAGCTCAAGAAGTACGAATCGCACTACTGCGAGGTCGACAGCACGGAGGGCCTCGGCTTCGAGGAGATCCAAGCCAGGGCCAGGGCGCAGTACGAGAAAGACAAGGAAGCTCGCAGAGCCGTCAAAGACCGGAAGAAGAACAGGAGCTGACCCTCGCCCGGATGATCGTATGACGTGGTTGGTATCCATAGACGAATCTGGAAGCTTGGGAAGAGACTCGCGTTTCTTCGTTATGGCAGCAATCGTTACCATGCGTTCGCGTCTTCTCTCAAGCGTGGTGAAGAAGATCCCTAAGAAGTCCGAGGAGTCTAAATTCTACAACTGTACCGATGACCAGATCATGAAAATCCTCAAAGAGCTATCCAACTGCAACGTGAGCATAGTCTATGTGGTGGTGGACAAGCATGACTACAAAGGGAGATACTATGGGATATACGGGAACAAGCTGTATGAAACAGTCCTCCGCGAACTGCTCGCCGAAGCTTTCGCCATCGTAGGAAAGTCGGATGTGAACGTTCTTCTTGACCGTAGCTCCTTCATTTCATTGATCACAGTAAGAAATGTAGCGGAGGATGTTGCCGAACCAGAAGGAAGCAACATAATGAGATGCGATAAAGTGACATCACATCAAAGCTCATGCGTGCAGATAGCAGACTTTGTGGCTGGCGCTATCCGCAGTTACGTAAACGGTGACACGCGTTTCATAGAGCTAATCAGTAGTAAAATATCCGTTGCCCGTAGGAATTGATGACCACTTACAGCAGCCGAGCCTACGGGTCTTATCTGGACAAATGAGAGATGCGTTCAATGTATTTCAATATATTCTTTTGGCCCACCTCATATTCCTCTGTCTTATTCCACCCCATCCATAATCTACGAACACCGCATCCCCTTTCACAACCTATTAGAACCTTGTCTGTCGTCGAAACCATGTGAATCGATGATAGACCAAAACACCTTTGAAGTCATCCTCCCGGAGAAGACAGCAGGAGCAATCAAGATCCTCATGGAGCGGCATAGCCTTTCGGGCGATGACACGCTCTGCATGTTCATGTCATCCAAGACATACAGAGGCCTCCATGACCCTTCCACCGGGTTCTATGCTCTGGAGGCAATGCAGCTGGCGGACATGTTCGATGCGGAAAAGATGCCGTTGCCCGAAACGAGGACCGCGACCGGAGACGAGGCCATGAGGTTCAAGGTCTACTGCGTGGTGGAATATAGCCGCATACGCAAGATGGAATCTGCCGATACGATCAAGCTGTTCCTCAAGTACGGTGTCCTCTGGTACTTGGATTTCGACATCATGCAATGGCAGGACCTCGAGAGCACTGCGGACGATATAGACGAGTTCATCTCGAACAGGAAGAAGCCGGCAACAGCAAACGGACGATCTCGTCAACGGATTGAAGAAACTGTCCGTTGCCTGGAGGAATTGATGGCCACTTACAGCAGCCGAGCCTACAGGTCTTATCTGGACGACATTGGTAGTTTTCACACATATTTGAACATTAGCCGCCTCTAATCTAGGTCCCACATTATCTTCAACCCCGACTATCACAATACGAATGCACCATCGACGAGATAAACGGGTTCATATCAGACAGAATCGACCATCTGACAACCTCAGAGCCTGTGTGACAACAAGAACCGCTCCGGTGCTCAACCCGAGCGAAAAACAACGATGAGTGGGCCCGCCCGGATTTGAACCGGAGTCAATGGCTCCCGAAGCCACAAGGATACCAAGCTACCCCACGGGCCCACTGAATGCCCGAATCCATCCCATGATAAAAGCGTTTGTATGAGCGTCCAGCCGATGCCCAGAGGCGAATATACATATGGATGTTCCGTTCACGGACGCATGACGATGCTCGTGGCATACGACGGCAGGAAGAACACTGAGAAGGCCCTCAACCATGCCATCTCCGAATCGATCCTTCACAAAGAGAAGCTGTACATCCTGTCCGTGATCCCCCGCGGATCCGAATCCCAGGAGGACATCGACAATGCCCACAGGTATGCCGACGAGGCCCTGGCCAGAGCCAAGGCCGAGGGCGCGGACGCCCATGTGCTGGTCGAATCCGGACAGCCCGACACCGAGATCCTCAGCGCGGCCGTCCGCTTCAGGTGCGGGACCATCTTCGTGGGAAGGTCCGGGAAGACGTCCATCGACAGGGTCATCATGGGGAGCGTGTCCAACTCCATCGTGGCCAACGCCAAGTGCACCGTGGTCGTAGTCCAGTAAAAGGATCAGTGCCTCAGGCCCAAAGCCTTTATCAGCGCCCTCTCGACCCTGTCCGGGGACGGAGGGCACCCTATTATGTACATGGAAGGCTCCAGCACGTCGGAGATCCCCGACGGGGCCACATCCCCTCCGACGAACAGCCCGCCCGATATGGCGCATGTCCCCGATGCGATGACGAGCTTCGGAGCCGGGACCGCATCGTAGGTCCTGACGGCAGCCTCCCTCATGTTGGAGGCCATCGGGCCCGTCACTATGAGGGCGTCGGCATGCCTCGGAGACGCCACCACCTTTATCCCGAAGCGGTGGCAGTCGTAGAACTGGTTGGAGGTGCAGTTGAGGTCCACCTCGCAGGCGTTGCACGACCCGGTGTCCAGCTCGCGCACCGCTATGGAGCCTTTGAACATCTTCCTCGTCGCGGCGTCCAGGGGCTTCTCCACGGACCCGGGATCGTCCTCCGGCCCGAACACCAGGTCCTCGCGCGACAGCGCATAGTCCGGAGCGTCCTTCTCGGATATGGCGTCCTGGGGGCAGACCATGGCGCAGTCCATGCAGAATATGCACTTCCCCAGGTCGACCTTCCATCCGTCGTCTATCACGATCGCGTTCGACGGGCAGTTCCCGGCGCATGTCCCGCATTGGACGCAGGCGTCGGAGGCCATGGGCATGGTCCCCCTCGAGGGCATTATCTCGTCTGCGGGCACGGTCCTGCGGCCCTTCCCTATCATGTTGGCTAGACTGACCTTGAACATAGAAGCACCTCAGAGATCGTTCCCCGCATAGGACAGGCCGAAGCTCTTGTTGATCAGCGGGAAGTCGGGGACCACGTTCCCCGGGACGGCGTAGCACATGCCGAACCAGTTGACGAACGACGGGTCCCTGATGCTGTACCTCCAGATCCTCCCGTCGCGGACTATCGCGGAATGGACCAGCTCCCCTCTGGGAGCCTCCACCACGGAGCACCCGAAACCGTCCTTCGGATGGACGGCCACGCGGGTCTCCCCGGGCTCCAGCATCTCCGTGCACTGGTGGATCAGGCTTATCGACTCGTATATCTCGGATATCCTGACCAGGGTGCGGGCGTTGACGTCTCCCCTATCGTCGGAGCAGAGTATCAGGCCCAGGTCCTCGTAGCACCCGTAGGGCCTCTCGCACCTCGCATCGGACCTGACCCCGCTGGCCCTTGCGATGGGCCCGACAGCGCCGATGCGCTCCGCATCCGCGGAGGAGAGCTTCCCGGTGCCCTCCAGCCTGTCCTGGAGAGCGGGGCTGTCCATCATCAGGTCGACCAGGTCCTGTATCTCGAACTTCAGCTTGATCAGGAAATCGTCCAGCTCCCTGAGCCGGGAGTCCTGTATGTCCCTGCGCACCCCTCCGGGGACCACGCAGTTCATGAGCTGCCTGTGGCGGGTCAGGCTCATGTTCATCCTGAAGACCTTCTCCTGTATCCCGGAGCCCATGGCGGACGGGACGTTGAACGCGGTGTCGGTGCACACCCCGGAGACGGAGCCGATGTGGTTGTACAGGCGCTCCATCTCGGCCATGAGGGCTCTGATGATCCTCGCCCTGCGGGGGACGGGCTCGCCCTGCTCCATGAGCTCGGAGTACGCTATGCAGTTGGCGACGCACGTGTCGCCCGATATGCGCTCAACCAGACGGGACATGTCCCTGTCGGCGGGGACCTCCATGAGCTTCTCGATTCCCCTGTGGGTGTATCCCAATGAAGGGTTCAGCTGCATCACCGGCTCCCCGGCGACGCTGAACCTGAAGTGGCCGGGCTCGATTATCCCTGCATGCACGGGGCCGACCGGGATCTCGAACACATCCTCTCCGGAGATCGTGTTGGAGCTCAGAGGGATGCGGACCTCCGTTGACCTGTCGTACGGTCCTTTCTGCAGCGGATGCCCGTCGCCCTTGCGATGGTAGATGATGGGTTCCTGCGGAACGTCGAACACTATGCCGGACATCTCGGCCATCTTCCTCTGGAACGGGGATGCGCACGGGACGGCGCCGGAGATGTCGACTCCTTTGGAATCCGACACGGGATACCAGAGCCTGACGACTTCGCATCCCCTGCGGAACAATGCGTTGACGGTCCTGCTCCCGCCGACGGGCTCGTCGGCGAACATGTCCATGAGCCTGAAACCGTATCCCGAGAGCTCCATGGCCCCCGATTCGAACTGCGAAGCTTCGGTCTGCCTGTCTTCCATCATAGGATACCTCCCATGACCGCGGATGCGGCGTTCTCGAACCATTCCATGACCTGGTCGGGCATGAACAGCCCGATGGCCAGCGAAAGGACCAGCAGGGCGGCGATCGGGACGGTCCTCGAGGGCTCCTTCAGGTCCTCCACCTTCTCCGGAGGCTCTCCGGACAGCATGGGGAACACGTTCCTGACCATTCCTGCGAAGACCATCGCCAGGAACAGCACCATGAGCACGACCACGGCGGCCATCCCTGCGTCCAGGGCGCCTGCCATTATGGACAGCTCTCCCACGAACACGGCGAACGGAGGGCATCCGATTATCGCCAGCGTGCCGGCGGCCATGGCCGCGGACGTGAACGGCATGGACTTGCGAACTCCCCTTATCTCGGACATCGCACGGGTGCCGTAGGCCTGTATGATGTTCCCCGCGGAGAAGAACAGCACGGGCTTGGTGATGGAGTGGGCTGTCATCTGGATGAGGGCGGCCGCCACTGCGGCGGGGGTCCCGATGCCCAGTCCGATCGCGATCAATCCCATGTTCTCTATGCTGGAGTAGGCCAGCATCCTCTTGAGGTCCTTCGCGGAGATTATGAACAGCGATGCGGCCGCCAGCGATATCAATCCGAATATCAGGAGGATCGTGGACGCGAACCCGGGATCCATGGCTTCCGAGATCCCGTAGAACCTCAGGACGGCATACATGGCGCAGTTGAGCAGCACGGCGGACAGCAGCCCGCTGATGGGGCTGGGCGCCTGGCTGTGCGCATCGGGGAGCCATGTGTGCATGGGGACGAACCCGACCTTCGTTCCGAACCCTATGATGATCAGCACGGTGGCCATCCTCATCATGTTGGGGTCCAGCTCCGATGCATGGAGCATCAGCTGGGGCCAGTCCAGGGCCATGTCGGAATCTATCACTCCGACAGTGGAAGCGTAGACCAGCGTCAGTCCGAACAGGGCGATGGTTATGCCCACGGAACAGAGGATGATGTACTTCCACGCGGCCTCGGTGGACTCCTCCCTCTTGTACAGGCCCACCAGGAAAGTGGACACCAGGGTGGTCGCGCCGACTCCCAGCCAGACCACGGCCATGGACCTGGCGGTGAACGTTAGCATCATGACCGAGATGAAGACCATCAGCAGCGGGTAGTAGACGCTGTGGTCCCTGAGGTCGATCTCGCGCTCCTCCAGGTCCCTGCCGATGTACGCCCTCGAATAGAGCGAAGCGGCGAACCCCACTATCGCGACGAGCATCATGAACACCGCGGACAGGGAGTCCATCCAGAACATCCCGTCGTCGATGCCCTCTCCGCCCAGCACGGGGACGCAGAGCGCGATGCATATGATCATCAGCACGAAGGCGCAGGCGGGCATGACCGCCGAGACCAGCTTGCTCCTCCTGATGGCCAGGCAGAGCACGCAGGAGGCGAGTATCGCTATCAGCAGGAGCATCAGGGCGGCGTTCATTCCTTCAGCCTCCTCAGGAAGGAAGTGTCGACGGAGTTGAACGACTTGTTGATCCTGTTGGCGAATATCCCGATGATGATCACAGCGACCATCACATCGAAGAACGCGGCGATCTCGACGATGAGCGGCATCCCGTGGGACAATGCGATGGCGCCCAGGAACAGCCCGTTCTCCATCATCAGGAGGCCGATGGTCTCGGTTATCGCCTTCCTGCGGGTGCACATGATCAGCAGCCCGATCAGGATGATCGACAGGGACAGCGCCAGGCAGCTCCTCTCCACGGTCTCCATGGTGGAGATCAGCGGGTCCGTGATGTAATACGAGATGAATATCATGAATCCGCAGGCCAGCAGGGACCCGGGGATGCCTATGCTCAGGTCCACCTCCTTGTCGACGTGGATCTTGCTCATGATGTACACGAGCATCTTAGGCATCACTATGACCTTCAGAACGAGCGTCAGCCCGCACATGATGTAGATATGGCTGTTGCCGGAGGTCCAGGCGACGACGAAAGCCTCTGCCGCGAGGAACAGCGACTGCACCGAGAACAGGGTTATCAGCGGCTTCATGCGGGTGGTGGCCACTGCCATCACGGAAGTGAGCAGCATCATGACGGCGCACAGGTCCACAAGGTTGCCGGAAATGAAATCGTCCATCTAATCGCCTCACAGGATGTAGATCGACACCATCGCGATCAGCGACAGCGCGAATGACACGGTCAGCAGGTTCGGGGTCTTGAACAGCCTCGATTTGCACAGCACGGATTCTATCAGAGCGAGGATGAACGCCACCAGCACGATCTCCGCCATGGCGATGATGAACGAGAGGACGAGCGACACCGGCTCCGTGCCCGTGGCGATCCCCCACGGGAAGAACAGCGACCCGATCATCGCCATGAACAGGGTCAGCCTCATCATCGAGGACAGCTCCATCATGGCCAGGTCCCTTCCGGAGTACTCCAGCAGCATGGCCTCGTGGACCATGGTGAGCTCCAGATGGGTGGTCGGGTTGTCGAAGGGTATCCTGGCGTTCTCCGCCAGGAGGGTCATCATGAAAGAGCAGGCCGCCAGGATCAGCGGCGCGGTCAGGGCTTCGGCCCCCATCGCGGAGATGGAAGCGGATATGGAGCCCATGTCGGTCCCGGCCCCGGAGAGCACCGCGAGCGTGGCGATGGAGAGCAGGAGGGCGGGCTCTATCAGCACGGACATCATCATCTCACGGCTGCTGCCCATGCCTCCGAATGTGGATCCGCCTTCCAGTCCTCCGAGGACCATGGCGAAGCGGTACATGGTGAACATGTAGACCACGGTGACCAGCCCTCCGTAGGGAGCGAGTATCCCCGTGTAGAAGAACGGCGTCATGGCCGCGAGGATGAGCATCGACGCCATGCACACGGCGGGGACGATCCTGAACACGCCGGAGCAGCTCCTGGAGATCGCGCTGTCCTTCCTGAACAGCTTGGCCAGGTCCCTGTAGGGCTGGAATATGTCCGCTCCGGGGCGGTTCTGCATCCATGCCTTGAACTTGGAGACGATGCCGGCCATCAGCGGGGCGATCAGTATCAGCACGACGGTCTGGACGAGCTCGACTATCATAGGAGCCTCACCGCCATGAGCCCTGCCACCAGGGTTACGAGTATGTAGAACAGGTAGGACTGGATGTTCCCGGTCTGTATGCGGGTGACCTGCCTGGAGAAGAACGTTATGAGGTTGCCCAGGGGCCTGTAGATGAACTTCACGAAGGGCTCCTGGAACCTGACCCTGTACCTCCCGCCCTCGACGCTGGAGGTGTCCCCGTAGAACGGATGGAACACCCTGACCAGGGGCTGGGAGAACCCCTCGGAGGAGTACTGCATCCTCTCGTCCAGGACCCCGCCGCACCCCCATGTGTCGGTCTCGGAGTCGGACCCGCGGCGGACGCGCAGGACAGCGTACACGACTGCAAGGGTCCCGATGATCATCAGCCCGAGGGTCAGAGGCTCCAGGCTGCCGGAGAGGCCGTCCCTGTAAGGGTCGGTCACAGCGGACGCGGAGGCCGCTCCGTCGAACAGCGCATCGGTCAGGGGGAATGCGAGCATGCCCATGGCGATGCAGAGGAACGCCAGCACTGCCAGCGGGCCGATGGACCCCTTCCTCAGCGGACGGGGCTTCTCGGCGCCGGGGGACCTGGGGCGTCCCAGGAACATGAAGCCGTACAGCCTCGCGTAGGAGGTGGCGACGATCATCCCGCACAGCCCCATCATGGCGATGAGCAGCGGCATGGCCACCCTGAGGTCCGAGGACACCGCATCGGTGCCGATCAGGGACTGGAGCATCAGCCACTCGCTGACGAACCCGTTCATGGGAGGGATGGCTGCCAGGGAGGCTACGCCGATGAAGGCGACAGCGGACAGCCCGGGGAGGGCCCTCCCCAGCCCGCCCAGGCGGTCGATCTTGCGCTCGCCGGTGACGTCCTCCACGGAATCGACGGCGAGCATCATGAGGGATTTGAACACCGAATGGTTCAGGGTGTGGAGCAGCCCCGCGATTATGACGAGGGACATTATGCTCTTGTTCTCGCCGGAGAACAGGATGCCTAGGGAGAAGCACATGACGACCAGCGCCATGTTCTCCTGGCTCGAATACGACAGTATGCGCTTGGGCTCGGTCTGGACCATGGACTCCATGGCGCCCCAGAGGGCGGAGACGGCGGCCATTATGCACATTATAGCCCCCACGACCGCCATCTGCTCCGCTCCGAGATAGGAGAACACCGCCCTGAACAGCATCAGGATGGCGGCGTTGGAGCACACTGTGGTCAGGAGGGCGGACGTGTGCGTCGGCGATTCGGCGTACACATCGGGCATCCACGCATGGAACGGGACGGTCCCCAGCTTGGTTCCGAACCCCATGAACAGGCATATGCCCAGAACGATGCAGGTGAAGGAGTCCATGGACGCGCCCATGCCGGTCCACTCATGGAGGACATCGGTCCCGGACAGGACCCACATGTACGCGTAAGCGGCCATGAGGATCAGCCCTCCGATGTGGGTGATGGCGAAGAACCTCCAGCGGGCCCCCTCGTCCTTCGGGTCGTAGGCCAGGAGGAAGGTGACCATGGAGACGCACTCCCAGGCCATCAGCAGCAGGATCGCGGTGTCCGCGCACATGCACAGGATGACGGACAGGAACAGAGCCGATGCCAACGCCGTGTACCTGGGGGTGTACCCGTGTCCGGAATGGGACATGTGGGTGACTATCATCAGGAACACGGCCGATGAGAACGTGATGAAGATCGACCCGATCTGGTCGAATAGAATGGAATAGCTTCCGAGGTACGACCCGACCGGGAGGGTGTACGAGAAGTCGCCCTGATGCATCCAGACCGGATAGCAGAGCACTCCCGCGATGCAGGATATGGAGCAGAGAGCGCCGGGGGCGCGTCCGGTGCGACCGGACAGCCCTGCCACCACGCCGAAGAACGCGGGCAGGAACAGCAGCAACAGAAACGCGGACTCGAGGGCTCCGACCAAACCTAGCACTTCCAGGAGGCGGTTTAAGGCGAGGTCGATTTAAGGTTATCGGGAGGCGGGGACCTTAGAACGTGTTTCCGGGTACAACAGAATGATCATCGGATTCCAGGGACTGTTTCCAGGTACAGCAGAAGCACCATCGGATGCCGAGGGCATCGCGAGCATGGACGGCCGAAGAGAGCCTGACGGCTGCATCCCCAGGCACATGATGGGAATGGCTGCCGGACCAGCGGCCGCTTCGGAGAACGTAAGAGGACGAAAGAAGGTCGAGGGAGGGGTTTCGAGGCCCCTCCCATCGGTTTCACTCGGACATCATCCTTCTCAGGACGTACTGCAGG
>CAVCVB010000004.1:0-35898 GCA_963605395.1 Firmicutes bacterium CAG:194
GAGATGATGTCTTTTCTTTATAGACAAAATATCAACTAAAAAGTATCACATTACCACTGCCTATTAACTGCCTATTAACTGCCTATTAACTGCCTATTAACTGCCAGTGATGATCCATTTCCCACTCCGCTTACCGCCTTCTCTACGAACAACGCCTGCGTCAACCAAACTCGATATATTTGCTCTGATGGCTCTCTCGGAAAGACCTGTAGACTCTGCAATCCTCTTCTGTGTTATAGACGGATCCGAGGCAATGCATTCGAGGATCAGCTTCTGATTCTTCGTGGGCACAAACTCCGATGGCGGTTCATCTTGAGATACAGATGATACTGTGACAGACAGCCCCTCGCGCTCGAGAATGAAATCCGGAGAGGGATTGCCGTTGTCAGCGCAAGATTCTACAACTCTCTTGATTCCCTGAGCCCAGTTCTCCACATACCCTGCATCATGGAACACATCGGCAAGTGTCTGATTGCGTGGAATGGACTTATGCCGGCCCATCAACGTCTCAACCGTCCAGCCGTCGGGAAGACCTCCGAACCCGAATATCTCGATCTTGTCCGGATGCACATAAACTGAAACGGGCTCCTTCAAACGATAGTCCATGTGAACGACGGCATTGACGATCAGCTCCCTGATGCCGTCTCTCGGATACAGGTTGAGGAGCTTGCGGAACGCCCCCTCGTACGTGAATATGGGCGGAGTGTACTTGTCGAACAGAGCATCCACCGCAAGATCCGGAATCAGAATCAAAGGGGCGTCGAGTATGTCCTCTCTCCTGAGAACACCGTTCTTGTCGAATTCCCCTATCTTCAAAAACGCCCCCCGATTGATCCTGCGCGGATGGGCAGAGAACAGGAGCGCAGCTGCGATCGTGACGGTCCCGTCGTCACATATCAGCCCATAACGATCGAGCACTGCTTCGACATCGGAAGAATCGACTTCGTCGGGTATCCTGTTTATCTCCTTGCCCATGCTGACAAAGCGCGCTATGGCCTCGGTGGACAGAGAATCCGGAAGCATCCCGCTTGATTCGTCCATCCAGAATATTCCGCGCTCATCTGCGATGATGTCCTTCAGCTCCTCGCGTCTGATGAGATGAGTCGTGTTTCCCACACGCTTGTAGAATTGGCCGTTATAGTCGATCTTGTTCCTTCCTTTGGTGACATTTACCACAATGCATGTGACATCGTCGAATACCTCGGAACGAACGACTGGGGAAATCCCCAGAACGTTCTGAATCGAATCCGATATCGTCTTCAGAGTCCCTTTGACGTCTTTGACTCCGATGAACTCACCATTGTCACGACGCCCTACGATGAACCTTCCGCCCGCGGTGTTGTAGAACGCGCTGATGGTCTTGAGATATTCGGGCTTCCAGATCTCCTTCCACTCTTCATCGATATCTTCCATGGTCACAATACTGGAATGGCACACGGATTGATAAACCCGATGAACAACCTCAGATCCATCCGCAGCCGACGAGGCAAAGGTCTGGAATAGCTCGGATGCATGACGCAGAAACAGGATTAGTTGATGGCCGTCAATACGTATATCATCCAGCTTTGCCGATTCCGTATCCATGTCGGAAAACATCGTTCACAACCCAGCCTGCAACTGCCCCAAGGAGGGCTGCCCCCGCCACGGGAACTGCATGGAATGCGTGGAGTTCCACAAGGCCAACAGCGACAAGATACCGTTCTGCCTCAGGTTCATGATAGAGAAGCACTGATCCGTGCAAATCTTGACATATGGCAGTTCCGTTGACTTGCCATGGACCTCACAAGAGAGGAGGAGGCCATCCTCAACGGAGAGGAAGGCGAGGGCAAGCAGAAGGCCATGGAACTGGTCACCGCCCTCGGCAAGATCTACGGTGCGGAAGACCTCATAGACATCACATCAGCCCATCTCTCGGGCGCCTCGTACAAGACCATCGGAGACGGCGGCCTGAAGTACCTCGAGGACATGGCCGCCGGAGGCGCCAAGGTGTCCGTCCCGTCGACGCTCAACCCGGTCGGGATGGACCGCGGGCGCTGGAAGGAGATGCACATCACCGAGCACTTCGCGGAGAAGCAGCTCAGGATCATAGACCTCTACGGCATGATGGGCGTGAAGACCACTTGCTCCTGCACTCCCTACATCGGACCGAACGTGCCGTCCCTGGGCGACCACGTGGCCTGGGCCGAGTCGTCCGCGCTCTCATTCGTCAACTCGTTCATCGGCGCCAGGACCAACAGGGAAGGCGGCCCCGGCGCTCTTGCCGCAGCCATCCTGGGGAAGACCGCCGACTACGGCCTCCATCTGGACGAGAACCGCAAGCCCACAGTCGTGATCGATGCGGACATCGACGGCTCCGTGTTCTCCTACTCGCTCCTCGGCCAGGCCGTGGGCATGGCCATCGGCTCCGGAGTGCCCTACTTCAAAGGCATCTCTCCCGGCGTGGAGGAGGCCAAGACGCTCTGCGCGGCCATGGCCGCATCGGGATCCGTGGCGCTCTGGCATGCGGAAGGCGCGACCCCCGAAGCGGGGAGCTACGACGTGTCCGGGCTGGAGACAATCCACATCGGGAAGAAGGAGCTGGACGCCGCCTACGGCAAGCTGAACAAGGCCGACGACGTCCAGCTCATCGCGATCGGATGCCCCCACCTCACCGAGAAGGAGATGCACCAGATCGCGGCTTTCCTGAAAGGGAAGGAGAAGGTCAACAAGGACATCGAGATATGGTTCTGCACCTCCGCCGAGGTCAGGGACAAGTGCCCCGAGGACGTCGCTGTCATGGAGAAATTCGGCCCCGTCCTGGCGGACACGTGCATGGTCGTCGCCCCCATCGAGGGGACCTTCGAGCGCACCGGGACCAACTCCGCCAAAGCCGGCAACTACCTGCCGACCCTGTGCTCCCAGAAGGCCATGTGCAGGGACATCTCCGCGCTGATGGAGCTGGTAATGTGAGGTTCGAAGGACGCAGCATATCCCCCGGAAAGGCGAAGGGGGAAGTGATCAAGCTGGACGAGCCCCTGAGCTTCCTCGGAGGCGTTGACGGATCCACCGGAGACCTGAGGGTCGGCAACGGTGGCAACGTGGCCGGCAAGATCCTGGTCTTCCCCAAAGGGAAGGGCAGCACCGTCGGATCCTTCGTCATGTACGACCTGATGGTCCACGGAGCCGCTCCGGCGGCCGTCATCAACGAGTCCGCGGAGACCATCGTCGCCACCGGCGCTGTGATATCATCCATCCCAATGGTCGACAAGGTCCCTTCCGTCGACGCGTTCCTGGACGGGGACGTCGTCGTGGTGGATGCGGATGCGGGAACCATCGAGATAGAAGGCGTGGAGATGGCGTGCGCCGTGTCCTCCGCCGTCGTTACCAGCAAAGGCATCCTCATGCTCAAGCGCCCTGCCACCAGCAGGTCGTTCCCGGACAGGTGGTCCCTCGTGACCGGCAAGGTCGAGCCCGGAGAGTCTCCGGAGGACGCCGCCCGCAGGGAGATCCTGGAGGAGACGGAGCTGAAGGTCGGAGAGCCCGCAGCATCCCTCGATCCTATCTACGTCAGAGAAGGCGGGAAGCTCTGGAAGGTCTATCCGTTCAGGTTCGACTGCGAAGACGCTGAGCCCGTTCTCAACAACGAGAACGAGGCGTTCCGCTGGTCGTCCCCCGAAGACGTTGCCTGCGAAGGCACCGTCGACGGGACCGTGAAGATCCTGAAAGGCCTCGGCCTCAGGGACTGATCGCCGGGGCATGCCCCCGGGAAAAACCTCATGACGGCTGGCCGGGCATCCGGCGAAGGATGCCTGCCGGCCATTCTATAACGGGATCACTCGTCCAGGATATCGGACGGGTCGGTGTACGGACAGGTGTACCTGTTCTTCCCGACGGTCTTGCTCTTGAACTCGATCGCGTGCACGGGGCACCTGTTGATGCAGGAAAGGCACTGGATGCAGTTCCCCGTCCAGACGGGCCTGCCCTCTTCCATGGAGATGCAGTCCGTCGGGCAGTACTGGACGCACTGGCCGCAGCTGTCGCACAGCTCCGTGGTGTGGAAGCCGGGGCAGTCTATGAAGAACTTGTAGAACAGGGGGCTGATGACGTATGTCTTCAGGATGCCGTATCTCGGAACGGTCTCGAACTTCTTTCCCATGGATATGCACTCCGCCAGGGCCTTCACCTTGGGCACTATGCCGCGGACCTCGGCCTCGGCATCCTCCTTGGAAGGAGGGTTGTCCATGATCAGGTAGTTGTCCGGCATGACGATGTCGGCCTCGCCCATGAAGACCAGCTTGTTCGACCTGCACAGGTTCTCGACGTACTTCGCGTTGAACCCCGAGTCCTGCCCGCAGGTCATGACGAAGTACATCATGTCGCTGCCCTTGAAGGTGGCCTCGTTGATGAACTCCTCCACGAAGTGGGGGATCTTCCAGGCGTAGATGGGGGCCACGACCACGAAGGGGCCGTTGGACGCGACGGTGCGGATGCCGTTCTTCCTCAGCTCTGCAATGGATTCCATCTCATCCCCGGTGAGCTTCTGGAGCATGCGAGCTACGAGGAGGCTGTTTCCGGTTCCGCTGAAGTACAGAATCATGATGCTTTCTTGCCCCCCACGATATTAATACGGATACGGTTCGACTGAAAAATTAGTAGAAGATTCCCCGCCTGCGTCCAGGCGGGGAGGTTTGTTCCCGGATCACTCCATCGGCGTGAGGCCGATGACGATCTCCTTTCCGGTGACGTCCCAGGACTTGACCTCGGACCCGGAAGGCGAGTCTGTGAACTCCAGGGACTTGGCCCTGACCTCTCCGGCGATGTGGTCCTTCCACGTCCCGAAGAGCTCCATGAGCCTGGGCTCGGCGGACACCTGGCAGGAGATGTACTGCTCGACGTTGAGCTTCATGTCCTTGCGCATCTGCTGGATCCTCCTGATGAGCTCCCTGGCGTATCCCTCGGCCTCGATCTCGGGCGTGACGGAGAAGTCGATGAACATGGTCCCCTCGGCGAACTCCACGGGCTCCATCTCGGACGACGGGATCTCCTCCTTGCCGAGGTAGACGACCTTCTTCACGTTGGCCTGGTCGGTCAGGACGGAGTCGAACCTCTTGACAGCGGAGTTCACGGACTGGTCGTTTCCGCGGATGAACACCTGGAGCAGGGGCCACCTGAGCTTGGAGCCCATCTTGGCCCTCTCTGCGGCGACGATGTCCACGATGCCGCGGACGAGGGACATGCTGTGCTCCACATCCTCATCGATGAGGGAGGTGTCGCAGACGGGCCAGTCCTCCATGTGGACGGTGAGCTTCTTCCCGCCCATGTGCTGGTAGACCTCCTCGGCGATGTGCGGGGCCACGGGGGCCAGCACCAGGGCGGTCTTCATGATCGCATAGTAGAGGGTGAAGTAGGAGGCGATCTTGTCCTTGGCCATGTCGCCGTCCTCGGACCAGGAGCGGTCCCTGACAAGGCACACGTACCATCTGGAGAGGTCCTCCATGATGTAGTCCTCCAGCATCCTGGCCAGCTTGTGGAGCTCCCTGCTCTCCAGGCACTCCGTGGCGGAAGCGACCATCCTCTCGGTCCTGGAGATCATCCAGCGGTCCTCGTCCCTCAGGTAGGGGGAGACCTCGGACATGGGGTGGGCCTCGGGGTCGTAGCCGTCGATGATCATGTAGGTGGACGCGAAGTTGACCACGTTCCAGTAGGTGTTCAGCACCTTCCTGGCGTTCTTGGGCCCTTCCTTCTGGAAAGCGGTGTCCTCCCAGGGCGCGTTGCTCTTGATGAGGTAGTACCTCATGGAATCGGCGCCGACCTGGTCGATGATCTCCAGGGGCTCGATGACGTTGCCCTTGGACTTGGACATCTTCTGCCCCTTGGGGTCCAGCACCCATCCGTGCATCATGACCTCGTCGTAGGGGGCGCGGTCGAAGGATATGACTCCGGCTCCGAGCTGGGAGTAGAACCATCCGCGGGTCTGGTCGTGAGCTTCCACTATGAACTTCGGAGGCCACCACTTGTCGAACTCCTCTTTCTTGTGAGGATAGCCGAGCGCCGCCCAGGCGGCGACACCGGAGTCGAACCAGACGTCCAGGACGTCCGGGACCCTGTGCATGGTCTTGCCGCACTTGGGGCATGTGAAGGTGACGCCGTCGATCCAGGGGCGGTGGGTGTCCATGCCCTCGGTGTAGCCCTGGCCGGCCTTCAGCTCCTCGTACTGCCCGACGACCTTCTTCTCGCCGCACTCGCACTCCCAGACGGGCATGGGGATGCCCCAGTACCTCTGCCTGGAGATGCACCATTCCCTGGCGCCCTCGACCCAGTTCCTCTCCCTGGACTCTCCGGCCCAGTCGGGGACCCACTTGACGCGGTCGATCTCGGACAGCATCTGGTCCTTCACCTGCGGGACATCCACGAACCACTGCCTGGTGTTCCTGTAGATGATGGGGGACTTGCATCTCCAGCAGTGCCCGTACCTGTGCTTGATCTTGCTTGTGTTGAAGAGGATGCCCTTCTCATCGAGGATCTTCACGATGTCCTCGTTGACGGTCTTGACCTTCTTGCCGGCCATGTCGGGGAACTCGTCGGTGTACCTTCCGCTCTCGGCGACGGGGCAGAACGCTGTGATCCCGTACCTCTTCCCGGTCTCGTAATCGTCGGGACCGTGGCCGGGGGCGGTGTGCACCAGACCGGTGTTGTCGTTCTCGACGTAGTCCGCCAGGAGGACCTTGAAGGTCCACTCGCTCTTGGGGACGGCGGCAAGCTCGAAGGGAGGCACATATGCTATGCCCTCCAGGTCCTTCCCCTTCATCCTCTCGATCACCTCGAAGGACTCGTATCCGCCCTTCTGCATGACGTACTCGGCCTGGGACTCGAGGATGACGACGATCTCCTCTCCCTTGGCGCCGGACATCTTCACCTTGGCGTAGTCCAGGTCGGGGTGGGCGGCAACGGCCATGTTGGACGGCAGGGTCCAGGGGGTGGTGGTCCATATGAGCAGGGAGCCCTCGCCCTCTTTCAGGGGGAACCTGACCATGACGGACGGGTCGGTCTCGTCCCAGTACTCGATCTCGGCCTCTGCCAGAGCGGTCTCGCACCTGGGGCACCAGGTGACGACCCTGCTGGAGGGCCTGAGCAGGCCTTTCTCGTAGGCTTTCTGAAGGGTCCACCATGCGGACTCCAGGTAGTCCAGCTTGAGCGTCTGGTAGGGGTGGTCCCAGTCCATCCACACTCCGAGCTGCTTGAACTGCTCGGTCATGCTGGCGTGCAGGCCCTTGGCGAAGTCCTGGCAGGTGGAGACGAACTTGTCTATCCCCATCTCCTCTATGTCCTTCTTGGAGTGGACGCCGATGTTCTTCTCGACCTTGACCTCGATGGGGAGTCCGTGCATGTCGAATCCGGGCTGGTCGCGGACGTTGAGCCCGTTCATCCTCCAGTAGCGGATGAAGATGTCCTTGACGGTCTTGTTCATGGCCGTTCCGAGGTGGATGGCCCCGGTGGTGTACGGTGGGCCGTCGACGAAGTAGAAGTTCTCGCCGCTGGCGCGGTACTCCCTCGTCTTCTCGTAGGCATCTGTCTCTTTCCAGTAGTTCTGGACATCCTTCTCGATGTCCTTTGCGTTATAATTGGCACGGATCTGCTTTATCATCGCATTCCCTCGAATCCCGGGAGTTCTCTTTTCCCGGGCGGTCGTGACCGCTATCCGCGCCTGTATTAAATATCTATATGGTGCGCTGGCCTCACGGCCTGCTTATCAGGTACGATATGGCCTGGTTCGCCAGGTTCATACCGAACACCGCAGGCACCGTGGGAAGCGATCCCAGCACGCTCTTCCCGTGCTCGTCCCTCTCCGAAGGAACGACTACGGGGGGCTCCTCGGAGTAGACGCAGGTTATGTTCGAAGTGTCCGCATCCTTCAGGGCCTTCCTCACGCTGGCCGCCAGCGGGCAGGTGCGGGTCTTCTTCAGAGGCGCCACCCTCACAGCCAATGTGTCCGTGTGGAGAGCGGCTCCCATCGACGAGAACGTGGGGATGCGCATCTCCGACGCCCTGCGGAGGAGCTCGGTCTTGCAGCGGACCGTGTCGATGGCGTCCACAAGAATATCGAAGTCGCCTTCCAGGATCTCGTCCAGGGTCTCGGAGCTCACATGGAGGACCTTCGCCGAGATGTCGATCGACGGGTTGATGGAACGGGCCCTCTCGCATGCCACCTCGGCCTTCGGCCTTCCGACGGTTGCCGTTGTCGCCAAGATCTGACGGTTCAGGTTGCTCTCGTTGAACACGTCCCCGTCCACGACCCTTATGCGGCCGATCCCGGCACGGACCAGCCCCTCAAGAGCGTATCCTCCCACTGCGCCGCATCCGCACACTATGACGGAAGCGTTCCTGAGCCTCTCGACTCCCTCTTCGCCTATCAGCAGCTCGGTCCTCTGCGCCATCCCGGTCATCCAACAGCCTCACGGCGTTACCGGACACGTCCGATAATAGCTCTTCCGTCGGAACGCCCATGATGGAAGCGATCCGATGAGCGAAAGCGTGCATCCCTTCGAACCTCGGCGAGAACGGGGCGTCGGACTCCAGCAGGAGCCTGTCCCCCGGGATGGACGACAGCAGCCTCGCCACCCTCTCCTCGGACCTGGCGAGTATGCGGGGGTTCACGGACAGGTACGCGCCCTCGCGCACCAGGGACCTGGCGTAGCTCTCGTTGGAGAATGCGTGCATGACGAAACGGGCCTTCCGCCCGCGGACCATCTCCAGAACGTCCTGCTCCGCGCCGACGCAATGGATGTTCGCCACCCTCCCGTATTCTCCGCAGATGTCCAGCTGGTCCGAGAACGCGGCCTTCTGGACATCGTACGGCGACCTGAGGCTCTTGGAGTCCAGGCCGATCTCGCCCACACCTGCCGAGGCATCCTCTTCCAGGATGGCCCTCAGCCTCTGTGACATCTCAGGCGACCATTCTGACGCGGCCCATGGATGGACCCCGTAGAACCTCACTGTCCCGATACGGTCGACCGCCCTTATCCTGTCCCAATCGGAGGGCCCCGCCGAGCAGCAGAACGCCATCCCCACGCTGTCCAGGTCAGGATAGCAGCCTGCCGGCATCTCCTCCGCGAGATGGATGTGCGCATCCACCACCATGCAAGCGTGTCCCCCGTCCATACCACTCGATGGCCTAGCGGGGCTTTATCGGTTTCCCGCAGAGCCCCATGCCAACGTATTTCTACAAAACGCGGAATTGTAGAACCAGAGGCTTAACATGAGCAACATATGGCATGACATGGACCCCGAGAAGATCAAGGCCGACGACTTCATGGTCGTCATCGAGATCACCAAAGGGAGCAAGACCAAATACGAGCTTGACAAGGAGACCGGGATGCTCAAGCTGGACAGGATCCTGTACACATCCACCCAGTACCCCGCCAACTACGGGTTCATCCCCAAGACCTACGCCGACGACGGCGACCCCCTGGACGCCCTCGTCATCTGCTCGGAGCCCATCCTGCCCATGACCCTCGTCCAGTGCTACCCCATCGGAGCCATCAAGATGGTCGACGGCGGAGACAACGACGAGAAGATCATCGCTATCCCGTACAAAGACCCCGTGTACAACGGCATCAAGGACATCTCCGAGATCCCCAAGCACGTGATCGACGAGATGTGCCACTTCTTCACCGTCTACAAGGCCCTGGAGCACAAGACCACCGAGGTCAACGGCACCGTCGACGCCGCCGAGTCGAAGAAGATCGTCGAGTACACCATCGAGAAGTACAAGAAGACCTTCAACTGATACTCTTCCCATGGCCCCTCCGGGGGCCTCAAACCCCAAAACAAACAAAGGAGCGACCCACACATGAGCGAAATGACCGTGTATGAGTACGAAGGCTACTCCAAGAGCCATCCCGAGGACTTCGAGAGGTTCGATTCTTCTCACCGCCGCCTCGCATCCGCAGGGATAGCCGTCGACAGGGTGGCCTGCACCACAGCCGAGGACCTCCCTCCCGGAGAGGCCTTCGACGAGGTGTCCTCGAAGGGCCTCGGAGCCCTTCCGATCTGCACCTACGACGGTGTGATCATATCTTCCGGAGCCTACCCCTCCGACCAGGACCTCGCCGACTTCCTGGACGTTCCGGACGGCGTCCTGAGCGTGGACAGGCAGAAGCCTCCGTCCATGGGCAACGACCTGCCGCCGGCCTGCGCCTGCGGCAACAAGACCCGCTGAGCCGGGAAAATCCAATAACCCCCGATGCATTCTCCGCGACCATGAGGATCACAATCCGCGGCACGGTGCAGGGCGTGGGCTTCAGGCCCGCGGTCTACCGTGCCGCGATGGCCTGCGGGGCATCGGGCACCGTCAGGAACGACGGCTCCTGCGTCATCATAGACACCGACCGCGGAGACGATCTCGTAGAGATACTGACCGCGTCCCTCCCGCCGCTGGCCAGGATATCCTCCGTGGAGAAGGAGGACACCGAATACACAGGAGGGCAGGGGTTCTCCATCATCGGCTCCTCCGGGACCGGCTCGGGAGCGTCCATCCCGGCGGACAGCTGCATCTGCGACCGCTGCGTGGAAGAGATGTTCCGCGGAGGCCGCAGGCACGGGTATCCCTTCACGACATGCACCGACTGCGGGCCCAGGTTCACCCTCCTGAGAGGGATGCCCTACGACCGTCCGCTGACCTCCATGGACAGGTTCCCAATGTGCCCCGAATGCGGCAGGGAGTTCGGCGACCCTTCCGACAGGAGGTTCCACCATCAGACCGTCTGCTGCCCCGTCTGCGGACCGACCTACCGCCTGGTCCTGCCCGACGGCACCACGATCAAAGACGATCCCATAGCCCGCCTCACAGAGATGCTGGATGGCGGATGCCGCGCGGTGATCAAGGGATGGGGCGGGATGCACATCTGCTGCACCCTGGACCGCATCGACGACATGAGGGAATGGTACGGCCGCAAGCGGAAGCCCTTCGCGATAATGGTCCGGGACATGGACGCCGTCCGCAGGTACGCGGACCCCACGCCGGAAGAGGAGGCCATGCTGCAGTCCCCCAGCCGCCCCATAGTCCTGGTGAAGAAGAGGAACGTCCCCGGGATCGAGTCCGCCTCGCCCGGCCTGGACAACATCGGGATCTTCCTGCCCTACACCGGGATGCACCATATATTGTTCTCAAAGCTGCAGCACGACGCCCTTCTCATGACCTCGGCCAACCTTCCCGGGGAGCCGATGATCACCGATGACGTCCGCATCATGGAGCTGGGCGCCGACGCGTACCTCCTCCATGATCAGGAGATAATCAACCGCGCCGACGACACCGTCCTGAGGATGCTGGGCGACCGGACGCAGTACATAAGGAGGTCCAGAGGGAGCATCCCCTTCGGGCTCCGCTTCGGCAAAGCCGGCGACGCGGTCGCCCTGGGGGCCCAGGAGAACCTCACGGGTTCCGTCGCCTCCGGAGGGACCATATGGCCCACGCAGTACATCGGGAACGGCGAGAAGATCGGCGTGCCCGAGTACCTGGAAGAGGCCGTCAGGACGCAGATCAGGCTGGTCGGATGCAATCCATCGGTGATTGCCATCGACCTCCATCCGGGATACTCCAACAGGAAGCTGGCCAAGGCTCTGGCAGAAGAGCACGGTGCTGAGATCATCCAGGTTCAGCACCAGTGGGCCCATGCGGCATCCCTCATGGCGGACATGTCCATAGACGGATGCGCCTGCCTCGCATTGGACGGCACAGGCCACGGAGACGACGGCATGGCATGGGGAGGCGAGGTCCTGTCCGCCGACTTCTCCGGCTATAAGAGGGCGGCGCACCTGGAGTACATCCCATTGCTCGGTTCCGAGCGCGCCTTGTACGACCTGAGGAGGCTCAGGTTCGCGATAGACTCCATGAACGGCAGCGAGAACCATGATTTCACCGACAGGGAGGCCGCAGTGATGTTCAAGATGATGGGCAGCAGCGTGAAGACCTCCTCCATGGGCAGGATCCTCGACGCCCTCTCGTACAGCCTGGGCGTCTGCAGCCAGCGCACATACGACGGCGAGCCCGCCATGCTGCTGGAGCCCCTCCTCTCCAGAGGGAAGCTGGTCGACGGGTTCGAGACATGCACCGATCACGGCGTTATCCGCACGGCCCACCTGTTCGACAGGATCGGCTCCGTCCGGAAGGAGGATGCCGCATACTCCATCGTATATAACATCATGAGTGAGCTGGTCGTATCATCCATCTCAGCAGCGGACTCCGCAGGATTCAAGTATATAGGATTATCGGGAGGGGTGTCCTACAACTCCGCCATAGCCAGCATGTTCAAGGATATGGTTATATCATCCGACCATCTACCAGCGATACATAAGGAGGTTCCGAACGGGGACTGCGGCATATCCGTGGGACAGGCCGCCATCGCGCTCGGGAGGATATGATGGACAACACGCTTTTCGTTCTGCTCGACGGAGCAGAGGACCACCCGAATCCGCTGATGGGAGGGAAGAAGCCGTTCGAGGTCGCGGACATGCCGTTCATGCGCAGCAAGGCGCCGCACCGCTACCGGACCACCGGCAGAGGATACACTCAGCTCTTCCTCAACGAGTTCTTCACCGGGCATCCCCCTGAGATCGAGAGGGCCGCATTGGAGGCACTGGGCCTCGGGCTGCCCATATCCGACAGCAAAAGGGCCGCTTTCAGGCTCAGCCCCGCGAAGATAGGCGACGGGATGGTCAGGTGGTGCTACAACACCTCCGAGATCAAGGACGCCCTGGAAGAGCATATCATGTCCCACATGGACATCCTGTCCTCTTACGATCCGGCCATCAAGTTCTTCATAGAAGGGAGGGCGGTCCTCACCATGGAGGCCGACGACGTCCCGACGCTGCCCGCCCCTCCTGTGGACGCTCCGTACAAGGAGGTGCCCGGAGATCTCGGAAAATTGGTCACCACCGTCGCAGGCGAGCTGGACGGCATCACAGGATACCCCTGGGGATGCGGGAGGATGGGGCATCAGTACCCCGGGTTCCCCGAGATCCGCAACATGACCGCGGTCTCCGACAGCCCCACATCCATGGGCATATGCGCGTCCCTCGGCTACGAGACGCATATAATCTACGATCTGGAATCGAGGTTCCCGGTGGCCCGCGACGCCCTGAAGAAGGGCGACGTGTTCCTCCACGTGGACGAGGTGGACGAGTACAGCCACCAGAAGGACCCCTTCAAGAAGAAGGCCGTCCTGGAGAAGACGGACAGGCTGATGGAGGAGTACTTCCCGGACGTGGAGAACATAGTCTACTTCGTGGACCACGGCACGTCCTGCGTCACGGGGGAGCACATACTGATGGAGGTCCCGCTGTGGACCAGCATGGACATGGGAGTCCCCGAAGGCGGGATGATCCCCGTGGCCGACATAGTCAAAACCGCTTTGAGCAAGGTCAGGTGAACAGCAGATGGAGTTCGAGATACCGCCATCCCTGAGCGTATACGGGGACGAGAAGACAGCCAAAGACATCCTTTCCAGGATATGGGGGAAGAGGGGCGTGTTCACATGCACGGTCGCCAACACCCGCACGTCCACAATCCCGGGGGTGTCCGATGCGGGCGACACGCCAGAGCTGACGATGTTCACCCCCGCCGCGGACGCGGAGATCCTGGTGAGCGGCAAGGTGTCCTGCATGAAGGGGATACCGATCAACCCCGGAGGGATACCCACTCCCGCGACGCTGACCAAAGCTGCCCTCAACCTGTCAGAGATGCCATATTACATCGTCAACGGCGGGTGCGAGGTCGTCCCATACGTCCCGTACATCGACGTGGGAGGCGAGTGCGGCGAGAAGATCATCACCGGGAGATCGGTGAAGAACGTCAAGGAGGAGTACGAGAAGGGCTACATGTTCGGCGAGATGCTCGCCAGGGCCTACGACTTCGTTGTCATAAGCGAGAGCTGCGCCGGAGGCACCACCACCGCACTGGCGGTGATGATGGCCATGGGAGTGCTGAAGGAGAACCTGGTCAGCAGCAGCTCCCCCAACAACCCCAAGGAGCTCAAGTCCAAGCTCGTGGCGGAAGCCATGGAGGCCGCCGGCATCAAGCCCGGGGACCTGAAGGACGACCCCCTGAAGGCGATCGAGTGCGTCGGAGATCCGATGCTGCCAGCGAACATCGGGATCCTCTGCGGCGCGGCGAAGTCCGTGCCCGTGATCGTGGGAGGAGGCACCCAGCTGGCCGCCGTCATGGCGGGAGCAGTCGCCCTGCACCCGGAGCTGGTGGGCAACTTCTTCCAGGGGACCACCAGATGGCTGATGAACGACCCCAACTCCAGCATGAGGAAGATCATGGACTGCATCTCCCCGGGCATCCCGATAGTCTATGTCAACGTGGACTACAGCGACAGCCCCTATGAAGGGCTCCAGGCATACGAATGGGGCTTCATCAAGGAGGGAGTGGGATGCGGAGGGGCTTCCGTCGGCGCAATCATCGAGTCGGCCGGGAAGATAACGTGCTCCGACCTCCAGGACGAGGTCCACAGGCTCTACAAGGAGATAATGGGCTTCTGAAGGGGGCCTTCTCCTCCCCCTTCCGAAGGGGGAGGGTCACTCCCTGAAATAGCTGCGGGCCAGGTCGAGCTCCTTCGGCGTGTTCACGTTGACCGACAGCTCCACCCAGTTCGTCTCGAAAAGGTATTCTTCAAGGTAATCGCCTGCGAGCGTGCGCGGGCGGTTCATTATGCACAGTCCGGACAGCACCCATTGCCTGCCGTTGCATTCCCTGGTGTAGGACGGCGTTATGCCGGTGCCGAGCACGGTGGCCTCGTCCACCACGGCGATGGCCGATTCCATCAGGCCGGGCACGAAGTACTCTATGAACGTGTTGACCACCTCCGTCGTAAGAAGAGGAAGGTCGGAAGGGCACGTCAGGACGTAGTCCCCGTCCATGGACCCGAAGGCCTGGTGGAGGTCGTCCATGAAGCTCTCCCCGGAGGTCCTGATTGTCTCCACCCCGATGCTCTGGAGGTACTGCTCGGTGTTTGGCGTGTTGTCGCTGACGGACACCAGGATCCTGTCGATATGAGTGGAGTGCTGCAGAGCCTCCACGACCCTTGCGACCACGGGCCTGTCGCCGACCATGTGCATGGGCTTCTCGACCCCGCACTTCCCCATGCGGGTCCCCTTGCCTCCGGCGTTGATCAATGCCTGCATCAGAATCCCCACACACGGAGCACGAGCGCCATGACGATCATGGCAACGGGCCTGCAGATCTCGTTGGTGGCTCCGAGGATGTCCCCGTTGACCATCCCGAAGGTGGAGTTGGCCTTGGAGGCCATCGCACGGCCGACGACGATCGAAGCGGCCAGCCCGAAGACGAACGCCACCAGGACGCCTTCCCAGCCGAGATAGGAGGGCCTGTCGTAATATCCGAATATGAAGCTCTGGACGGCCAGCGTGACGAACACCAGCACGACGCCGAGCACGAACGTCAGGGCGATAGACTTCACGGCGGAGTCGTTGGTGGTCATGGCCACCTGCTTCCCGGCCATGCCGTTCCCGGGATTTCCGAACGCCGCGGCGACGACCATGGCGTTCTTCACCAAGACCTCGACGAGAGGCGCCAGCACGATCAGGGACAAGGCTGCGAAGGAGTAGGCGGAGAACGACAGCAATACAACGGTCAATGCGACGCCGATCCCGCCGGCGCCGACCAGGGTGTCCTTCAGCGCGCGGACATGGTCCTCCCGGGCTCCGGAGACTATCATCCCGTCGCCGAAGTCGGTCAGGCCGTCGAAATGGATGAACTTGCTTCCGATCCAGACGGCTGCAAGGCAGAACACCGCGTAGAGCATTGACGATCCGAAACCGAAAGACATGCTCAGCGCGGTCATCACCGCCATTATGACGATGAGCACCGCTCCGAAGAACAGCCCGATGAGGGGCGCCAGATGGAAGCCCTTCTCCATGGCGTCCATGTCCTCTTGGGTTATGTCCTGCTGCCATATCGTGAAGAAGGACACCATGGCCTTCAGCGCCGAGCCCTTCCCTCCGCATTCCTCTGAACTCATCTCGTAACACCTGCACGGATCAGAAGCGCCCTGACGGCGCATTCCATAGTATCATCATATCTCATATCGGACCCTGCGACGGAGGAGAACATGCCCTCCAGCAGGTCCCTGGAAGAGGTTTCGCCGTCTTCGGCCATGGAATCGGCCCTGTCGCGGCAGAACATGGCGATGTCGATCATCGCCCTGACGTCCTTCGACCCGAGGGCCTCGGACACCTTGGAACGGAAATCATCCTCGGAGAGCCCTGTCCCGGACATCTCCATCATGCGGCCCAGGCCGTATCCGGCGTTCTCCAGCAGCCTGAAGGGCTCCTCCATCACCGGATGCTCGAACCTCTGCTCCAGTGCGAATCCCACGGCGGAGCGCACTGCTCTGGCAGCAGCGATCCCGATGTCGGAGCCGGTCCCCGTGTAATCCACCCTGTCGTCTCCGACTGGGCAGAGCACGGCCATGGAATCCGACGTCGTCCCGGTCTCCCTGTACCCGCGGTCCGCCATGGCGGCGGACTTGGCCTCAACCAGGGGGATCAGGAGGTTCACCTTGCCGGTCATCGTCAGAGGGGACGGCGAGAGCACCGCGATGTTTATGGTCCCGGCGATGCGGGCGGCCCTCGCATCGGACACGACCCTCCTCTCGGGATAGTTGTCCAGGGTCTCTCCGGCGACGACGTGGTTGCTGAGCCCGGCGGTGGCGATGGCGACAGCCTCGACACCGTTGCATTCCCCCAGCGATGAATTGAACACGCGCCCCACTTCGGCGGCGGTCATCATGCCCACAGTGTCCTCGGGGAGCCCCAGTGCGTCCCTCACACGCACGGCATCTGTCAGCGGGTCGTCGCAGCAGTAGTCCTTCGGGACCTGCATTATGAAGATGGCGCTCGCCATGGAGTCCCCGCCGTTCAGCACGGCGCTGCTGAGCACCTCCATCCTCTCCTCGAACACAGCATATCCCACGTCCCATCCGTCCACGGGGACGATGGCAGTCTCTTTCAGGAACCTCACAGCAATCCGCTCCAGAATCCGAACAGGCTGTCCTCCACGAACAGCTGCACGTTTATCCCTATGGTCCCGTAGAGGATGATCCCCACGGTCAGGATGAACACGATCGATGTCAGCTCGATGAGCCTGCAGCACCTCTTCACGTCGGCCGTGGTCGGCATGGGGCCTGTCCCCATGACGTAGACGCCCTTCTTCTCCATGCTTATGCCCAGCACCGCGGCCGCAGCGGTCATGGACCATCCGCTGTTGGGGCTGGGGGTCTTGGTGTGCTCGGCCTTGGCCGCAGGGATGGAAGCCCTCCAGTCCATTCCGAGCATCTTGCCGGCGACGGCTATGAACACGGGAGAGGCCCTGGAAGTGACGAAACCGAGAACGTCGTCGAAGCGCGCGGGGAACCTGCCCAGCTTGGAGTACTTGTCGTTGAGGTACCCCCACATGGCGTCCATCAGGTTGGCGCAGCGGAACATCACCGCTCCGGGGAGCCCGAACAGCGAGAAGTAGAGCACCGGCGAGCAGACGCTGTCCACCAGGTTCTCGGTGACCGTCTCGCAGCATGAAGACGCGATGTGCTCCGCGTCCATGCCCTTGGTGTTGCGGCTGACGATCATCTGCACCTTCTCTGCGGCAGCCTCCGTGTCTCCGGAGTCCAGGTCGGCGCATATGGGGTCGCAGTGCTTCCTGAAGGAGAACACCGCGAAGCTGATCTTGAATATCATGGCGGTCGACAGGATCCATGCGACGGTTCCTGCGGTCCCGCCGAGCCATTGGCCCACGGCGTACCTCAGGAAGGATGTGATGCACAGCCCTATGCCCGCGAACAGCAGGAAGACGAAGAGATAGGACAGGAACCCGATGACGATGACCTTGTTCGACCCTCTGGACTCCACATGGCGGTCTATCGCCGACAGGATGTTGCCCATCCACCTGAGGGGATGGACGGAGTTGGGGACCTCTCCGATGAAGCGGTCGATGGCCAGGGCCGCCAACACAACCAGTATGGCGTCCAACCAGAGGATCATGAGATCACCCGTTCAGGACAGCGTCCACGGCAGCGATGAACCTGCAGTTCCTCTCGCGGTCCTTCACGCTGTACCTGACATAGCTCTTGTAATCCTCGCCGAAGGAAGCGCAGTCCCTCACCATTATGCCGTGCCTGAGCATGCGCTTGACGAAATCGGCGCCGTCGAACCCGAGGGATTCGACAGAGTTGAAGTAGAAGAACGAGTCCGAGACGGGCCCTGCGGGGAACCCGACCTCCCTCAGAGAGGCGTTCATTATCTCCGACTCCTCGCCCATGACGGCGGCCGCGTGGTCCACGTAGTCCATCTTGTCCCTCAGCAGGACGGTGGCGACGGTCTGCTCGATCTGCCCCACGTTCCATGTCATGCGGGTCTTCTCCATCTCGGAGATAAGGTCGGGATTGGACATGCCGAAGCCTATCCTGATCCCCGGGATCGCGAACGATTTGGTCAGAGAAGATGCCACGATCAGGTTGGAGAAGCGCCCGACCATGCCGGACATCGTTATGTCCGTGTAGCCGGGAACCAGCTCCAGGAGGGTCTCGTCGAGGAACAGCAGCGTTCCCCTCTCCTCCAACGCCCTGGCGATGGCGCATATCTTGTCGCGGGGCTCCACCCTCCCGGTGGGGTTGTTGGGGTTGCAGATGTACACTGCCTTGGCGCCTTCGGCCTCTTCCAGGAGCCTGTCGGCGTCTATCCTGAAATCGTCCTCGGGCCTGAGGACGTGGTTGGAGATGTCCGCTCCGACGATCCTGCACTGCTGAGTGTACTCCGCGAAGGACGGGCGGGGGATTATGACCTTGTCGCCCTTGGAATAGAAGGTGTTGGGGACGTTGCGGATTATGTCCGAGGAGCCGGCGCCGATGGTTATGCAGTCGGCATCGATGTTGAAAGCCTTGGATATGACCTCTTTGAGCTCCGAGCTCGAATCGTCGGGGTAGTGACCGACATCGGATATCGCCGACGCGACGATCTCTCCGAGCTCCTCCGGAGGACCGAACGGATTGAGGTTGTGGCTGTAGTCCTCGATGCCCTCGAGCTTCCAAGCCTGGCCTCCGTGCACGGTCTTCGGCAGACCGGCGAGCTCGACCCTCGGTGAAATACGTCCTTTCATCTTACCGAATCTCTAATGCCTTGAATGTATAATATGGCTAGGTTCATGGTTCCATCCATCAAGACCCAGACCTGCCGTATCCGATGGTTACAAATGCTCATTTACGGTCATTGGCAGAGGGATTTGTGGTGTTTTGGCAGAGGGATTTGTGGTAAGGCCCCAAGCAGATAATGATCCGGATGACAAGATGCCTTGCTGAGAAAAACTATCGAGCGCTAACCCGGAGATGATGTTGTTGCAAGCGGGCCCGTCGGGATTCGAACCCGAGTCTGAGGCTCCGGAGGCCCCCATGCTATCCAAGCTATACTACGAGCCCGTTCAGAAATCTGTTAGAGGTTTATGAGAAGAAATAGAAGCCGGGGCGGGATGCCCCGGCCGGATCCTGAGCCTCCTGGTGAGAGGGTGGAGGCGGATTGAAGATTATCTTCTCAGTTCTGCTTGAACTCGGTGTATCCGCAGTGGCCGCAGGACACACGGTCCTTGTGGGTGGCCATGAACACGCCGGGGCCGCACTTGGGGCAGACGGGCTTGGTCCTCACGACCTTGTCGCCCTCGACCTGGTATGCGTCCTTCTTGCTGACTGCTTTCTTGGGTGCTGCTGCCTTTGCCATCAGAATCACTCCTGAGCTTCCTCAGCGGGGGCCTCGGGCTTGGGGGCCTCGATGCCGTTCCTCTTGAGCAGGTACGCCCTGTCGAACTCGAGGGCGGCGTCCATGTTGTCGTAGACCTTGGCGTATCCGACGGAGACGCCCCTTCCGAAGACGGACTCGATGCTGTCGACGACGACGCAGTTCCTCTTGGATTTGGTCATCTTGGCAATCTCCTCGGCCACGGCATTCCTGCCGGGGGTGGACTCGCCGTTGTGGTCGATGGTGAAGTGGACCTCGACCCTTTTCTGGAGGGGGTTCTCCCTCTGCTCTGTTATCTCTATCTTCATTCCGATTCCTCCATTAGCGCCACCAGCTCGGTGGCCCTCTTCCTGATAGCTCCGTCCGTGGTGACTGCCATCATGCACCTTCCGGGCATCCCGTAGACTATCACGGCGCCTTCGGGAGCGAAGATCATGCATGGCAGAAGCGCCAGATCCTCCTCTCCCTCGACCCTGATGAGCCCGGTCTCCCCTTCGATGCCCCTGCGGACGGCATCCGCCATCTGGGCGGTTATCCATCCTGCCGGGTTCGAGACGACCTCCTTCTCCTCGCCCTCCACGAGCTTGGCGAAGTCCGTCATCTCCCTGCGCTCCGTGCTGCCGTCGTAGATGGACAGCAGCGGCCTCACGCCGTGCCTTCTGAATGTCAGGGATACCACGTCCCCGACGGTTATGAAACAGGTTTGAGCGTTATCGTCGATCTCAGACTCGTCCATCTCCCTGCCGACGGGCTCTTTGAAAGAGTCCCTGGCGGATTCCGGGAGGACGAGGTCCTTGTCGAACATTCTCGATCGGCCCCTCACTTGCGGACCTTCAGGGCGTATCTGCCGTTGGCGGATATCCCCATCTTCTTGGCGATCTCGGACTTCTCGAAATCTGCCACTGCGAGGAAGCCCTGCCAGTCCTTGGACGTCTGTCCGCCGCAGCGGGGGCACACGTCGTCCTCGGAGATGAAGCTGCACTCCTTGCACGCTTTGTACACGGGGCCTGCCATCACTCGTCGCCTCCTTTGGACTTCTTCTGGTTGTCCTCCTCGATCCACTGGAGCTTGCCGAGGCCGGGCTGGCGCATGGTCAGTCCGATCTTGCTCTCCTGCGGGTTCTTCTCGTTGAGGTCCACGCTGACGACCCTCGCCCTGACGACGTCTCCGACGGCGAGGTACCTTCCGGACTCCTTCCCGACAAGCCTCTGGTTGGCCTCGTCGATGTCGACGCGGTCGTCCATGGCCTGGCTGATGTGGAGCAGGCCGTCCAGGGGCCCGAACCTGACGAAGGCTCCGAACTTGAGGATCTCCACTACGACTCCCTCGACGATCTCCCCGTCCCTGGGCTTGAAGACGACCTGGTCGTACTTCACGGTCTGGTAGACGGATCCGTCGCCGTGGACGATGCGCCCGGGCCCGACGGTCCTGACGTTCTTGATCAGGACGGTGAAGTTCTTGTCCTCGCCAAGGCGACCCTCGTAGGTGTCCCAGGTGAGCTTGTCGATGACGCTGTCTATGTCATCCTTCAGATCCTTGGGCGGAATGCATACAACCTTCTCGACTTCGGTCAGCATGTACATGGTGGGTCCTCTCGAATATGACCGACTATATCCAACTCCTATATAAACCATGAGCCGTGCCCGCCTTATAATAAGAGAAGGGGCGGCCGCGCACAGGGGAGAGCATCACTACTGTTATAAACAACCGGCAACTAGCAGGCGGCAGTGACTATCATGTCAGGAAAACTCGAACTCATACCCGTTGAGGATATCAAAGTGACCAAAGGAATGACCGTCGACCAGATGCTCAGGGCCATGGGGCGCGCGGGCGGATTCACCGCCCAGAAGCTCGCCGATGCCACCGACATCGCCGAGGCCATGGTCAAGAAGGAGGGCTGCCTCAGGATCCTCTCGTTCCCCGCGTGCATCATGGCCACCGGGACCCGCGGTGTGATCATCGACCTCGTCAGGAACGGCATGATCGACCTCATCATCACCACCTGCGGAACCCTCGACCACGACCTGTCCAGGTCCTTCGCCCACTACTACAAGGGCGACTTCATGATGGACGACGCCAAGCTCAGGGACGAGTACGAGATCAGCAGGCTCGGGAACGTCCTGGTCCCCGACTCCTGCTACGGAGAGGTCCTGGAGGACAACCTCCTGCCCATGTTCGACGAGATCTTCGCCGAGACCCAGTCCATGACCACCCACGAGATCATCGACCAGGTCGGCTCCAGGCTCCAGGACGAGGACTCCCTCCTCTACCAGTGCCACAAGCACAACGTCCCCATCGTCGTCCCCGGGATCACCGACGGGTCCTTCGGATGCCAGCTGTGGATGTACTACCAGATGCACAGGAAGCTCAGGATCGACCTGTTCGGAGACGAGCAGATGCTCTCCGAGATGACCAACGACGCGGAGTACACCGGCGCCATCATCATCGGCGGAGGGATCTCCAAGCACCACGTCATCTGGTGGAACCAGTTCCGCGGAGGGCTGGACTACTGCATCTACCTGACCACCGCCGAGGAGTACGACGGGTCCCTGTCCGGAGCCCGCATCAGAGAGGCCGTCTCCTGGGGAAAGGTCAAGGAGGACGCGAAGAAGATGACCGTCGAAGGCGACGCCACCATCTCCCTCCCCCTGATCTACGCCGGCCTTGTCGAGAGGCTGCTCTGAATGCAGAAGGTGCTGCTGCTCCCCGGAGACGGGGTCGGGCCGACGCTCATGGACTGCGCCGAGCAGGTGATAACCGTCGCCGTCGGCCAGGTGGAGATCGTCCGCGGCGACATAGGCTTCGACGCCTACGAGCGCACGGGCGACTACCTGCCGTCGGACACCGTCGAGCTCATGCATGAATGCGGCAGCACCGTCTGCGGCCCTTTGAAGACCTACAAGGACTCCTCGGGCAGGCCGCTGAACCTCCTGGACAGCCTGAGGAAGAGCCTGGACCTGTACGCCGTCGCCAGGCCGTTCGTGTCGCTGCACGGCACGGAAGGCGCCGCGAAGGTGTCCTCGTTCCTCTGGGGGTGCAACACCTCCAGGGCCTTCGACGTGTCGGAGGTCCGCGACATCGAGGGCATGACCCTCAGCAAGTTCGTCAGCTCCTCCACCTATGTGCGCATGATGTCACGCGCGCTGTCGTTCCTGGAGCAGAGCGGGTGCAGGAAGGTCGAGTGCATCACCCGCGACGACCTGTTCCCCGATTCCAGCGGCATGTTCGCCGAGGCCTTCGATGTGGTCTTCGGATCGGGAGACTACGAGCTGTCCCACAGCAACATACAGGAGTGGGCCTCCCGCGTCGTCAGGGACCCTTCCAGGTATCAGTACCTTGTCTGCGCCGACCTCTACATGCAGGTCGCGGCGGGGATCCTCGCAGGCCTGACGGGAGGGAACCATCTCTTCCCGATCGGGTTCATGGGAGACTCCACCGCCCTCGTGATCCCCGGCCTCGCCAAGACCTTCGAGGGCGTCACCGAGGAGAGCCTTAACCCCACGTCCGTCATACTCGCATCGTCCCTGGCCCTCAGGAGCAAGGGCATGGCGAAGGAGGCCGACGCCATAGTGTCCGCCATATGCCAGACCTACGAGGCCGGCGACCTCACCAAGGACATGGGCGGCTCGCTCACCGCCCACGAGTTCACCGACATCGTGGCTTCCCGCCTTTGAACGGGCGAACATTATTCTAATGAAAATCAGATGGCCTTCCATATTGGAAGTGTTCTGATGAAGGATGCCGGACACAGAGACTGCGTTGAAGCAGCATTGAGATTCGAAAGCACGGACAGGACCCCTGTCAACAACTTCGCCCTCGTAACCGCGGCACGCAGCGCCGGGTACAAGGTCGACGAGGCCAGATGGAACCCGCAGGTGTCCGCGAAGGTCGCTGTCGACTACGCGTTGAAGACCGAGTCCGACTTCGTCAAGCCCATCCTGGACTCCCAGGTGCCGTTCACCGACCTCGGGATGAACGTCAGGTACCCCGAGGACGACTACGGCATGATCCCCGGGCATCTCGTCGAGAAGCCCGAGGACATCGACGACCTGGCCCTGTTCGACCCCTACGAGGCGTCCACCTGCCCCAAGTTCACCAAGGTCATGGTGGAGGCCCTCGAGGAGACCGCCAGGATCCTCCCCGAGGACCTGCACATCTGCGGGCTCTCCTGGGGACCTATCACCACAGCGGGATACTGCATGGGGACCGAGGACATGATGTTCGCCACCATGTTCGACCCGGACATGGTCAAGAAGCTCGTCACAAAGGTCACGGACCTGGTCTCCGGCATGCAGAGGCGCATGATCGATGCGGGAGCCACCGTCATGTGGATGGCGGACCCCACGTCCTCCGGGGACCTGATCTCCCCTGACATGTTCGTGGAGTTCTCCGAGGCCCACCTGAAGAAGGTCGTGGACGACGTGAAGGCCATGAGCGATGCCCCCACGTTCGTGCACATCTGCGGGAACACCCTGGGCACCATCAAGCACGTGAAGGCCACCGGAGCCGACTGCCTGAGCTTCGACCACGCCGTGGACATCGTCAAGGCGAAGGAGGCCGCCGGCAAGGACCTGGCCCTGATGGGCAACCTGGACCCCGTGTCCCTGCTCATGAGCGGCACGCCCGAGATGATCACCAAGGAGTCCTACAGGCTCATAGACGCCGCCGGGCAGGACGGAGGGTTCATCCTCGCGCCCGGATGCGAGACCCCCATCTCCAGCCCCGACGAGAACGTGCTGGCCATGGGACGCGCCGGAAGGGAGTACTGGAAGCAGTGATCCGAACGACGGGGCTCCGGCCCCGTCTCCATTTTCATGGTCCGGGACGTCTGGATTGATGTTCCGGTCTTATTTGATTAAACCAAACCCTTATAAATAACATCTTTATTGCATGGCTTACTGCAAGGGTAGTCAAGCATGGCCAACGACGCAAGGTTGAGGGCCTTGTCCTTAGTGGTCCGCGAGTTCAAATCTCGTCCCTTGCACCACTTACTTCTCCAAAATCCTATCTCGTGGGGGACTCTGCCGCTTTCCCGGCCCATCGGTCCGATCTGGAATCGATCGTCTCTGCCCGCATCTGTCAGCTCAGACCGCTGTACTTCAGACAGCACTTTCCGTCGCAGACATCGAACCGCGCCTTCGCGCCGTTCACGAACGTCATCCTGGGGGCCTTGTGGCCCACGTCCGCATCCGTGATGACGGGAACCTCCAAGCGGGCGAGCTCCGACTCCACCAGCTCTCTGTAGGATCCCTCGCCGTTGTAGAACAGCGGCCTCCCGAACACGAACCCGGTGCAGTCCTCGAACCACCCGTGCGACTCCATGGACCTGAGCATCGCGGAGATCCTCCCGGCATCCATGTCGTAGGTCTCCATGTACCATACGATCCCCTCGCTCCCGTAGCGCTCCACGAATCCGGTCGGATCCGCCGTGCCCTTGCGGTCGAACCATTCCAGGACGTCCATGCAGCCTCCGATGAGCCTCCCCTCGAAAGACGCGTCCCCGCAGGAGGACCCCCACACGGTGGGCTCGTCGTCCCCGAAGGACTCCAGCCCGGTGACCCTGTCCACGAAGTCCCTGGCATGGAACGGGAAGGACCGCTGCTCCGTCCTGCGGCCCTCCAGGAACTCCAGGTTCTCGGATATCGACCTGTGCCAATCGTCCATCCCGAAATCGCCGAAGTTCCCGCAGTACACCGTTGCGATGTCGTGCTCCGCGGTCATGACGAAGGCCAGGGTGGTGTTGTCGGAGTACCCCTGGAACCACTTCGGATGCTGCTCGTAAGAATCCCAGTCCATCAGCGGGAGCATCTCGAACTGGTAGTCCCCGCCCTTGGCCGAGAATATGCAGGACACGTCCGGATCCTCTATCAAAGACACGAGCTCGTCCACCCTCTGCTGCGCCGGAGCGCTGCGCCCGGTCTCATCGCAGGTGTAGACGTCGGGGGTCTCGATGATGCGGTACCCGCGGGCCTCCAGCTTGGAGCGTGCGGACGCGAAGCGCTTGGCATCCAGAGGATCGTCGACGCCGAAGGACGGCGCCGTGACCCCGAGCGAATCTCCTTCTCTGATCGGGCGCGGGATTATCATGCCCTCCGAATCCCCGCACGGATAAAATATACATGCGCTCATCCAGGCCCCATGGGAATCCTATCTGACAGGGACATCGTCGAGAGCATGATGACAGGCTACATCGGGATCAGCGACTACAGCGAGAGAGGTCTGACGCCCAACGGCTACGACCTCCGCATCGCGGAGATCTCCGTCCGCGGAGACCCCGAGATCAAGAAGGAGGGCACGGTCACCATCCCTCCGAGGACCATGTTCTACGTGTCCACCGTCGAGAGGGTCCGCATGGCCTCCGACATCTGCGCCCAGCTCTGGCTGAGGACCACCTGGATAAGGAAAGGGATAATCGGCGCCTTCGGGAAGATCGACGCCGGGTTCGAGGGCACGCTCACCCTCGGAGCGTACAACGCCACCGACGACCCCGTGGAGATCCCGATCGGAGAGAGGTTCTGCCAGATGGTGTTCGAGACCCTGAACTCCGAGACCATAAAGGACTACGCCCAGCGCAGCGGCAACTACCAGGGGCAGACAGGGATCACCCTGGACCCGCTCAAGAGGCAGTGAGCCCCGATTCCAACATCTTATCATCATCAGGCGGGGGCGGCATGCCCCTGCCATCTTATGGTTCCGGCTTCCAATCGATTGTGCGCCGAGAGGGCTGCTTAGATAAATTCAGAATTTTTTCTATTTTATCAAAGCATAGCTTCATATCCATCTTATACCGATGAAAAACAACGCCTGCGTCAGGCCTCGATCCTGCTCATCGCCAGATGGCAGCGGGGGACCTTCGGCAGGGCCCTGTTCTTGAAGGCGGAGCTGTCCAGGTCAGCCTCCCCGTGGACCCTGTAGCTCTTCGGCTTGAACTCCCTCGTCTCCAGGTCCAGCCTCCCGATGTACACCCTCTGGGAGACCGGATTGCGCTTCCCCTCGACGCGGACGCTGCTGGACTCGTAGAAGTACTGGTACCTCCCTTTCGTGACGCGGACGAGATGTGTCATGCCCCATCCTACGTTTTTCTGTATATCAAGATTGCCGCGGATCCCGGCTCCGCGAAGCGCCAGAAAGGGCGTTTGTAGTTACATTTTGAGCCCGATTTGCCCGTTTTTTGACCAAAATCCACGTTTTCGGCATATCTCCTTATATACTAGATATCGAACATCACCGTTCGCGACCTAACGGTCGAGGAGTGAAAGAGAGTGTTCGTAAGATATCAGCACGTGGAACGCATCGATGCAGACGAGGAGGTCGGGCTCCTCGACGGCACATGCCATGTGTTCCCCAAGATGGACGGTTCCAACATGTGCGCCTACACCGAGGACGGCGAGGTCTGCACCATGAGCCGCAACAAGGTCATCCTGCCGCCCGAGCCCTTCGCGGTGTTCGCCAGGTCGAACGAGGGGATCGTCAGGCTCCTGAAGGACTTCCCCGGGATCCGCCTGTACGGCGAGTGGATGGTGCCCCACACCGTCAAATCCTACGTCCCCGAGGTGTGGAACAGGTGGTTCGTCTTCGACTTCATCTCGGAGGACCGGGAAGCGAGGTTCGAGTGGGGCGACGGCAACGTCCTGGACTGCGCCGGCAGGGCGTACATCCCCTACGAGGAGTACGCGCCGATCCTGGAGCACTACGGCATCGAGTACATCCCGCCCCTGGCTGTCGTCGAGAGGCCGACCGTCAAGGACCTGGAGGACATCGCAGACAATGGGAACACCTGGATGGTCGCCGAGGGCGCAGGCTGCGGGGAAGGCGTCGTGGTCAAGAGGTACGGGTTCGTGAACCAGTACGGCCACGTCACCTGGGCCAAGGTGCTCAACAGGGCATTCTGCTCATTCAAGATCTCCGGAAGGGGCATGCGCCACGAGGAGAAGAAGGAAGGGACCACCAAGGAGCACGAGATCGTCCTCAGGTACGTCACCCAGGACCTGGTGGACAAGGAGTACTCCAGGATCGTCGCCGAGACGGACGGGGAAAGCAACATCCCCAAGATGCTTCTCGGGAACGTTTGGCACTGCATGGTGACCGAATCGATGTGGGACGCTGTGAAGAGGTTCGGCCTGCCTACGGTGGACTTCAAGCTCCTGAGGAGGGAGTGCGAGATGAGGACCAAGATGATCCGCCCCGAGGTCTTCGGACTGAGGGCGATGGAGGTCCCTGCCGAATGAGGAAAAGGGCAGGGCGGTCCGGAAGGGCCCCCTGCCTGCATATTCTGCATGGTGATGCATCATGAGTGGAGATATCGCAAACGCCAACCCCTTCATAGAGCTCCGCGAGAGCGGCGGACACTACATCGACAAGACCATGCTGGTCCAGGATGTCGTCAGGTACGGATCATACATCGTCTGCCTGCGCCCGCATGGGTTCGGGAACAGCATGAACCTGGCCATGCTGGACGCGTTCTTCAACATCGAGTACAAAGGGAACAAGTGGTTCGATGGCCTGGAAGTATCAGAGCATCCAGAGCTGGAGAAGCACAAGAACGCTTATCCCGTAGTGCACATCGACCTGAAGGACACGGTCTCTGACAATGCCGAAGAGTTCGAAGCCAAACTGGATACTGTGCTCATAGGCGTCTGCGACCGTTTCGCTCCGTATTCGTACCCGGATGACGAGAGATGCCTGATGAGCATAGACTATAAGGCCATGAAATCCGACAAGAGATGGCGCCCATCATATTCGATGAAGACCCTGACAGAATATCTGTCCGAGAGATATGGGAATGACGTGGTCGTCTTGGTGGACAACCTGGATATCGCTGTGGTCGCGCACCAGGGAACGAAGACCTGCAACAGGATCATGGATGAACTGGACTATCTGATGGCTTCCCTTATGAAGGACAACGACCGCGCCGAATACGGATTCATCTCCGGGACCCTCAGGACCATGGGGAGCGGTCTGAACCCGAGCTGGAACAACTACAGCACCTATACCACGGTCGACGATCGTCTGAGCGGGGGGTTCGGGTTCTCGGAACCCGACGTCATCGGCATTCTAGCACATCACGGCCGGTCGGAGAAGCTCGACGAGGTCAAGGAATGGTATGGTGGGTTCGTGTTCGATGGAACAGAGATGTACAATCCCGGAAGCGTCATGAAGTACATCGAGAACGGCTTCACCCCGGGAGTCTATATCGACATCCCCGCCAACCGTTCTGCGATGGACTGCATCATGAAGTACTCTGGGAGAACATTCATGGAAAGCTTTCTGGAACTGCTGAAAGGGGGCTCGTTCGACCACCGCATCGACCATTGGATGTACTATCGGGGAGACGAGTGGGGGTTCGATACCATCTCGCTCATGCTCCATTATGGATTCCTCGGCGCAACGTCGGTCGAATTCGAGAATGGCCGTTACGAATGCAGATTATCTGTCCCGAACAGGGAAGTGAGAGAGTTCTTCATCGACGAATGCAAGAGGGCATGCTGCGAGAGGTCTTCGATCCCGACATCCAGGTATGACTGCCTTGCCTGCTTCGATGACATCTTGAAAGATGTCGATTGCGTTGCGATGGACGAAAGCCAGAACTGCTATCAGCTCCTGTTGCCGTTGATATGCTCAGCAATGGGCGACCATGACCTCGAGTCCATAGAGCATGAGGACATCTCCATACTGGCGCTGAGATCCAGGACCGGGGCCCCCGACATCATCATCGCATACGATGACTACTTCTTCCATGACAATGTGGCTAAAGTTGCAAGGAAAGACCTTGGACTTGTCCGTAAAACGATCCAGCAGGAAGGCAGGCCCGGGACGACGCGCCTGTATGTGATCGCATCGCATTGGAACAAGTACAGCGTGAGGACAGCCACTGTCACGCTTTGAGGATGTCGAGCGAGTAGACGCTCATGGTGGGAGAGTAGGTCTTCAGCTCGAAGCTCGAGACCTTGATAACATGGCCGTTGCCCTTGGCATCGGACGTCATCTTCTCCACCAACGCGGGGAAGTCGGCGCGCTCGATGATCTTGTACATGTGGACCGTGCCTCCATGGTTGAGGTGGTCCAGCGCACAGGGCAGGAACCTGTCCGCGATCTGCGGCAGGTTCATGATGATGCGGTCCGCCATCGGCAGCCCTTCTATGACCATAGAAGAATCTCCGGTCAGCGGATGGAGGCATGCGACCCCGTTGCGCTCGGCGTTCATCCTGGCGAAATGCTCCGCCTCCGGATTGAGGTCGATGGAGTAGATCTCCTTCGGAGACGCCAGCTTCCCTATGACAGTCCCGAAGGGCGCCACGCCGCCGAACATGTCGATGATCGTCTCCCCGTCTTTCACGAGACCTGCGATGCGGGACCTCTCGCTGCTCAGGCGGGGGTTGAAGTACACCTTGGACGGGTCCGTCCAGAGACGGACACCGAACTCCCTGTGGACGGTTTCGGAGCTGTCGTCTCCCGCCAGGTGGACCAGGTCCCTTATCCTGAACTCCCCTTTGACGCCCTGGTCCATGAAGACCGACTTCAGGTTGGTGTTGACGCTCAGCAGCGCCTCGCCTATCTGATGGCCGTAAGGAACGAGCTCGTCGGGCAGCTTGATCATCGCCACCTCGCCGACCACGTCGAAGGAGGAAGGAAGATGCTCCCTCAGCTCCTCGGGCACATCGGCGACCTCGCGATAATCGGTGGGGCGGTGCTCCTGGACCTGCATCTCCGCGTCGACGACCTCGTAGCCCTCGAAAGAATCGCACAGGATGGGCAGGAGGAGGCTGTCCCCGTCGGAGCGGATCCTCGCCGAGAGGTCGAGGAGGCCCTCTGAGAACAGCTTCGAACGCACGGGCTCGCCATCCTTCTTCGGGACGCGGATGCATCTGGTCATGACGGGCCCATGCATGTTCAAATCTTAAAGTGAACCGTGCTCTCTCCTGAACCTCTTCGGCAGGACGAAGAGCTCGCCCTCGCTGTCGAATCCGACGGATGCGCTGACATCGTAGACGTCCTCGATGAGCTCCGATGTTATGACCTTCTTCGGATCCCCCATGCCGACGATCTCGCCCTTCTTCATGATGATGCAGGTGTCGCAGTAGCGGGCCATCAGGGAGATGTCGTGCTCCGCGACCAGCACCGTCATGTCCTTCTGGACCATGGCGTTGAGATATTCCATGACCTCCAGCTTGTACTTCATGTCCAGGTGGGACGTTGGTTCGTCGACGAGCATCAGACGGGGCTGCTGGACGTAGGCTTTGGCAATGAGCACCCTCTGCCTTTCTCCGGACGACAGCGCGCCCACGGCACGATCCTTGAGATGGAGGACTCCGAACTTGGCCAGAGCATCCATGACCATGGATTCGTCCTCGGGAGGCTCCCACCAGACGTTCTTCAGGTACGGGTACCTTCCGAGCATCACGGTCTCGAACACCGTGAGGCCGAAGCTCCCTCTGAGCTCCGCCGGAACGTTGGCCACTTTGGTGGCGATCTCCCCGGGGGTCTTCTGGAGGACGGACTCCCCATCGATCAGGACGTCTCCCGCAGTAGGGTCGTGCATGCGGTTGATGCACTTCATCATGGTCGTCTTGCCGCAGCCGTTCGGACCTATGAGCCCTACCAGCTGTCCCGGCTTCAGCGTATACGAGACTCCGCGGACCGCGCGATAGCCGTCTTCATATGTCTTCTCGAGATTGCGGATCTCGAGCAACGGAACGTCATCCATCGTACATCCTCCCTCTCTTGATGAGGAGATAAGCGAACACAGGGATTCCGATCACGGTCGTGATGGCTCCCACAGGCAGCTCCATCCCATAGTATCCTGTCCTTGCAAGGAGGTCCGCCAGCATCAGCATGGCCCCTCCGAAGCATATGGACGCCGGCAGGACCATCCTGTGGTCGCTTCCGAGGAGCATCCTGCACAGATGGGGTATCACCAGACCGACGAACCCTATGACTCCGCAGAACGCCACGCAGACGGATGTGAGAACGGACGCGAGGATCAACAGGCTCCTGTTGAACCTGCGGACGTTGAGCCCCATCTGGCGCGCCTGGTCCTCCCCCAGCAGCACCAGGTTCAGCTCCTTGGCCCACAGCAACGGCACGGCCGAGAGGAACACCGACAGGAAGAGGACGATCCCCACCTGAGACCATGTCACCTCTGCGAACGAGCCGTAAAGCCAGGTCAGGGCGTTGCTGAGCTTGCTGCCCGACATCGTGAGCATAAGGGTCTGGACGGCAGAGAACGCCAATCCGACCACCACTCCCGACAGGACATAGTTGATCGCGGAACCGCCTGCCTTCTCTGCCAGGAGCATCGTGCACGCGAACGCGATCACTCCGCCGATACCGGCAGTGATGGCAGTGAGGAATATCGAATGCGGCGAGAACACCCCGAAGAAAGTGAAATCGAACGCTATGACCGCTATCGCGGCCACACCGGCTCCTGACGACACGCCCATGATGTACGGGTCCACCAGGGGGTTCCTGATGATGGCTTGGTAGATGCAGCCTGCCACGGAGAGCCCTATGCCCACCGCGAATGCGGCTATCGTCCTGGGGAGCCTTGTGATGTACACTGTCATCTCCGTGGAGTCCAGGCCCACTCCGCCCTTGGATATGGCCGAGAACAGCGCAGAGTATGCATCGACGGGGTTCATCACGGACGTCGCTCCGACGCACAGGCATAGAGTGAACGCCACGAAGGAGACGATCCCTCCCACGGCTATGACGAACTTGAGCCTGTGCTTGTTGCGTGTGTTATGGGAGATGTCATCCCCGTAGAGATAGTGGAAGATCGTGGATTTGAGGTAGGCGAAAGGATGCTCCTCGCCCTTCACGAACCTCAGGAACAGGTAGATCACTGCCATCGCCGCCAAGACGACAGCCACGATGATGAGGAGCACTGCGATCACGGGCAGGCCCCTGGATGAGCTGGAATCAGAATAGGGCTCGAAGCCTCCAGACAGGGCATAGATCCCAGCATCCGTGCCGCCGACGAACAGGCCGTCGATCACGAGAGGAGATGCCATGTTGAAGTTGCGGACCCCTGTGGGAACCTCCGCCACCCCTTCGATCTTCCCGTCCAGAGAGATCATGTAGATGGGATCTCCAGACGAAAAGCTCTGTGCGAATATGTGCCCGTCAGCGATCACCATGGCGGAATGTATCTCCGCCAGGCCGCCCAGGACCTTCTTCAGCTCGCTGTCCGTGCTCATGCTGTACAGAGCGGTCTCGGTCCCGTCGGATATGAGGACATAGATCCCGGAGAAGCCGTCCTTCTGAACAGGGAGCACATATCTACCCAATGTCCCCAGCTCGTCGCATAGATACTCCTTCGTAAGGCTTCCGGAGACCTTGTTGAACGTGTACGCTGCGAGACCGGAATATCTCTGACTCATTCCACGGCCATCGGATACTGTGAAGATGAGGTGATGCGTGTTACCGTCCGTTATCGCCGCGATCTGTCCGACGCCTCCGTAAAGCTCGTCTCTGATGGTGACCTGATAGACCGTTTCAGAAGCGATGATCTCGCCGGAGAATGGATCGAGCACGGTCAGCGAACCGTCCAAGGAGCCGACATACAGGACCTCGCCTGCCAAAGTGGGCGATACGAGATACGTGCTTCCGTCGAGCAGATACGACCAGATGAGATTCAGGTCCGTGTCGAAGCAGTACACCATCCCGTTGGAATGGGTCACGTATATGGCGCCGTTGCTGTAGATCATGGATGAGAATCCCGAATTGTACGAATATCCGGTCAGATTCGCCAATCCTTTGGATGGCGCTGCGACCGCCGTGCCGAACGATGAGCCGTCGAATGACGTGACGTCGCAGTTGCCTTCTCCGGGACCGGTCTTCCAGGGCATCTTGTAAATGTATCCTGTCATGGTCGCCGTGTAGATGTAATCCCCCACGATCAGGGGCGTGGACGATTCATAGTTCATCCCGCTCGGGAATGAGAATATCCAGGCGTACTCGCCAGTGGACGGCTCGATGCAGACCAGCCTGGCCTCCTTGTAAGCCCCGTACACTCCGAACTTCTGGAAAAGGTATCCTCCCGCATACAGCATGTTCGCGTATGCTGTACCGCTGGCAGTCCACTGAGTGCTGTAAGACCCCGTACCCTGAACGGATGAGTCCGCAGCCCCGGAATTGGAAGCATCCCCTCTGGACATCGACCATGCAGCAGGATCGTCAGGAGTCACAATCGGAGTGATTCCATCGGGATAGTATCCCAAGGCGACCGGGCTTCCGCCGGATGCCGCATCGAGATCGAGCACCTCGGACCAGCATGAGCCGTCCCAGGAATATGCCCTCCAGGATACAGAGACCGTGTTGCCCGTGGCTCCGGCCGTGCTCATCGAGCCTCCGGTCGAGCTCTGACCGACAACCTTGGGCCCGATTCCTTCGACGGTTATGGAATCGTCGAACGAATAATGCACCCTGAGGGACTGCAGCCCCCTTGTGATGACGTTCTTGAAGGTCCCGCCACTGCTCTCGGTCCACTGCACATCTCCATTGCCGTAATCTAACAGGAATCCATGCTCTTCGTCTGCAGCCTCGATGTCCGCTGCCATGACAGACACCGATGCCAAGGCCGTTGCCATGAGCGCCGCTGCGACGAAGAGCGCTGTGCGTCTTCCTTTGAACGTCATATTCTCATATCCTTGCTATAGTTCAGATAATCATGATAGGAGCTCCCGATGTACTTGGGAACCTCCGATTCGAAAGCTTCCGGGTACAGGATCATGGCCATGAGCTCTGCCACCTGCGCGGTCCTCGGACCGTAGCGTTGGAACATCTCGGCTGCATCTTCGCAGATCATGTACACCCGCCCGTTCTTCCAGGCATCCGTCGCTTTCCATTGTTCCGGGAGATGGGAGCAGAGATAATCATACTCGGACTGGGTGGCCTTGTATTCCGACGTTATTACCACGATCACCTCGGGATCCGCCTCCGGAATCATGTCAGCCGTCAGATGGGTCCATCCGCTCCATGACGGGAACGCATTGGCCGTGTTCAAGAGCTTCAGGATACTGTCCATGTACGTGTCTTTTCCAGACACCCATGGGCTGATGTCGGGCTCGAGGGACACCATCGCCTTCAGCGAGCCGTCGGAATAGCCGCGAGTGTCCTGCTCTATGCAGTCGAAGACATAGTTCGAGTCCTCGATGACCATCTCGCCTGCCATATCGTAACCGAGGACCAGGCCGACGATGAACACGTTGTCTGTCACGCTCTTCAGCCCCTCTCCTGGATAGAGGACTATCGAATTCACAGACACGTTGCGCAGCTGTTTTGAAACTTGATAATGTGAATATTGGGATCCGTCGCAGAGGACCATGTCCGGATTGGTCGATGTGATGACCTCGAAGCTCGGACTGGTGTACGTCCCGACCATGGTGATGCTCCCATCCTGCCTGGCCTTCACGACAGAATCTGGATAGTCTGAGTAATAATCGACCCCTACCAGGATCTTCTCGGCTCCGACTGCGGCCACTATCTCTGTGGTCGTTGGGGACAGGGAGACCACCCTGTGCATCTGGGAAAAACCGTATATCGGATTGCCTGCGCCATCGACGGCCACCGTAGGCTCCTCTCCTTCGGCACGGTACGCCCAGGAAGTTATCGTGTAGTCGGACGGATCCTGGCTGTACGGAGGCTGGAGGCTGACCCATGATGTGCTGCCCTTGTTCACAGCCCATAGGCCCCACTCGCCTTCATCGCCCGAAACGATGCCGTCGATCTCTACTATGCTGCCATCATCCGAGAGCGTCAGTGAATAGCCGTTCTGATCGCATACGCGCTTCAACAGATCCACAGCGCTGATGCCTTCGGACAGATCGGCATCCGTCCAGACCGTATCATAATCTGAAAAATCGATGACGACTCCGCTCGCCTGCTCTGTCACCGCGGATTGGGAAATCAGCCCGGAAGAAACGGCCAGGACCACCCCTGCGATCACAATGATGGCAGAGAATAGAGCCCTGTTCCCTGTCCTCAACTTTGCAACACTCCCCAATCAAAACAAAGAAAAGAGGGGCATATGCCCCGTTTTAATTCACTCGAACGGTCCGCCAGCACTCACTGCGGCATTAGTCGTTGTCGGGTTCAGGGCGAATATCGTGTTGTAGTCCT
>CAVCVB010000004.1:36170-42596 GCA_963605395.1 Firmicutes bacterium CAG:194
TGCCAGCCGTTGTTCGCATCCATTCCGTCGAGGAAGAAGTAGTAGGTGTCGTAGTCCAGAGGCTCATCGTCCGCGAACGGTCCGCCGGCGCTCACTGCGGCATTCGTAGTTGTCGGGTTCAGAGCGTATGTCGTGCTGCCGTCCTCGTCGAACACATAGGTGGAGTATCCGAAGTAGAGGATGTTGGACGTGACATCGTCCATCATAGGCCCGTTGAAGAAATACTCAGGGTTGTAGTTCTCCACATCGGTGGATCCGTAGAACCAGACTCCGATCCCGGTTCCGGTTCCGGTCTCCGCATCATAGCTTCCATCGTATCCATCGAAGGTGACCCAGCCGTCCTTGACAGTGCACTTCACGCCATCGGCCTTCATAGCAGACTCGAAAGCCGAGACAGCATCTGTTCCTTTGGCAGAATGCCAGCCGTTGTTCGCATCCATTCCGTCGAGGAAGAAATAATATGTGTCGGTGTCAGTAGAATCGCCACCGTCCTTCTTGTCGTCGTTCTTCGGTATAGCGAAAACAGCAGCGGCAATGATAATCACTGCCACCACAACGACGGCTATAATCTTCATGTTCTTTTCCATTATAAACACCAGGTTGAACCTGTTGGATATAATATCCAGTAAGGTGGATAAAAAGATGCTGGATTAGTCTGCCATCCGCATCTTGTTTAAATATACCCCATCGGGTATCAATCGTCCTCGATTATCTCCTCGGGGGCTCCGGCGAACTTGACCAGTGCGTACTGCTCCATGAAGTGCAGGGTGCCGGGCAGCACCACGGTCTGGAGGGGCGCGCCTATGTCCATCTTCAGCAGGTCCTGGGGGTATCCGGCGAACACCTTCTCCTCGGGGGATCCGGCCTTAGACACGACGCACAGGAGGGTCTTGTCGTCTATGAGCCCCTCTCCCCACTTCTTCTCGCCCTCCAGCAGCCACTCGATGGCCTGGTGGGCGGTCATGTACCTGAGCTCGTCGGCCCTGATGTCCAGGAGGATCATCGTGTGGAGCCCGCGCTTCTTGTTCTCCATGATGTGGTCGTAGGGAGACTTGGGGTGGTAGTTCTGCTCCAGAAAAGGCAGTGTGACCGTCCTGCCGAACTTGTAGGGCTGCAGGCCCAGAGACGTGGGGCAGGCGGAGAATATGGAGATCCCGTGGTACACCCTCACGGGTATCCCGAGGTCCGCGGCCTGGATCCTCAGGTCCACGTGCGTCGTGGCGGCCATGGTGTCCCCGGCCGTGACGAAGCCGACCCTCATCTCCATGGCATCCTTGATGATGTCGTCGCACTCCTCGACCTGGGAGCGGTAGAGGATGTTGACCTTCTTGCCCAGGACCTTCTCCAGGTCCTCGACGTCTGTGCCGATGAGAGTGGATGTGTAGAACTCGGCGTAGATCTTGTCGCATTCCTTCAATGCGTTCAGGGCCTTGACGGTCATGCCGTCGGTCCCGCTCAGGCCTAGGCCGGCGAATACGAGTTCGGATGTCATCGCCCCGTCAACGGGGCGATGGTAAAAAGATATAGCGGGGGCGGAGCCCCCTGGAGAGGTTTCACTTCTTCACGAGGGTGCACAGAGCGTCGACGGCCCAGCATCCCTTGCCCTTGAGGCCGACGATGACGGGGTTGATCTCCAGCTCGTGGATCTCGGGGTTCTCCTCGGAGATGAGGACGATCCTCTTGATGGCATCCTTCAGCGCATCGATGTCCGCCTCGGGGAGCCCCCTTGCACCGGACATCAGCTTGTACGCCTTGGTGGACGTGATCATCTTGTCGAGCTGCTGCTCGGTCATGGGCACATGGGCCTGGGAGATCTCGCCGAGGATCTCGACGTAGATGCCTCCGAGACCGAAGGAGATGACCGGTCCGAACTGCTCGTCGCGGATCATGGAAAGGATGACCTCCTGTCCGGAGACCATCTGCTGGATGGACACTCCCACGATCTTCGCTCCGGGGACGGCCTTGGTGCACGAGTCCATGATCTTGTTGTAGGCGTCCTTGGCCTCGGCGGCGCTCTTGACGCCGACGACGACCCCTCCCACATCGGTCTTGTGCTTGATGTCGGGGGAGACGATCTTCATCACGACGGGGTACCCGATCTTGTCGCATGCGGCTGCGGCCTCGTCGGCGCTTCCGACGACTGCCTCGCCGGGGGTGGGCACGCCGTAGGCTGCGAATATGGCCTTTCCTTCAGACTCGGAGAGGGAGTCCCTTCCCTCGGCCTTGGCTGCGTCCAGGATCTTCTTGGCGGCCTCCCTTCCGGAGACGGAGGGCACCTGGAGCGGGTCCTGCTTGGCCTCGGAGTTGATGGTGTACCTCCTCAGGATGGACAATGCGCGCACTGCCCTGTCGGGAGTGGGGAAGCAGGGGACCTTCCCTGCCCTCAGGATCTCGTTGGCCTTCTCGCACTTGTGGCCTCCTGCGAAGCAGCAGGTGGTGGGCACGGGTATGTCGTCCCTCATCTCGACGATGATCTTGGCGACGGACTCCAGGTCGGCGGTGTCCAGAGGAGATCCCATGATCACAAGTCCTCCGACATTGGGGTCCCTGGTGACGATGTCGATGACCTCGCGGAAGTACTCCGGCTTGGCGTCTCCGCGCACGTCGATGGGGTTGGTGAGACCGGCGACGGTGGGGACCCTGCGCTTGATCTCCGCGATAGTCTCGTCGGAGAACTTGACGGCGTAGACGTGAGGGGCGTCGTATGTCGCGTCCGCGGACATGACTCCGAGACCTCCGGCGTTGGTGATGATCGCCACTCCGTCTTTCTTCATGGGGCTGCAGGTGCTGAACACGCTGAGGGCGTCGAACATCTCGTCGAGGTTCAGGGCCCTGAATATGTTGAGCTTGTCGAATATGACGTTGTTGACAGCGTCGGAACCGGCGAGGGACCCGGTGTGCGAGGAAGCGGCGGCGGAGCCTGCCTGCGTCCTTCCGGACTTGAAGACCACGATGGGCTTCTTCACGGACATGTTCTCGATGGCGCTGACGAACTTGTCTCCGTTGGTGATTCCCTCGCAGTACATTCCGAGGACCTTGGTGGCCGGATCGGCTGCGATCTCCGGGATCAGGTCGGCCTCGTCGATGTCGGCCTTGTTGCCGAAGGTGACGAAGTTGGCCAGTCCCATGCCGCTCCTGTAGGCCCAGTCGATGATCGAGGACCCGACCGCTCCGGACTGGGAGAAGATGGAGATGTTCCCTGCAGGGGGCAGGAGGTGCGCGAAGGTCGCGTTGATGCCGTGGACGGGACTCATGATCCCGAAGCAGTTGGGACCGAAGAACCTGACTCCGTTCTCGGCTGCCACCTTGACGAGCTCCTTCTCCATCTCGGCTCCCTCGGGGGACTCCTCTTTGAATCCGGCGGTGAGGATGGTCGCGTACCTGATACCGGCCTGCTTGAACTTGGCGATCTCGGACGCCACGAGGCTGTTCTTGACGGCGACGACGGCGAGGTCGATGGGTGCGCCGACCTCGGTGACGCTGGTGTAGGCCTTGAGGCCCTGGATCTCCCCGCCTTTGGGGTTGATGGGGTACAGCTTTCCCTTGTATCCCGCGTTGATCATGTTCTTTACGAGCATCCCACCGAGCTTCGTCTCGTCATTGGACGCGCCGATGATTGCCACAGATGAAGGCGTGAGCACTCCTTTCATGAGACGTCGTATCCTCTGACTATTCAAAAAGCTTTGTGCAGTATCCGTAGCTTTTTTTCGATATTCGTAGAACTACGATGTTTTCCGCAGAAAATAGGGTTTTAAATCTACTGAATCAGTAAAAATACGTCAATTGCCTTAGTTTTTGTCGTACATGGCTCGAATGGGGTTGGCTGTTTCGACGAATGACGGAAGGAATGTCCGGGAAACAGCCATGTCCGGCGGATCTCGGATGCCAAATGGTTCGTAACTGGTTCCGAACTGGTTATGAACCGTTAAGTACGGAACTATCATTCCGTGAAGCGAGGGGCGGAGATGAACCTGGGAACAGAAAACGAAGCGACGGAGTTCGTAGAGCGCATATCCGAGCTGGATGAAGGCGTCAGATCGCTGACGGCGATGCTGAACCGCCACAGCCACGGCACCGTCTACTTCGGCGTGGATGACAACGGCAATGTCATCGGCATGGACATCGGCCACGACACCGCAGAGTCCATCCGGAACCACGTCCGCAGCAAGGTCCTTCCCCAGATAGTCCCCGAAGCGGAGGAGATGACCTCAGATGACGGCAAGAAATACATCGCACTGCGTGCCACAGGGTCGAACGTCCCTTACTCATACGACGGAAGGTACTACATCAGGAACGTTTCCTCTGACGAGAGCGCCGGCCCGGATGTGGTGTCTCAGCTTGTCATGTCGAAAGGCCAGGACCCCATGAAGAGCCTGTCTTCCGATGTGCAGGACCTCACTTTCAACGAACTGTTCGGCATGATGTCATCCAGGAAGCTCCACCCAGTCAACGAGCGGGGGTTCTTCAGAAGCCACGGGATGTGCGACGGGCATGGCAGGTTCAACCTCACCGCATACCTGTTGTCCGACCAGAACCGCATCACCATGCAGGTCGTCCGCTTCAACGGATGCGACAGGTCGTCCATGTCGGAGCGCATGAGCTTCGGAGGGCGTTGCCTGATAAGCGCGATGAGAGCCGTGATGGAGCATGTATCTTCATACATGGTGACCAAGGTCGACCTGTCGAAAGGCGAGAGGATCGAGCATGACCTGTTCGATTTCGAATCGTTCAGAGAGGCGTGGATCAATGCATGCGTGCACAACGCCTGGTGGGCCATGCTCCCTCCGTCAGTGATGATATTCGATAACAGGATCGAAGTGGTCTCATACGGAGCGATCCCGTTCCCGATGTCCTACGACAGGTTCTACGATGGGGACAGCCGTCCTGTCAACAGGTCCCTCTATGACATGTTCTCGCTCCTCAAGCTCACCGGGCAGGGCACGAACGGCACCCCTGTCATCGTTCAGAGATATGGGAAGGAAGCATTCAACGTGACTGACTGCAGCCTCTCCGTGACGATTCCTTTCGCATTCGAGCCGGACTACGTCCTGGCAAGGAAGGAGACTGCCAGGAACCGCATGGGGCTCGACCGGAACCAGATGGTGGTTCTGAACTACCTGTCCAGGAACCCTGAGGCGAAGCTATCGGAAGCCGCCGAGAGCACGGGCCTGAGCCTGTCCATGGTGAAGAAGGTCGTGACCGAGCTGAAGGGCAAGGGGCTCCTAGCGAACAAAGGGACCAACAGGCGCAGCGTATGGTCTGTGCTGTGATCTGCGCCTGTCGTGTTCTTTTCCGACTTCCCCCTTATATACATATATATCATGGCCCAGCACGCCGTCGCGGCGAAGGGGCGCGATCCGTGAACGCCATGTGCACGAGGCGGCATACAGCGGTCCGGTCCCTACTTATGTAGGGCACCCGCGGGAGCGGCCGACGCGTCGTCGGAGCGATGACCGGGGGACAACGCCGGATCCGACACACACCCCCTGCGTAAGTCAGTGTCCGGAGGCCGGCGTCATCGCCGGACCATGATAGGATGTGTTAGCGCACGGGGGACACATCCCTTCTCAGATGTGCATGTCCATGCGCTCCAGCTTCCTCTCCATGGCGTACCTCCCCGGATAGAGGTCCAGCATGGCGTCGTACTCCGCGCCCCTGCGCCCGGTCCCGGGGTTGAATCCCATCTTCACGCGGACCAGCTGGGCGTACAGGCAGTAGTCGACCACCTCGTCGTCCACCTCCTCCCTGTCCAGCTGGTCGGACATGGCGACCACTTTCATGATCACGCTGGTCCTTGCGACGATGTGCGGCGTGGGGAATATCCCCCATCCCAGGTACACCATCGGGTCCTTCTCCACCAGGCCCATGTCGATGAGCCTGCGGTAGGACACGTCCAGGTCCTTCAGGTTCCCCATCGGCGTCTTGCTGAGCCCGCGGGTGCGGCGGACGTACATGGGCTGCTTCTCGCGGACGAAGTCGTCGGCTGTCAGCCAGGAAGCCAGGTCCTCCTCGTACTCGGCGTCCTCGTCGCCGGCGATGCGCTTGAATATCGTGGTCAACAGGGACTCGATTACCTCGTCGGGGGCGTCTGCAAGATAGTCGCAGACCTCCACCGAGATCCATTTGTAGGTGCGCGTCCAGCGGACCTTGAAGTCCCTGATGGGTATGAACTGCGCCACCGCGTCCTCGTAGCCGTACCTCTTGCTCACAGCCCTGACCATCGCTGTGAGATCGTTGCTGTTCATCTCTTTCGATTCTCCTGCGGTTCACCGCGATATCACCCACCCTCGGAGAGCCTATTTAGCCGGGACCCGGAGAGTTACATTGCGCCGACGGGGGCACAGAAAAACAACGTTAACACGGGTTTTGCGACAGGAATGACAGGTTAACGCCGATGATGACAACGGCCCGGAACCTCTTCCTTGA
>CAVCVB010000005.1:0-9228 GCA_963605395.1 Firmicutes bacterium CAG:194
CGCCGGAGATGACCTTCAGGTCCATGCCGTTGTCCAGGAACACCTGGATGGTCTCCCTGCAGTCGGGCCTGATCTGGTCGCTGATAGATATGACCGACACGGGCACCAGCGGGTTGAGGACGGGGTCTCCGTTCTCATCATGCAGGTCCCCGCTCTCGGCGACGCACAGGAGCACGGTCCTGAGGCCCTTGGAGGATTCTGATTCGATGTACTCCGACAGATCGCCGACGGAGCCGAGCTTGTCCGCCAGCGCGGTGATGGCGCCGACGTACATGACCGTCTCCTTGCCGTCAATCCTCGCCTTCACGGCGCTGTACTTCCTCTCGGAGGAGAACTGGATCTCGTCTATGAGTTCCGCATCGGATTCGCCGTAGTGCTCCAGGATGGCCTCCATGGTGCGGTTGCGGCTTCCGGAAAGGGTGGCGAACGCAGAAGCGTAGCGCGCGACCTGCTCAGGAGGCATGTAGTCATGCGAATGCTCGTAGGCGAGCCTGTTGGTCGTTATGGTCCCGGTCTTGTCCATGCAGACGGTGTCCACATGGCTAAGGGACTCCACGGAGTTCGACGCCTGGAGCAGGACGCCCTTGTCTGCCATGTTGGCGGCGGCGATCATGTACGTCAGGGTGATCAGCAGGAACAGCGCGATGGGCACCACGTCCAGGCAGATGACGAAGACCTCGAGGGTCTGTCCGATGGACTCATGGGAGACGAAGATGGTCTTGATGAGCGTGAGGAGGAACAGGATGCCCGCGATGAGCATAAGGATCTTGGTGATGGTCCCGGTCTCCATCTGCAGAGGCGTCTTCTTGTTGGTGATCTTCTTGGCGCTCTTGAGCATCTGGTAGGCGTAGTTGTCGGTCCCCACCGCCTCAGCCTTGTAGACAAGCTCTCCGGTCACGCAGACGGAGCCCGAGAAGACCTTGTCGCCATCGTGCTTGCGGACGGTGCTGGACTCTCCGGTGAGGAGGGACTCGTCCATCTCCACGGACCTGCACGACAGCGCTGTGCCGTCCACGAGGGCCTGCTCGCCCGCACGGGTGACGATGATGTCGTCCAGGACGATCTCGGACTGGTCTATGACCTTCTCCGAGCCGTCGCGGACGACCGTGACCTTGGGCCTGACCAGCAGGGAGATCTTGTCGAGCTTCCTCTTGGCCCTCATCTCCTGGACGGTGGAGATCAGGATGTTGACGATGATGATCCCTGTCGCGGAGACGGCGCTGATCAGCTCGCCGCAGATGACGAGCATTATGCCGAGGATGAACAGGAGGACGTTGAACGGGGTGGCGACGTTCCTGATGAGGATATCGAGATAGGAGCAGCTAGTGCGGACGTCCGCATCGTTCACCTGGCCTTTCGAAACACGCTCTGCGACCTCGTCCGAAGTCAATCCCTGCATGCCATCTGCTTGCATATATGGTATTTTAACGTTGTCAGTTTTGATTCAGCCTGGCGCGTCTGTCCAGAGCGGCCTCCACCCTTTCCCTGATGGATTCCATCGGAAGGGGGTCGAACTCCACGGTCTCCTTGAGGTACACGTAGTCTATGAAGCATCTCACGGGCTTGCCTGGGTAGGATCCGGCGGCTGCATGAGCGTAGACGGACAGCTGGAACTCGTACTCGGCCTGGTTGCTCTTGTCCGCGTCGGTCTTGTAGTCGTGGATCTCCACATGGTCCTCGAACACCCCGATCAGGTCGATCCTCCCTCTTAGGACGGCAGGAGTGCCCTCGACGGGCAGGGCGCAGTCGATCTCGCTGAAGGACTCTACGGCGCAGCGGATGCGGTCGATGACCTTGGCGACCTCTTCCAGCTCGGGGTAGTCCTCTTCGGGCTTCTGGCCGTCGAACATAAGCTGGGCGCAGTCGTGTATCATGGTGCCGTACTTCTTCCCGCGGCGGGGCTTCTCGTCCAGCTCCTCCGCCATCCCTCCGGTTCCGTCCTCCTCGTTGAAGGCCATGAGCTCATGGATGCCGAACTTGACACGGGAATCCTCGTATCCGGAGATCTCAGGGGGGTCCACGATGGTCTGGACGCTGATGAAGTCCTCGATGTCCCTGTCCGGAGGGCATTCGTCGTACTCCTCATCTGACAGCTCCTTCATGAACCTGGAGGGCTTGGACGATATCAGGGTCTGGTACTGCCAGGCCCTGGACATGGCCACGAACATCAGCCTCCTCTCCTCATCGTAGTTGGGCTTGAGGGCTGCTTTGGCCAGCGTGGTCCTCCAGGACGTGACGATCTTCCTGTTGGGCTCGACCTCCGTGCCGAAGTCCGCGATGGCCTTGGTGCATCTCAGTCCCAGCAGTCCATCGAGCAGGAACGTGTCGCTGCTGCCCCTGGTCGCGGGGATGTTCCCCTGGTCGACCTTCGGGATGACCACTATCGGGAACTCCAGGCCCTTGGACTTGTGCATCGTCATTATGGTGACCGCTTCGTTGTCGATGGACCTCTCGACAAGGTAGTTGGTCTCTTTCTCTATGTCCATCTCTATCATCGAGACGATGTCCGATATCGTCAGCAGGGAGTTGCTGTGCGCAGACGAGACCACGGTGATGATGGACTGCGTGATGTCGTTCTGGAGGCTGTAGAACGCGAATATGGATGTTATCAGGTCGGTGATGCGCCTGCGCTTCGCGTACAGGTCCTTCCTCTGAGCGACTATGTCCGAAGGGACCGTGCTGTCGCCGTTCCTGACCGCCAAGCATTCCGCCAGGGTGTACCCCAGGTCGAACATGATCGGCATGTATCCCCAGGGGTCCTTCTCGTTGTTGACGTATCTGAGCCATGCCAGCACGAGCTTCCCCTCGCGTGTGGACATGATCGGGATGTCGCCCTGGTAGAACGCAGGTATGCCCGCTTCGGTGAGGCGCTCCATCATCTCCTTGCAGACCTTCTGAGTGCGGCAGAGGACTGCAATATCGCCGAGCCTGACCCTTCTGGGGCCCTCGTCGGCGGCGATCTCGTATTCCGGATTGGCGAGGTAGTCCTTGATGCAGCGGACTGCGGCATCGCCGATGTCGGGCTCGTTCACGTACCTGACGTGCGTCCTCTTGCAGCGGTCCTCCTTGGCTGCCTTGATGAGCTGTATCTTGCTCCTGTCGATGACCAGCTCCTCGCTTTCGGAGCCTCTCACCTCGAGGCAGCTGAATGCGGAGTCGACGATCTCCTGCGACGAGCGGTAGTTGACGTCCAGGGGCATCTTGGACACCTCTCCGATATGGAACGGGACGATCGTGGAGTCCTCGTTGAGGAACCTCCTGAACGCGACCATGCGCCCCTCGAAATCGGTGATGTTCTCGACGGTGGCGTTCCTGAAGCCGTAGATCCCCTGCTTCCAATCCCCGACGACGCACAGGTTGGGCTCGCTGAGGATCATCAGGCAGATCATCATCTGGCAGGCGTTGGTGTCCTGGAACTCGTCGACCATGACGTACCTGAACTTGTTCCTCTCGCGGACCTTGGCGTTCCCGTAGAGGGCCACGAAGGCCAGCATGCTGGTGATGCCGAATGTCAGGCGGTCGGAGGCGATGCTCTTCTTAACATAGTCGAAGTAGACGTCGTGTATGAACCTGAACAGGACGGTCCTGTCCTCGGAGAGCATGCAATCCATCACGGCCTGAGCGGTAGCCGTCTCGAAGGGATAGAGGCAGCAGGGCTCCATGTTCCGGTCCTCTCTGCATTTCCTGTCCAGCTTCTTCAGGACGTCAGGGTCGCCGACCATGTCCATCAGAGCATCTGCATCGCCTTCGAGGGCCCTCTGGGGCTCTATCCCGATCCAGCCCTTCTTGACGGGGAACACGCCTCTGGACATCAGCTTCTCGATGACCGCCAGGACATCCAGCGGGTAGTCGCAGCATATGGCCCCCATGTCGCCGTAGTCCTCGCCCCTCTCGGACAGGAAGTCGTCGAAGAAAGAGCGGAACCAGACCCTGTTGAGGGTCTCGTTCTCCACGATAGACGCTCCGCGGGTGAGCTTCTCCTCGATCCCGAGGATCCTCCCGACCTCGTCGGGGGAGTCCAGTACCACAGAGAGGCAGAACGCGTCGAAGGTGGTGACCCTGATGCTCTTGGACTTCCTGAGGAGGTCCTCGTCGACGACAGACTCCAATGTGGATCTTACCCTGGATTCCATCTCCGCCGCGGCGTTCCTCGTGAACGTCATCAGCAGGACGTCGGACGTCCCCACATCCGGGCGCTTGATCAGGTTGATGTACCTCTCCGTGATGGTCTTGGTCTTCCCTGTCCCGGGGCCGGCGTCTACCACCATCATGCCTTCCAGCTTGTCTGCAATGGCCCTCTGCGAAGGGTTCAGCTTGTCACTCATCGGAATCACCTCCTGCGGATTTGGCTACCTCTTTCATGCATACCTGCCTGAACTCGCAGTTCTTGCAGTCCTTCCTCGGCGCGGCCGGGAAATCCTCGCGGTAGTACTTGCGCACGGCGACATGGTCCTCGTCCACCCTCTCCAGGAACTTCCGGAGCACCTCCGTCGGGACGATGGCCGTTCTCCCGAAGTAGAACACGCCGTCCGTCTCCGAGATGACCTTCTTGATCGCCGATGCGACGCTCTTGCGGTTGGTCTCGGTGCTGCTGAGGCGGCACTCGCGGATGACCGCGTTGATGACGCCGGAGTCGCTCTTCCACTGGCTCGGATCCACGTCGACAGCGGCTTTCCGGAGGGCGGTCAAGAGCTCCTCCTTGTGGGGCTCGATGGCCTTGCTGAACGTTATCGACCAGATGTGGTCCTCGAAATCATTCTCGTTCACAATCAGCGACGGGTTGTCCATCACCCTGACCGTGACGATGTTGTCCCTGACGTCCAGGTCACTGCCGGCCGCGGGATTGTCGAGGAGGTAGAACTGCTTGAACACGCCCTGGCCGTTCTTGGTTATCTCCGATGCGAGGTCCAGGTAGATCAGGGGCTGGTATTCTGGATGCAGGGCGCCCTCGTCGGCGAATCCCTTCACGATCTCCGCCACGTTCTTCGGAGCCCCGGTCTTGTAGTCGTACACGTCCCCGTAGCACATCAGGTCGAACTTCCCGTGGATGGGGTGCTTCTCGGATTTACGGTCCGTCTCGCAGCATGTGCTGTACTCGGAGAACCCCATCTCCTCGAAGAACGGGTTAGGCTCCTGGCGGAAGGCGTCCAGAGGCAGCTCCGGGATGCCCATCTGGTCCACGAACAGGCGGATGTTGCGCACCGCCGAGGCGATCTTGTCCCTGTCCAGGGGGATCAGGATCTTGGACGATATCCCCGCGTAGGAATCCGATATGGCATCGATGTAGTGGTCGAGCCCCTTCTCGTCCACCACATCCCTGTGGCAGACGCAGAACTCGGCGAAAGAGTGGATGAGGTTCCCGAACTCGGAGTTCTTGTTGTCATCGGTTTTCAGTGCCATGCCGAACATGAACTTCCTGGGGCAGGAACGGTAGTTGTCGTAGGTTGACTTGGAGAACCTCTTGTCGAACTCGTCCTGGTTGAACCCCTCTTCTCCCTTCGCGGGGGTATGGGACTCGATGATGCCGGTCCAGCGTCCCGGGACCAGCCGTGTGCAGACATCCGCGAAGGTCTTGCAGCTCCTGCCTTTGCCTCCGTCGGATCCCATGTTCATCAGGACGCCGAAATGGCTGCAAGGGCATGCCTTCTCCCCGCGCTTGGTGGTGTTGACCAGGTACACCCTGCGCTTCCCCTGCTGTATGAGGGCCTCGAACTTCAGGGCGTTCTTGTCCGTCTCCGCCTCGGCATCGAGATAGCGCTTCCCGACCACGGGGATGTTCCAGTCCTGCTCCATCCCGAGGTAGAGCACCACGGGCCTGTCGACGTAGACGGAGTTCATGCAGTCTGCAATCAGGACGCCGCTCTTCTCGTTCTCGGGGGTCTGCTCGTTGTTCGTTAGGTCCGCGAGGTTGTCCACGGCGAAGGCGAGGTCGGAAAGGCTCCTGGGGGTGATGGTGGAATCGGTCATGCGGAGGTCCCTGAGGATGTTCAGGACGTGCATGCCGGTTTGCGTGGAATTGAAGATGTCCTTCGCTTCGAGGAAGGTCATGCCCTCGTGGCAGATCCTCCTCATGGCTTCCCTGAGCTCGGACGCGTGGTTCCTCAGCTCTGTCTCGCCGATGCGGCTCAGGAGGTAGTTGTCGTTGCCCTGCTTGATGAACCCGTTGTACGCTGCGAACAGTTCTCTGACCTGGTAGACGCGGACTGTGTCGTAGGAGAAAGCGAGGTTCAGGAAGCCTATGTAGTCCCTTATCGGTGCCATGTCCCTGACGGCCATCCTGTTGATGAACGGAATCTTCTCCCTGTATAGAGCGGCCCTGACGGCATCGGCCATCGGGGATGAGGCGTTCAGGACGATGGCGTAGTCATCGGCCTTCGAAGCATCTATGAGCGCCACCGCGTTGTCGGCGATCTGCCTGTCGTTGCCGATCTCCCTGATCTCCTCTATCTCGAACCCTTCGTCCGTGAAGATCTCGATGATATCGGCCTCGGGCGGGCAGAACCTCTTGTCCAGGCTGTCGAAGAAGTCGATCCCCACCAGCGCCACGCGCTTGCCCCTGAAGAACGGGGAGCAGTCCGTGTCGAACATCCCCATGACCCTCTCGACGCTGGTTATGGCCTCGTATGACCTGTAGACGTTGCGGGAGCTCTCGGTGTTCAGATGCTTCAGGACATCGTCCGTGTGCCTGCGGATCTCCCTGATGTTCATGACTTCGCTGAGGACGTACCTCAGCGAGTATCCGGTCTCCTCCCTGATCGCGGAGACGATCTCGATGTCGTTCAGAGGCAGCGCCTTGGCCTCCGAAGGCGCCAGGAGCCTGGCGATCTGACGGGGCGTCATGGCGAAGTACCCTATCATCGGAAACGAGATCCGGCTGTTGAGAGCTGTGACCAGCGCCACATCGTTGGATATGACAAGGTCGTAGTCCTTCACTTTCTCGTATATCTCGTCGATGCTCAGGGCGCGTTGCATGGTCTCTCATATCCTAGGACAGTTTAAGAACATTTTTTCTAACAGTCCGACTTTCCGTGATACCATGGATGATGTCTACGTGGTCCAGATCGCCAGCACCGGCCAGAAGGGGCTCCCCGCGGATGCCGTCGCGCAGGTGGCGGTCTGCCGCATGATGGCCGACGGGTCCGATTTCGACACCGTCTACTTCGATACCGTATCCTTGGACCCGCTGGACCTGGGGAAGGATGCTCTGGACTTCATGTCGGATTCCTACGGTATCAACGCCGAGGACCTCTACTCCGGATCGGATCTCGAATCCGTAGCGAAAGGTCTCCAGGAGGTCATCTACGGCAAGGACTGCACGTCGTACAACATCGGCAACGTGTTCGGCAAGTACCTGAGCTTCGAGCCGTGGGACTGCGCGAGAGAGGTGACCCTCCTGCCGTCGGTGTCCATGAGGCTGGACCCGGAGCTGAAGGGCCCGCCGGAGAAGGAGCATCTGCTCATCCGCCAGGCCTACGACCGGCTCTGCCCGGACGATCCCGCAGATGTAGGAGCAGGGAAGAACGCCCTCGACCTCGCGCAGATGTCCGTGTCGGTGATGATGGAGCTCCGGAGAGCCGGGTTCCTTTGAATCCTTGTAAAACTGTGAAGAGAAGAGGCCCGAGGCTCCCCCGATAGAGAGGAGCCTCTCGGGCCGGCATCAGTAGACGCGGGCCTGGAAGTCGGCCACCATGGTGAAGAACAGGCAGCCGAGGAACAGGATCGCATACATGATCCACAGGGGCACCGCCAGGGGGATCAGTATGATCGACATCGTTCCGGCGACCGCTCCGGCGAACACCAGCAGCCCGACCAGGAGGGCGATGTAGCCTCTCTTCCTGGTGGGGTACTTGTAGATGAGCCCCAGGCCGAGGAGCCCGATGAACGCGGGGACGATGGCCAGTATGAGCATTATGGTCCTGTTGCGGTCCTTCTTCGCTGTCGGGCCGGAGCCGCCGGCGTCACGGACGGGCTCGGGGTCGTTCGGTATCTTCTTGAAGCATTTCGGACAGGTGATGCTGTTGCTAGGAACGCGCTCACCGCAATAGGGGCAACGACGGTCTGCCATTCTCAATCCCTCTTTATCGCGAATGCGGTGCAGACGGCGGAGGCGATCAGCTTCCCCTCCTCCGACAGCACGCGCACATCGTACACTTCCAGCGACCTGGACCTGTTCACCGGCACGCAGAAGGCGGACAGCTTCCCGGAGGCGGGCCTGTAGAACTTCACCTCGGACGACTGCCCGGTGCAGTCCCTGACCAGGTTGGCCGCTATCGCGAAGGTGTGGTCCATGAGAGCGTATATCGCCGCTCCGTGGCCCCTCCCCATGCTGTTCATGTGCTCCGGGCGGAGCATCAGGGAGCATTCCACGCGGTCCAGGTCCACCGATTCGACCTCCACTCCCATCTCCCTGGCGAACGGCGCTTCGTACATTGCGATCACACGGTCCAGGTAAGGGGAGGCCGCCTCGGACATCCTCGGCGACAGGTCTTCACGGTTCATGGTCCTCCATCGCAGAACGGTAGATAAGGGTTGGTCATGAACCCGCGGAGGTTCCGTCGCCATCGACGGCTATGGAAGCTTAGATCGATGCGATGGCGGACGCGCCCATTTTATTCCCGGAGCCGATTGGCGGTCACAGAGAAAGGGCGATAGCGATGGTCGACAGGATCCTCATCCGCGGAGCGAAGGTGCACAACCTCAAGGACATCGATGTGGACATACCTTTGGGGAAGATCGTCGGCATCGCCGGCGTGTCCGGCTCAGGGAAATCTTCCCTCGCCCTCGGAGTCCTGTACGCGGAAGGGTCGCGCCGCTATCTCGAAGCGCTGTCCACCTACACCCGTCGCCGCATGACGCAGGCGTCGAAGGCCTGCGTCGACGAGGCCCTCTACGTCCCCGCGGCCCTGGCGCTCCATCAGCGCCCCGGCGTGCCCGGGATCCGCAGCACCTTCGGGACCGGCACGGAGATCCTCAACAGCCTCAGGCTCATGTTCTCCAGGCTGTCGAGCCACCGCTGCCCCAACGGCCATCACCTCGAGCCTTCTATATCGGTCGCTGCGGAGAAGGAGCTCGAGTGCCCAGTGTGCGGCGCCCGCTTCTTCGCTCCATCTGCGGAGGAGCTGGCCTTCAACTCCCAAGGGGCCTGCCAGAAGTGCGGGGGCACCGGATGCGTCCGCAGCGTCGATCTGTCCACTCTAGTCCCCGACGATTCTCTCACGATCGACCAGG
>CAVCVB010000005.1:9238-39545 GCA_963605395.1 Firmicutes bacterium CAG:194
CGGGACCGGCACGGAGATCCTCAACAGCCTCAGGCTCATGTTCTCCAGGCTGTCCAGCCACCGCTGCCCCAACGGCCATCGCCTCGAGCCTTCCTTGTCGGTCGCCGCGGAGAAGGAGCTCGAGTGCCCCGTGTGCGGCGCCCGCTTCTTCGCTCCCTCGGCTGAGGAGCTGGCCTTCAACTCCCAAGGGGCCTGCCAGAAGTGCGGAGGCACCGGATGCGTCCGCAGCGTCGACCTCTCCACCCTCGTCCCCGACGATTCTCTCACGATCGACCAGGGGGCGGTCGCTCCGTGGAACAGCCTCATGTGGTCGCTGATGACCGATGTGTGCCGCGAGATGGGCGTCCGCACTGACGTTCCGTTCCGCGACCTGACCGATGAGGAGAAGGATATCGTGTACCGCGGGCCCGCCGTGAAGAAGCACATCCTCTACAAGGGGAAGAGCTCCAACCAGGCCGCCGAGCTGGACTTCACCTACTACAACGCGGTCTACACCGTGGAGAACTCCCTGGCCAAGGTGAAGGACGAGAAGGGCATGAAGAGGGTCGAGAAGTTCCTGAAAGAGGAGGTCTGCCCGGACTGCCGCGGCACCCGTCTATCAGAAGCCGCCCGTGCCCCTAAGCTCCGCGGGATCTCCCTGGACGAGGCATGCTCCATGACCCTCTCCGAGCTGGTCGAATGGGTCCAAGGGGTCCCTGACAGCCTGCCTGAGCCCATGCGCCCCATGGCCCTGAGCATATGCGAGGCCTTCCAGAGCACCGCGGCGAGGCTGATCGACCTGGGGCTGGGGTACCTGACAATCGACCGCTCTTCGTCCACGCTCTCCACCGGCGAGCGCCAGCGCATGCAGCTGGCCCGTGCCGTCCGCAACCGCACCACCGGTGTCCTCTACGTGCTCGACGAGCCGTCGATAGGGCTGCACCCGTCGAACATCGTCGGGCTGACCGGAGTGATGCACGACCTGGTGTCGGACGGGAACTCGGTCATCCTGGTGGACCACGACGCGCAGATCCTGAAGGAGGCGGACTGGATCGTGGAGATGGGCCCCGAGGCCGGGGCGAACGGAGGGCATGTGATCTCGCAGGGGACAGTGCCGCAGATAGAGGCGGACCCCGTCTCGCAGATAGGGCCCTTCCTGTCCGGCACGGCGGATATCTATGTACGTCCGCGGGCGCAGAAGGAAGACATCTTCGTCAACGGTTCCATCCGCCTGTCCACTTCCGGGATCCATACCGTGAAGCCCCTCGATATCGAGATCCCGAAAGGCCGTCTCACCGTCGTCACAGGGGTCTCCGGCTCGGGAAAGACCACGATGGTCCTGGAGAGCCTGGTCCCTGCGCTGGAGGCCGTGATCTCAGAATCCAAGCTGCCGGGGCACATCCGCGGGATCTCCGCCGAAGGCATAGAGCATGTGAAGCTCATAGACGCCACCCCGATCGGCATCAACATACGGTCCACCGTCGCCACCTACGCCGGCGTCCATGACGAACTGAGGAAGATCTGGGCCAGGTCGCCCGACGCTAAGGAGCGCGGGTTCAGGGCCAGCGACTTCTCGTACAACACCGGCTCCCTCCGCTGCCCCGGATGCGACGGCACCGGAGCCGTCAGCCTCGACGTCCAGTTCCTGCCGGACGTCGACATCCCCTGCCCGGACTGCCGCGGGTCACGCTACTCCAGAGAAGCATTCGGATTGAAGCTGTCCAACAGCGCCGGCTCATGCACATCCCTGCCCGAGCTCATGGACATGGACGTCCGGACGGCCATCGGCTTCTGCAGGGACATGAAGGCCGTCAGCCAGAAGCTGAAGGTCCTGGACCGTCTGGGCCTCGGCTACCTCACATTGGGCGAGGCGACCCCCAGCCTGTCCGGGGGAGAGGCGCAGCGCCTCAAGCTGGCCAGCGAGATGGGCAGGGCCCAGGACGATTCCCTGTTCGTGTTCGACGAGCCCTCCATAGGGCTCCATCCGTTGGACGTCAGGGTCCTGCTGGGCGTGTTCCAGGCCCTGCTGGACAACGGCGCCACTGTCGTTGTCATCGAGCACGACCTGGACGTTATCCGCAACGCGGACTACATCATAGACATGGGCCCCGGAGGAGGCGACGCTGGAGGAAGGATCGTCGCATGCGGGACGCCCGACGAGGTCCGCGGGAATGCGGACAGCATCACCGGGCGGTACCTCCGAAGGCCTCTGACAGAGCGGACGCCCGGGACGGCGGATACAAACGTTCAGATAGGCTCCCGCCATCACAGGGGACGATGGCGGAGACGGTAACGGTCACACAGCTCAACAACCGGGCGAAGAACCTCATCTCCAGCTCGCCTGCCCTCACCGACATCTGGGTGAACGGCGAGATATCCAACCTGACGAGGGCATCGTCGGGCCATTACTATTTCACACTGAAGGACTCCGGCAGCGAGATCAGGGCGGCCATGTTCAAGGGGTCCCGCCAGAGGATCGACTTCGAGCCCAAGGACTCTATGAAGGTGTCCGCTTTCGGGTCCGTCGACATCTACGTCCCCCGCGGGTCCTACCAGTTCATCGTGCAGACCATGCGCCCGGCGGGGGTCGGCGAGCTGTACCTCGCATACGAGGAGCTGAAGAAGAAGCTGGAGGCCGAGGGGCTGTTCGAGCAGTCGCGCAAGAGGCCGCTCCCGAGGTATCCGAGGAGGATCGGAGTCGTGACTTCCGAGACCGGGGCGGTCATCCACGACATAATCATGACCTCCGCGTCCCGCTTCCCCGCGGACATCATCCTGGCGCCTTCCATGGTGCAGGGAGAGGGCGCCGCGGACACGATCGTCAAGGGGATAGACCTCCTGAACAGGTACGGCGTCGATATCGTCGTAGTCGCAAGGGGAGGGGGCTCCCTGGAGGACCTCTGGCCGTTCAACGAGGAGAAGGTCGCCCGTGCGATAGCCTCGTCCCGGGCGCCCGTGGTGTCCGCGGTCGGCCACGAGACGGATTTCACGATAGCGGACTTCGTCGCCGATGTGAGAGCGCCCACTCCCACCGGAGCGGCCGCGATAATGCTCCGCGACAGGATGGAGACGTCTTCAGAGGTCGTCTCCCTCGTGAAGAGGGCGAACATCGCGCTCAGAGCCGTCACGGAGAGGATGAACCACCGCTTCCAGCTTGTCGACGCGAAGCTCTCCCCGCAGAAGGCCCTGTCCGAGATCGGCATGAGGGCAATGCACCTGGACGAGCTGTCTTCCAGAGCGCGCTCCTCCGTCGAGGGCAGGATGTCCGCCATGAGGCACCGCTTCGACGTGGCCGATGCGAAGCTGTCCCCCGCATCCGCCCTGGACCGCATGGAGATAATGTCCGCATCGGTCGAGAATTCATATCAGCGCATCGAGTCCTCCGTATCCAGGAGGCTGGATGCTTCGGAGGCCCGCCTGGAATCCGTCTCGGGCAGGCTTTCCGCATTGGACCCGCGCAACGTCCTGTCGCGCGGATACGGCATGGTGACGTCATCCGACGGCACCGTGGTCACATCCGTGTCCGGCCTGAAGGAGGGCTGCACGGTGTCCATAGGCTTCCGCGACGGGAGCGCAGAGGCGGAGATAAAGGAGGTAACAAGAGATGAGCGAGTACGAGGACAAGGTCGCGCAGATGGGGTTCGAGGAGAGCATGGAGGCCCTCGAGGAGCTGGTGAAGAAGCTGGAGGACGGCGGCATCGACCTGGACGAGAGCCTGGAGATCTACGAGCGCGCCGTCGTGCTGAGGAACCACTGCCGCAGCATCCTGGACGAGAGCGAGCGCAGGATCAGGAAGATTATCGAGACCGCCGACGGGATAAAGGAAGAGGACTTCGGGTCCGAGTGAGCCTCAGACGAGGCTCCACAGGGGGAGGGACCTCTCCTCCGCCCAGGCGGACGTGTCCCTGTAGAGGTCGGTGCCGCGGAAGCATTCGTCGGAGAAGGCCAGCCTGAGCGCCCCGCCCAGCTCCCCTTCGTTGAGGGAGCTGCTGTTGAACGCCCCGAACGTCCGGTGCAGGCCGATCAGCAGGATGTCCACAGCATCGTGACCGCGGACGGCGAGCCATTGGTCGTCGAGCTTCTCGGCTTCTTCCGACAGCCTCCTGAGCAGGGCCTTCCTGCTCATGCGGCACGATTTGGAATTGAATATGACAGCCTCCACCATGCGGGAGGCGTCCAGCGAGAGGCTCCTAGTGTCTATGAAGTCGTAGAACGGGAGGTTCTTGAAGCACAGGCCGAGCCCTTCCCTCTGGGAGATGTGCATCAGCAGGCCGATGGGGTACCCGGCGGACACGACGCAGTCCCTGACCTGACCGAAGCGCTTGCAGAAGGCGTCCAGCTTCTCCTGGTCGCAGTACTCGTCGAGCACGTCCTCCAGGGCGTTGCTGCGCATTATCATCATCTCCAGGTCCCTGCAGTCCGTGTGGAACATCGGGGGCTTGGCCTTCTTCCCGTTCAGACGGTCCAGGTCGGCATCGGTTATGCCGATGACCTTGGTGTCCCTGCGGTCGCCCTGCATGCATCTGACGGAGCCCTTCACGTTGTCCTTGGAGTGGGCCTCAACGATCTTCACCGACTCCTTGTCGATGAACTTCTCGTACAGCCTCTCGTCGGTGACCCCTTCCACGACAAGGTAGATCCCGTCGAACGCAGAGCGCTCCATCGACATCTGGTTGCAGATGTCGCTGGCGGTGAGGTATTCACGCATCGGAAGGCCTCAGCTCCCTGGCCATGTCCCACATGTCGTGGATGACCTGGGGCGAATGGGTGGCGACGATGAGCTGCAGGCTCCTGACCCTGCAGATGTCCAGGAAGTACTTGCCGAGCATCTGCTGCCACGACACGTGAAGGGACAGCTCGGGCTCGTCTATGATGACCAGCGACCCGGGGTCCGCATGGAACAGCAGCGCGTAGAACATGATGAGGATCTCCTTCTCGCCGGAAGAGAGGTCCTTGATCATCAGCGAGGTCCCGTTGTCCATGGTGATGGAGGTCCTTCCCGCTTCGGATATCGTGAGGGACTTGTTCAGGAAGATCTCGTTGACGATGTCCTTGTAGATGATGATCGACTCGGCCAGGAGGTAGTTCTTCTCCACGTAGTCCGAGATGGACGCCGCCAGCTGGGCGTAGCCCTGGCGGTCCTTGCTGATCTCGTACCTGGAGGGCGGGAACTTCATGCCCGGAGGGATCTCCGGCTCGAACCCAGCGTCCTTGATGAAGTCTAGCTTGGCCTTCAGGTCCTTGGAACGGAACTCCAGCTCCCCGTCGGACAGGTCCTCCACGAGCTCCGGATGGGGCTCCAGGGCGCTGTGCTGGGTGGAGTACCTGATGAGCTCGTAGAGCTCCTGGGCGTAGGTCTCCAGGGTGGGGGACAGGTGGCCGTCCTTCTTCCTCTGGGCCAGCCTCTCCGGCGGGATGTAGACGGTCCTGCAGACCTCGGCCATCTCGTCGGGGGTCAGGGGGCTCTCCAGCTCGTTCTTCTGCATCTGGACCCTGAGCTCTCCCTTGTCGTTCTCGATGATCATGACGGTGTCGTCGTCGAACCCGATGTCCATGCGCTCGAAAGGCGTCTCCGACAGGGACTTCACGTCTCCCCTGAGGGCGGCGTTGATCATCCTCATGATCGTGCTCTTCCCCATCCCGTTCTGGGAGTGGAGGAACGTGAGCGGACAGCATATGTCGAGGTTGTAATCGTACTCGTTGAAGAGCTTCTGGATGTAAAGGGATCTGATCATCATGGGCTTGCTCCGGTAATCTCATTCAAGGTATATTATGGCCACATCGGACCGTCCGCGCCCGGCGGAAGCAGATAACCTTTATCAGAGGTGACCGACAATCACCGGCCGATGGACACTGAGCAGGCATTCGCCGACGTCATGAGGAACCTGTCCGAGGGCAGGACCGAGCTTGTGGCCCCCGCGGTCACCGAGATCGCACAGCAGGACAAGGACCCCATGGTCCGCATCAAATGCCTCTCGCTCCTCAAGGTCGTTGACGGCTCCGAGGCCTCGAAGGAGATCCTCAGGATGCTCATGGACGAGCTTCCGGATGACAGGGAGCAGCGCATGCAGGTCGCCGGCGCCCTCCGCAGCCTGGGGTTCCCGTCCAGCGGGCTCTCCGTGCTGAACGACGTCGAACCAGACGACAGCGCCGTCAGGCTCAGGATCCTCTGCCTCATGGACCTGGAGGAGTACGAGTCCGCTCTCGACGCTTCTTCGAAGATCGCAGACGTCCTCCCGTTCGACAGGGTCAACCTTTGCGAGATCAACAGCGCCCTCGGCCAGCATGCGGAGGCTATCTCCATCGCCGAGGCCCTTCTGTCCGAGTATCCCAAGAACTACCAGGTGCGCAAGGCCTACGTCTCGTCGCTCATCCTGGGAGGGCGCGAGAAGGACGCGACCAAGTACATCAGGGCGGGCCTGAAGGACAAGTCCGCCGATTCCAACGCGATCGCGGCATACGTCCTGCGCGTCATGGCCAACTACAAGTCGGCCGCGGGATTCGCCACCAGGGCCCTGAACATCGACAACGGGCACCTGGACGCCATGGAGACCCTGGGGATCTGCCTGGCGTTCAAGGGCGAGTACGAGAAGGCGCGCATCGTGGCCGGGGCCATCAATGAGAAGTCCCCCGGGGACAGGGCCGCCCTCAACGTTCTCCGCTACTGCGAAGGCCACTGACCGTTCTCAGGCCTTCCTGCTCCTCGAATGGGCGCGCTTCCTGAGCCTGCGGTCGGAGAGGAGCTCCTTCCAGAACCCTGGAGTCAGCATCACCAGCGCAGTGACGATCTCGAGACGTCCGATCCACATCAGCACGATGAGGACGATCTTGGTCCAGTCGCTCATGTCGGCGTAGTTGCCCGTGGGGCCGAAGTTTCCGAATCCCATGCCGCCGTTGGACACGCTCGAGATGGAGAGCGCGAAAGAGTCGACCATGTCGTATCCGATGATCATGAACAGGACGGAGCTGACGGTCATGGTGATGACGAACATCATGAAGACCGTCATGGCCGATATCACGGAGCTGTCGTCCAGGCTCTTCCCGTCGATCTTGACGGCATAGACCGCGTTGGGATGGACGACCTTCCCGAAGCCGTTCTTCAGGAACTCGTAGATGATCCTGACCCTGCCGAACTTGATACCTCCGCTGGTGGACCCGGAGGAGGCTCCGATCAGAGCGACGATCAGCAGCAGCACCTGGCATTGGTACGGGTATGTGGTGAAGTCCTCGACGTACAGCCCGGTGGTGGTCCCGAGAGAGACGGTGGTGAACAGGGCGTTCTTGAACGTCCTCGCATGGTCCTCCAGGGACATCGTCAGGTAATGCTGGCCCTCGAGCGTGAGGAGGGCGTAGATGATGACGGATATGGCGAGGAACCATAGGGCGATGGTCCTGAACTCGGAGTTGCTGCGGTAGACTTTCTTCTCCCTCCTGAAGATCGCCCTGTAGTGCAGATAGAAGTTGGTCCCTCCCAGGAACATGAACGTGATGGTGACCAGCTGCACGGCGTTGGACATCGAGACCAGGCTGTCGTCGGTGGTCATCAGACCGCCGGTCGAGATGGTCGTGCTCATGAGGCAGAACGCCTGAAGGGGGTGGAGGCCGCAGATGAGCAGGAGCACGAAGTTGATCAAGCTGAGGATGGCATAGATGATGATGAACGACTTGGCGGCGTTCTGCATCCTGACGGAGTAGTCCGAGGAGCCGGAGCCGGAGAGCTCGTTGTCGAACAGGCTGCGCCCGATGCCGAACATCGGCAGCATGTACATGAAGGCCAGGACGATCATTATACCTCCGACCCACATGGTCATGGCCCTCCAGACGAGCAGGCTCGTGTCATGGGCCTCTATGTTCTTCATCACGGACAGCCCGGTCGTGGTCACCCCGCTGACGGACTCGAAGAAGGAATCCACGATGCCCATGCCGGTGAGCAGGTACGGGACCGTCGATATGAGGAACATGACCGCCCAGACCAGGCCGACGAGGAGCAGTCCGTTCACGGCGCGGAAGTGCTTCGCTATCCTGAAGCAGTGGTACTGCACGGCTCCAAGAACCAGGAGGGGCACGACCGGCAGCAGGAAGATGCGATAATCTTCGCCGCAGAAGAAGGCGATGACGGCCGGCGCCAGCAGGAGGAGCCCGAACATGAACTCCACCATCCCGAGGACCCTCAGGGTGGTGCTTTCCCAGTATCCGCCCGCGAACTTCTTGGACAACTCATACCTCCGGGACGCAGTTCTTGCCGATGACCTTGGGGAGGTCGTCGATGCATTCGAACGACGAGAAGATCACAGCCTCATCGCCTGCCTCCAGCCTGGTGCGGAGCTTCAGCTTCACGAACTCCCCGTTGCGGCGGACCGCTATGATCCTCGACCCCTTCGGCATATGGACATCGCCCAGGAAGCATCCCGACAGAGGCGAGTCATCGGACACGTCCATGGTGAAGAAGAACTCGTTCTTGCTCCTCGACTTGATGGCAATGGAGTGTTCGACGTTGATGCACTTGGATATCTCGTTGGCCACGATGTTGTAGTAGCCGATGATGGTCTCTATCCCCGTGTAGTCGAATATGTCCTCGTACTCCTTCGTGAAGTAGCGGGTAATGACCTTCCTCGTGCTGTGCTTCTGAGCAGTCATGCTCATCAGCAGGTTCGTCTGGTCGCTGTGGGACGTGGTGATCAGGGCATCCATCCAGAACACGTTCTCGCTGGCCTGTATCTCCGGATCGATGAAGTTGGCGCAGATGATCGATGCTCCCGGGATGTTGCGGGCCATCTCCTTGCAGACGGCCTCGTTGTGGTCTATCACCTTCACGGAGCGCTTGTCCCCCGCGAGCATCTTGGCCACGTTCCTCCCGACGATGGATCCTCCGAGGACCGTGAACTTGCGGGCCGGGGACTCGACCCCCATGAGGTCGTTGAACTCCTTGAACGAATGCTCTGTGCCGAACAGGTACAGATGGTCGCCCGCATGGATCTCCATGGTCTCCGGGTACGTGTGGAGCTCGCCGTCCCTGTAGAGGGCGAACAGGGTGCACCCTTCCGGCAGGTCCAGGAGCATGCAGACCTTCCCGACGATGTCGTGATGGGCCTCCACGTCGAACATCGCTATGGAAACGCCCATCTCGGGAACAGATTCGTAGTCGATGGCGTTCTCGAGGACGCAGAGGTGGAACATCTTCTCCGCGGTGATGAGCTCTGGGGAGATGATCGTGTCGACGCCGGGGAATCCCTCGGAAGTCGTGGCTATCTTGAAATCAGGGTCTGTGATCGATGAAACGGTCCTGATGTCGGGCTTGATGCGCTTGGCCATCATGCAGACGAAGAGGTTCGACGCATCGCTGTTGAGCGTGGATATGATCATCTCGGCGTCGTGGGCGCCGATGGCGTACTCCAGGACCTTCGGGTTCGTGCCGTCGCCTTTCAGCGTGGAGATGTTGAGACGGGTCTTGAGGGCGTTGGAGACGCTCTCGTCCTTCTCGATGACGAGCACATCGTGTATCTTTGAGGCTGTCTCGGCGGTGACGCTCCCCACGTCCCCCGCTCCGACGACGATCACTTTCATGATTGCGCCTTCTATGGGCGCAACGGATAAAACCCTTGTCTAGGCAGGCCCCCGGCATCGGGCGGGAGGAGGGGCATCATCCGGGGCCCCTCGCCAAGCCCACCAGCATCAGAACCAGCAGAACCTTTTAAATGTCATGAGTTGGAGTATAATCCAACTGATTTTACGGGAGATTCTCTAGGGGGTGCTCTGGATAATCGGGAGATCGATATCATGAGGATGAAGATTTGTGCCCTCGCCTGGGCGGCCCGTTGCCGGGTAATGCCGCTAGGGGGGGTTAAGGCCTTCACCGCGGTCCTGATAGCAGTTTGCACGCTGGCTATCGTGGCCGGGGAGGGGTGCTCGGGGGCAAGCGACGGCGACGATAGCGAAGAAGTTATGGATTCGGGCTATACGCTTACCTATTCTTACAATGATGAGGCGCAGACCGCGACCGTGACCGGATGCACGATAACAGCTGCTGAATCAGTGGACATCGTGATTCCGGATACCGATCCCGAAAAGAACTACGAAATAACAGTGATTGAGGGGGACGCATTTTATAATGAGGGGATTGGGAGTGTCACTTTCGGAAACAACCTGAAAACCATAGGCGAATATGCTTTTGCAGGTAGCGGGATCGGAACGGTTGAAATCCCTGCAGGAGTCAGTGTGGGGATAGGTGCGTTCGGAATGTGTCAGAATTTAACCGAAGTTATTCTGAATGCGGGGGTGGACATGAGCGATGGATACACCACTACATATCTGACTGGCGTATTCGCTTCTTGCGAAAACCTTGAGAGTGTGGAGATCAAGGACGGTGTGACGAAAATCCCGAGCTTCGCATTCCACGGTTGTACCAAATTGAACGAGATCAATTTTCCTGCAACGCTGACGAAAATAGGCGATACGGCATTCGTGGAAACAGCCGTTACGGCCGTAGATGTACCCGGCGGTGTGACGGAAATAGGCGATGAGGCATTCGCGTGGTGTGCAAGCCTCAAGACCGTAAGGATAGGTGCCGGGGAAAAGACGATCGGTCAGGGATGCTTTCAGAAATGTTTCTCGATGGAGACCCTGGAGATTGGAGAAGGAGTCCAAGAGATTCCCGACTATTGTTTTTTTGACTCAGGGGAACAGGCAGAAAACACTATGACGGTGGCAATTCCGAGTACTGTGACCAAGATAGGGAGTCGGGCTTTTTATGTATCGAACGTAGGAAGTGTGTCGATTCTCAGCTCGACAGTAATAGGGGATGAAGCGTTCACAAAATCGGCGTTGGAATCGATCGAAATGGAAGCCGGAGTGACTTTCGGAGCATCGGTATTCAAAGAGTGCACGAGCCTCACGACAGTGACTTTAGCGGACGAGCAGACTGCGATTCCGGAGAACACCTTCAACGGTTGTTCGGCATTGAAAGACGTGACGTTCCCGGATGGATTGACGACGATCGGACAAGGAGCATTCGCCGGAACGGCATTGGAGTCGGTCGAGATCAAAGCCGGAGTGACTTACGGGACCTGGGCATTCAGCGGGTGCAAAGGCCTGAAAAATGTTACAATAAACCTCGGAGCCACGATTGGAGATGCCTTGTTCTCCGGATGCTCCACCCTAGATGGTGTGACTTTGAATTTGACTTTGGCAGAGGGACTGACTGCGATCCCGGCCGAGACCTTCGCTGAATGCAAGGGGCTGAAGGCCGTGACGTTACCGGACAGTCTCGAGACGATCGGCACTGGCGCGTTCAACGGTTCCGGGTTGACTGCTGTGACGTTCCCGGACTGTTTGACGGAAATCGGACAATACGCTTTCGCCAATGCCCCGCTCACGAGTGTGACCTGGGGCGGCAGCATCCCGACGATCAAAGAAGATGCGTTCTATAGGGAATTCTACGAGAAGGTAGACGGATACTCCAGCTGGTACTCGGGCAAGATCAGCTATCGGGACCAGGCACAAGCGAGCAAGCTGGAGAACTCAACGTTCACGTGCACGGACTCAAGCGAATCGAAACTCGTCAAAGTATCGGACCTTACCCTGGAGTATTCCGAAGAGAGGATTGAAACAGTGCAGAAGCACAACGGGATATACCTGAACCCGAGCGATTTCGAAACACCCTCTGCCTTCGGGAAGACGTTCATATACTGGAAGGCCTCGGACGGTACTGCTATAAAGAGCAGCTGTCAGTACAAGATGCCCGACGGAGGCACCACCCTCGAGCCCGTGTGGTTCGACGGCACGGATCTGCTGATATTCGAGTCGGACTACTGCACAGTGACTGGGGAGAAATACGTCTCCCTCGCAGGCGGGACGGCGAAGATAAGTACCTATGCGGAATCCGAATGGTGGGAAACTTTCGGCGGATGGATGTGCGAGCGCGACGGAAAGACTGTCCTCTACTCCTATGGATCCACGTTTGAAGGCTCCGGAGTGGTTCGTATGACCCCCTTTTTCTACTATACGGAGTGGGGGACGAATTACACAGCTACATACGACTACGGCGAAGGGAGTGGGGACGTGCAGAGCCAGGCCGTTAGCGAATATTTCTGCGGCGAATACTACAATGGATATATCGCGCTCCCGACCTCTCATGACGTGCGCTATGACGGGTACAAGCTCGTCGGGTGGAAGATCGGAAACGAGACCATAGTGGGGCCGTACTATCAGCTGACAGGAGATGTCACGGTCACTGCAGTCTGGGAACATGTCGCCACCATCACATACCAGAGCTCTGACGGAACCGTCATAGGCACCCAGGAAGCAGTGGTGGGACAGGCGGTGAAGCTCAATGACGGGAAGGACATTCCCGAAACGGATTTCTCGCTCGTAGGGTGGAAGGTCGGAGCATCCGGCAACACCGTCTACGGGCTCGGCACCGATTACATGGTCGAGTCCGATGCGGTCTTCGTCACCGTATGGGCCGATGCCGCGGATGTCCTGGTCTATGTGACCGACGGAGGGAAGCTGACCGGGAGCACATGCACGCCCATCGAAGGAGGCGCAGCTGTCCTGGAAGCCACCGTCGCGAAGGACGGGTACATGTTCCTCGGATGGCTCATGACGGACTCCGGAGGGAGCACCGTCGCATACGCCCCAGGCATGACCGTGTCTGCATCCGGCGCGGTGCGCCTGACTGCATACCTCGTGGGGGACGGGACGGCGGTCAGCGAGATATCATACGACCTCGGCGGAGGATCCGGGATCTCCTCCCAGAAGGCCGTTGCAGGGCAGTCCATCGCCCTCCCTACGTCCAGGGACGTGCACCGCGAAGGCTACGCCCTTGTCGGATGGGAGGTCTCCTCGGCGACAGCAGGCATGATGATGTTCCTTGGAGCAGAGCCGTCCGCGCTCGGCGGAGAGACCATCACGGGCCCGTACTACACTGTCACATCAGAGAGCGTCACCATCTCCGCCGTGTGGGAATCCGATGCGCCTTCGCCATCCCCCGAACCGTCTTGGTGGGACGATGACGATGAATCGATTGTGATCCCCAGCGGAAACACAGGCAGCAACTCGTCCGAAGGGACGGATAAGACAGTCGCCGTGGCCATCGCGGCTGCTGTCGCCGCGTCCATCCTCACGGTCCTGGCCTTTGTCGATTTCAGGCGCAAGTGAGCATCGAACCAGAAAACGAGGGCTGCACCGGGAAGCCGGTGCCGCTCTCCCCTTCAACGAAATCCTACTGGCTCGCTACAGAGGGCGCGTCGCGCGCGTGAAATAGTATTTATCGGTCGTTCTCCGATACGGGGACCATGTGGAAGCAGGTCAACGAAGACTTCTGGAAAGAGAACCGCGAATCCAAAGTCGGTCAGGTTGAGGACACTGTGAGAGAGATCGTAGAGAACGTCCGCCAGAACGGCGACAAGGCCCTCAGGGAGCTTGCCAAGAAGTTCGACCACGTGGACCTCGACTCCATCGCAGTCACCAGGGAGGAGATCGAGGCCGCCTACGAGCAGGTCTCCCCCGAGCTCGTCGAGGAGCTGGAGAACGCAGCGTACAACATCCAGCGCTTCCACGAGATGCAGAAGCCTGCAGGCCTCTGGCTGAGGGAAGTGGAGCCCGGGATCACCCTCGGAGTGAAGTCCACCCCCCTCGAGAGGGTCGGATGCTACATCCCTGGAGGAAGGGCGTCCTATCCCAGCACGGTCCTCATGACCATCATCCCCGCAAGGGTCGCCGGAGTCGACGAGGTCATCATGTGCACCCCCGCTCCCATCAACCCGCTCACCCTCGTCGCCGCCGACATCGCCGGGGCGGACGAGATCTACAAGTCCGGAGGCGCCCAGGCCATCGCAGCCATGGCCCTCGGAACCGAGAGCATCGAGCCCGTCCAGAAGATCGTCGGGCCCGGCAACGTGTTCGTCACCGGAGCCAAGATGATGCTCAGGAACAAGGTCGACATCGACTTCCCCGCAGGGCCCTCCGAGATCGGGGTCCTGGCGGACGAAAGCGCCGTGCCCGAGTACGTGGCCTCCGACCTGGTCGCCCAGGCCGAGCACGACCCGTCCTCCGCCAGCCTCCTGGTGACGTCCGATCCTTCCCTGCCCGACAAGGTCTGGGCGGTCATGGAGAAGATGATCGAGGACGCTCCGCGCAAGGAGATCATCACGAAGGCCATGGACAACTCCGGCTACATCGTGTCCGAGGACCTGGACCTGGCCATCGAGGTCATGAACGGCATCGCCCCCGAGCACCTGTCCATCCAGGTCAGGGACCCGCTGGACGTGCTCAGCAAGGTCAGGAACGGAGGGTCCATCTTCATCGGACCGTACACCCCCGTCGCCGCCGGGGACTATGCTTCCGGGACCAACCACGTGCTCCCCACCGCGGGGCACGCCATGACCTGCTCCGGGCTCAACGTCGCGCACTTCATGAAGACCTCCACCGTCCAGTACCTCACGAAGGAGGGGCTGGCCAACATAGCCTGCACCATCGAGACCCTGGCGGAGGCCGAGGGCCTGTTCGCGCACAAGGAGTCCGTCAAGATCAGGAAGCCCGAGGTGGAGTGATGCCCGCCCCGTCCGGGGGCCAGCCCGACCTGTACGATGAGAAGTACTACATCAACAGGGAGCTGTCCTGGCTGGAGTTCAACCGCCGCTGCCTCGCCGAGGCCGAGGACGAGTCAAACCCGCTGCTCGAGCGCGTGAAGTTCCTGGCGATCTGCTTCGGGAACATGGACGAGTTCTTCATGATACGCGTCCCCGGGATAATCTCCCGCACGCCCATACCCGGGCCGGACTACTCCGGAGTGGCCTTCCCGGTCCTCCTGGACAAGGTGTCCAAGACGGTCCAGGAGCTGGTCGGAGAGTACTCTCAGTGCTGGAACGACCTCCGGACGGAGCTGGACTCAAAGGGCATATCGGTGAAGAAGGTCGAGGACCTGAACCCGGACCAGCAGGCCTGGGTCGCAAGGTTCTACCACGAGAGGGTCCACGCCCTCCTCACCCCCCTGGCCCTGGACGTGTCGCATCCTTTCCCGTTCATATCCAACAATTCGCTGAACATCGCCGTCAAGCTCACGAACGCCAGCTCCGACAAGCTGTACGCCAGGGTGAAGGTCCCTGTGGGGACCCTCCCGAGGTTCGTGCAGATCCCCACGGACAAGGGCCTGACCCTGGTCATGCTGGAGGACATAATCGAGACGCACATCTCGGCGCTGTTCCCCACCCTCGACGTCGAGGGAGCATACGTGTTCAGGGTCACCCGCAACGCCGACGTCAAGGTCACCATAGACGAGGCCTGCGACTTCATGGCCGCCGTGGAGGAGTCCCTGGAGGACAGGGACATCGGCTTCCCGGTGAGGATGGTCGTCGAGACCACGATGCCCACCGAGATGGTCAGGCTGTTCTCCAAGAACCTGAACCTGATGCCCGCCCAGGTCCACCGCACCGATGCCATAATGATGGTCGACCTGTGGCAGATCGTCGGTCTGGACTATCCCAAGCTGAAGAACAAGGGCTTCGAGCCCTACGTCCCGCCGGAGCTCGCAGAGGGCTCGGACATATTCGAGGCCATCAAGTCCAGGGACTGGATCCTGTACCACCCCTACGAGAGCTTCTCCACCGTCGTCAGGTTCATCTCCGAGGCAGCGGAGGACCCCAACGTCCAGAGCATCAAGATCTGCCTGTACAGGATAGGCAAGGACCCCACAATGATGAGGGCCCTGAAGCACGCCAGGGAGAACGGGAAGACCGTCTCCGTCCTGATGGAGCTGCGCGCCAAGTTCGACGAGAGCAACAACATCCTGTGGGCCAGGGAGCTGGAGAAGATCGGAGTCCACGTCGTGTACGGGCCGGTTGACCTCAAGGTGCACTCCAAGCTGCTCCAGGTGGTCCGTCTGGAAGGCGACCATCTGGTCAGGTACACCCACATGAGCTCCGGGAACTACAACACATCATCTGCGAAGCAGTACGCGGACATCTCGTTCCTCACAGCTAATCCCGAGATCGGGGAGGACGTGGGGGAGCTGTTCAACGCCCTGACCGGGTTCTTCGGCCCCAGGATGTACAAGCGCCTGCTCGTGGCGCCCCTCACATTGAAGAAGTCCCTCATCGACAAGATCGAGAGGGAGATCGCCGTCCACGAGAGGACCGGCAACGGGTACATCGCCATGAAGGCCAACGGCCTCATCGACTCAGACATCATCGCTTCGCTCTACAAGGCGTCCATCGCCGGGGTGAAGGTCGACCTGAACATCCGCGGCCTCTGCTGCCTCCGCCCCGGCATCCCCGGAGTGTCGGAGAACATCAGGGTCACCAGCATCGTCGACAGGTTCCTGGAGCATTCCAGGATATACTACTTCGAGAACGGCGGGAGCCCGGAGATGTACATGGGGTCCTCGGACATGATGCCCAGGAACCTCCTGGCCAGGGTGGAGATCCTGTTCCCCGTCCTCGACAAGGAGATGATGGCCCTCATCCGCGACGACATCCTGAAGATCCACCTGGCGGACAACGTCAAGGCCAGGGAGCTGCAGCCCGACGGCACCTACGTGCTTGTCGAGAGGGCCCCCGGGGAGAAGAAGCTCAGGTCGCAGAAGTGGATGATCGACCACAGGGGCATATGGCATGGCTCCGAATGACTCCGAGACCGTCGGGTTCATCGACGTGGGGACGAACTCCATCCACCTTCTGGTGGTGAGGTTCTACCGCGACTCGTCGGGAACGCCGATATTCCAGGACAAGGAGTCGGTCCGCCTGGGGCAGAGCCTGTACAGCACCGGCAGGATAGCCGACGAGACCATACACAAGAGCGCCCTGGTCATATCGAGGTTCGCGCAGATCTCCAGGAACCTGGGGGCGGAGAAGGTCGTGGCCTACGCCACCTGCGCCGCCAGGGAGGCCGTCAACAGGGACGACCTGATCAAAGCCATATCCGAGGATCCCGGCCTGGACGTGAAGGTCATACCCGGCACCGAGGAGGCCAGGCTGATCTCCTTGGGAGTGTTCGGGGTCCACGGGCCGGAGGAGAGGTCCCTGGTCATGGACATCGGAGGCGGCAGCACCGAGCTGGCCATCCGCGAGAAGGGCGAGGACCTTTTCCTGGACAGCCTGTCCATGGGCGCCGTCAGGTACGCTTACGGCCTCGGCATCGACTGCACCGCCAAGGTGTCCGATGAGGATTACGACTACATGCTCAGGAAGGTGGACCTCTCCTCGTACCACGCGGTGAACAAGGTCCGCTCCATCGGGTTCAGGAAGGCCATCGGGTCGTCGGGCACGATGATCGCGCTGGCCGAGATATGCGCCGCCCGCAGGGGCGACAAGGACTCGTCCTATTTCCTGCGCTCCGAGCTGGTCGACGCCATGAGGATGATGAGGTCCATGGACGCCGATTCCCGCAGGTCCGTCCCGGGGCTGGGGAAGAACAGGGTGGACATCATAATCGGCGGCGGAGCAGTCGCCGAGGAGCTGCTGTCGCAGTTCGGCATCGAGAGGGTGGAGATCAGCACCAGCGGCCTGAAGCAGGGGATGCAGCTGGACCACATGCTGTCCTCCGGATACGGGGCGTTCAATACTAGGGAGGCTTCCGTCAGGGCGCTGGCCCACAGGTGCTCCTACGACGAGGCCCATGCAGAGAACGTCAGGAGGAACGCCCTCCTGCTCTTCGACCAGTCCAAGGGGCTCGAGCTGCATGATATGGGCGACGGGTTCAGGAACCTGCTGTCCTGCGCATCTCTCCTCCACGACATAGGCGAGCTGATAAGCTACAACGACCACAACTACCTCTCCCAGATGATAATAGAGAACGCCGACCTGGTGGGGTTCAGCATCGACGAGATCCATGCCATGGGGCTGATGGTCAGGTTCCATCACAAGAAGTTCCCCGGGGCGAAGGACTCCAGCCTCGCGGGCCTGCCCCCGGACCTGGCGCTGTCCATCCGCCACTGTGCGATGTTCCTCCGCATGGCGGATGTGTCCGACAGGCACAGGAACGGCGCCGTCAAGGCCATCCATCTGCACGAGATGTCCGGTTGCACAGTGCTCGAGCTGGACTCCGACCAGGACCTCAGCATGGAGCTGTGGAGCATGGACAAGCTCCGCAACGACTTCCTGAAGCTCTTCGGATCCGAGCTGGTCCTGAAAGAGGTCAGGATCTGACACAGGCTGTCTGACAACCGTTCGAATGTACGCATTCAGACATTTTATGACCTTCGAAACCACGCATTCGGCCCGCTCAAGTCAAAAGATTAATATGAACTGCGTGCCTAACGTGATTAAAGCGGAAGTCAGCCCCTTGCAACGGTTAATACCGTCTGACTTCTGCTTCAACCTTCGATTCTCATCCTTGTGAGGCCATATGTCCCTGCCAGCATCTCCCTTCGACGACATCGGGGACGGCGGCAGCGTCGTCAAGAACGGGCTCTGCGTCATATGCAAAGGAGCGCACAGGCTCTGCGGGAAGGACCGCTGCCCCCTGATGATGAAGTTCTACTCCCAGCAGAGGACCAAGCCGCTCATAGACATGAAGGACTTCGGAGGGTCTTCTCCCCCGTCGGTCTTCGTCGGCCGCTACGGGTACCCCAAGGTGGACATAGGCCCTCTGCTGCCTCCGGAATACGGCGACACCACGGTCATGGACCGCCCGGAGATGTGGATGGGCAAGAGCATCCAGGAGATCGTCGATTTCAGGTTCAGGCTTGTCCGCGGGAAGTACAGGATCGACGCAACCGACTTCGCCAAGTCCGGAAGGATAGTGGACGACGTGCAGGAGCTGGCGCTGTCGGAGAAGCCCGTGGACCTGGAGACCAAGTTCTCTCAGAAGCCCAAGGGGAGGCTTGTGCTGGACGACGAGGTCCAGCCCTTCGGCCCGTCCGCAAGGATGGAGAGCATGAGGAAGGGCAACGGCAGGTTCGAGAGGAACCTGGAGAAGAGCTTCTACGACACCGACATGAAAGCCGTCGACGCTGTCGTCGCGGCATACAACAACGGCACCCTGATATCCGAGATCGAGAAGGCGTTCTCCGTCGGGACCATGGGCATCGGCAAGAACCGCCGCTTCGTCCCCACCAGATGGAGCATCACCGCCGTGGACGACATCATCGGCAAGGACATGCTCAAGACCACGAAGTTCAACGAGCCCATCGGCGAGTTCAGGATCTACCAGTGGGAGCAGCTGGACAACAGATGGATCGTAATGCTCATGCCCTGCACCTGGAGGTTCGAGCTCATCGAGGCCTGGTACCCCAACACCTCCTGGAACCCCATGGGCAAGGAGGTGGAGATAATCTCCGACTGCGAGTTCTTCGACGGCAGGACGGAATACGCGCACATCGGAGGATGCTACTACGCCTCCCGCATGGCCGTGAACGAGCTGCTCATGCGTGAGAACAGGACCGCGGGAGCAGTCATAATGAGGGAGGCCCATCCGGGATACATCATGCCCGTGGGAGTGTGGAACGTCAGGGAGAACGTGCGCATGGCGCTGTCCACCAAGCCGTTCCTCTACGAGAACCTGGACCAGGCCCTGGGGCATGTGGAGAAGGTCATGGACATCAAGCGCGACACCTGGATCGCCAACTCCGGCGTCATGAGGGACTGGATGGTCCAGAGGAGGATCGATGACTACTATCGAGTCCAACCTGCTGGACTTCATCTCCGAGAAGGGCGAATGGGACGGCGATTTCGAGTACGTCGACTGCACCAAGGCCCTGTCCCCTTCCGGCCTTCCCGGCATCGACTATGCGCTGAACCCCTACAGCGGATGCGAGCACGGCTGCATCTACTGCTACGGCCCCGGAGTGACCCATTCTGACCTTTCCAGATGGAGGGTGGTGAGGGTCAAGAGGAACATCCCCGATCGCCTGTACAAGGAGGTGCAGAGCGTCGAGGGGACCATAGGACTGGGGACAGTCACCGACCCGTACCAGCCGGCGGAGGCCAGGTTCAGACTGTCCATGATGTGCCTGGAGGTGCTCAGGGACAAGGGCATGCCCGTCCACATCCACACCAAGTCGGACCTGGTGCTCAGGGACATGGGGATCCTGAAGGACATGGACGCGGTCGTCGGCATCACGATCACCACGCTGGACGACAGGTCGTCGCTGATGATGGAGCCCGGAGCGCCCGTCCCCCAGAAGAGGTTCGAGGCCCTGAGGAAGCTCGTCGAAGAGGGGATAAGGGCATATGCGCTCATCGCTCCGACCACGAATCTCATCCAGGGGAGGGAGGAGGAGATGCTCCGCAGGATCGCCGACACAGGTGCCGAGATGGTCTTCCACGACCCCCTGAACCTCCGCAACGTGGACGATTCCATACTCAAGAGGCGCGGCATCTGCGCTTCCCCGCAGTCGCGCAGGCTGTTCGATTCCATGGACGGTATGTTCGGCCTGACGGTGTCCGGCAAGTTCTGAACCCAGCCTTCAGAAAGGCATAGGGCTTGATAAGTTATGTTTATATAGAAGTTCTAAATTATAGTACCCTCAGTAAAAGGAGTGCATCCTATGTACGGAAATGGAAACCAGCCCGTAATCGTGCTCAAAGAGGGCACCGAGAGGAGCAAAGACAAAGAAGCCCAGTTCAACAACATCGCCGCGGCCAAGGCCGTCGCTGATGCAGTCAGGTCCACCCTGGGACCCAAGGGAATGGACAAGATGCTCGTCAACACCATCGGAGATGTCGTCATCACCAACGACGGAGTGACCATCCTGAAGGAGATCGACGTTCAGCACCCCGCAGCCAAGATGGTCGTCGAGGTCGCCAAGACCCAGGACACCGAGTGCGGAGACGGAACCACCACCAGCGTCGTCCTCGCCGGAGAGCTGCTCAAGCAGTCCGAGGAGCTCATCAACGCCAACGTCCACCCCACCGTCATCACCAACGGATTCAAGATGGCCGCCAACAAGGCGGTCGAGATCCTCGACGGCATCGCAGTCGACTCCAAGACCGACAAGATCCTCAAGCAGGTCGCCCACACCGCCCTCACCGGCAAATCCGTCGGAGAGGAGGAGCCCGCCCTCGCCGAGATCGTCGTGAAGGCCTGCAAGGCCGTCGACGACGGAGAGTCCGTCGACACCAAGAACATCCGCATCCAGAAGAAGGTCGGAGGAGTCATCGGAGACACCACCCTCATCCAGGGAATCATCATCGACAAGGAGAAGGTCCACTCCAGGATGCCCAGCCTCGTCGAGAAAGCGAAGATCGCCCTGTTCTCCTGCCCTCTCGAGATCAAGAAGACCGAGTTCGACGCTCAGATCCAGATCACCGACCCCACCGCCATGTCCTCCTTCCTCGCCGAGGAGGAGAACGAGCTGAAGGCCATGGTCGACAAGATCAAGTCCGTCGGAGCCAACGTCGTCTTCTGCCAGAAGGGAGTCGACGAGCTGGTCCAGCACTACCTCGCCAAGAACGGCATCCTCGGATACAGGAGGCTCAAGCAGTCCGACCTCGAGGCCATCGCCAAGGCGACCGGAGCCACCATCGTCGGAAACGTCATGGAGCTCTCCAAGTCCGACCTGGGAACCGCCGGATCCGTCGAGGAGAAGAAAGTCGGAGAGGACGGAATGGCCTTCATCACCGGCTGCAAGAACCCCAAGGCGATCACCATCTTCGCCCGCGGCGGAACCGAGCACGTGCTCGAGGAAGTCGAGAGGGCCCTCAACGACGCCATCCGCGTCGTCGGTGTCGCCATGGAGGACGGAAAGGTCGTCGCAGGCGCCGGAGCCCCCGAGATCGAGCTCGAGCTCAGGCTCATGGACTACGCCGCATCCGTCGGCGGAAGGGAGCAGCTCGCCATCGAGAAGTTCGCCAAGGCCATGGAGATCATCCCCTGGACCCTCGCCGAGAACGCCGGTATCGACCCCATCGACAGCATCATCAAGCTGAAGAACGCCCACGAGAAGAAGGCCGCCAAGGCCAAGTACTTCGGTCTCGACCTCGACTCCGGCGAGGCAGTCGACATGCTCGCCCAGAACGTCGTCGAGCCCCTCAGGGTGAAAGTCCAGGCCATCAACTCCGCCGAGGAAGTGGCCAACATGATCCTCAGGATCGATGATGTCATCGCATCCCGCAGGTCCGCCCCCGCACCCCCTGCAGGCGGAATGCCCGGAATGTAAAGCTGAGATATCACAGTCCAAGACCGCAAGGTCCGGGACAGCCGCAGGAGCGTACGGGTAAGCTCCTGTGACTAAACGCATTACGCCCCCGGGTTCTCTCGCCCGGGGGCGGAGCCCGTATCTTTTTCACATAACTGTGTCAGAATCCGTTCCTACATGATGGCATGCGGCTTAGAACGGTTCATGGCCTGAAAGAACAGAGAAGGGTTTGGCGCCCGGATGGAACTCCGGGCTATGGCCGAATGGCTCGTCGATCCCCGACGGGATCATTCTTGCATCTTCTGATGCGGCGGCTCCATCAGCTTTGCATTGGTTCCGCACACGGGGCACTGCTTCTTCTCCAGGTAGCAGTAGAGGATGTAGATCACACCGAAGATGACACCGAGGATCAACAGGATGATAGCTATGATCCAATTGATCTTGGGCTCGACCAGGCGGTTGGTACCGCACTGCGGGCAATACATTAAATCTCCCATATTAATACATTAAAGTTCAGATATAAATAACATATTGTTTATAATGTTATAGGAAGTAATAATATCCACCAATGAACGAAAACAGATAGAAAGTGAACAGAATTCTTCCGATTTCAAAAAGATTACGTGGTTTGAGAATCGCAACGGAACTCGCATGACGCGTTCGATCATAATGGTCTAAGATATTCGATTTTTGAATGTAATAGTATATAGTACAGAAACGATCAAGTTTTGGGTTAAGATGAATAGAGGACGCAATGTTAGGTGGGGAACTGAACGCATCTCCGAGTGGCTTATCATTGCTTTGAAGACCTGCTCGACCCCCGACCGTCGAATGCTTGGCCCCATACCACCGTTTTTATATCGTGCATCCGATGAATCCTCTGGGATGGATGCATGCGCGCAGCGATATACGTCAGGGTATCGACGGAAGACCAGGCGGTCGAAGGATACTCCCTGGATGCACAGGTCAAGCGCCTGGAGGCATACTGCAGGGTGCAGAACTGGGAGATCGCCGACATCTACCGTGATGAGGGATTCTCCGGAAGGACAACGGACCGTCCGGAATACACCCGGATGATGGCCGAGTCCGACAAGTGGGACACGATCCTGGTCCTGAAGATGGACCGTATCCACAGGAACAGCGTGAACTTCGCCATGATGATGGACCAGCTCAGGTCCATGGGCAAGGAGTTCACCTCCATGCAGGACAAGTTCAACACGACCACCGCCATGGGAAGGTTCGTCATGGACATCATGCAGAGGATCGCGCAGCTGGAGAGCGAGCAGATCGGCGAGAGGGTGTACATAGGGATGAAGTACAAGGCCGAGTCCGGCGACTGCCACCTCGGCTCAGGCCACCCCTACGGGTACACATACTCCGACGGGAACCTGGTGGTCGTCCCCGAAGAGGCCCATACGGTCCGCGCGATGTACAACATGTACCGCAGAGGCTCCACTATGGACGATATAGCCTCCTTCCTGAACGAGGCAGAGGTCCCCGCCAAGAAGGGAGGGCAATGGAACAAGCAGTCCGTCTGCAACGTCCTCCACAACCCCCTCTATGCCGGTTACAGGAGCTGGGACGGCATCCTGAAGAAGGGCGAGCAGGAAGCCATCGTCACGCAGGAGCAGTTCGAGTCCATCAACGGCCCCCTCCCGGACTGCTGATCAGATGCCCGAAGGAAGGAAGCGCGCGGCGATATACGTCAGGGTCTCCACCGACGAGCAGGCCGCGGAAGGCTACTCTCTGGACGCCCAGAAGGCCATCCTGGAGGACCTCTGCATGGCAGAGGACTACGATATCGCCGGAATCTACGCGGACGACGGGTACTCCGGCAGGAGCACCAAGCGCCCCGAGTACCGGCGCATGATGGAGGAGATCGATTCTTGGGACATCCTCGTCGTGCTGAAGATGGACCGTGTCCACAGGAACAGCAGGAACTTCATGGAGATGATGGACATCCTCCAGAAGAGGAAGAAGGAGTTCGTCTCCTGCTACGAATCCCTGGACACCAGCAACGCGCTCGGAAGGTTCGTCGTGGACATGATACAGCGCATGGCGCAGCTTGAGAGCGAGCAGATCGGCGAGAGGACCAAGATGGGCATGCGCGAGAAGGCCGAGGGCCTGGAGAAGGCCAAGGAAGGCAAGCGCACCATGGGGTTCAACCCGCCGTTCGGATATACGATCGTTGACGGTAAGCTCTCGGATGTTCCCGAGGAGCTCGAGGTTGTATCGGAGATCTTCCAATCATATTATGAGGGGTCCACGATAGATTCGATATGCTATCAGCTGAACTCGTCCGGAAGGCTCACCAGGCGCGGCAATCCATGGACCAAGTACAACCTGTCCAACATCCTCCACAACCCCGTGTACGCAGGATTCATGCGGTGGGAGGAGCTCCTCATACGCCACGACGGGACGCCCGTCATCACGCCCGAGAAGTTCAACGAAGTGCAGCTGAAGATCTCCTCGCGCATAAGGGATCCGTCCAAGAGGAACGTAGATCTGCTTCCTACATTGGACGATTTCTGACACTGTTCCAACCATTACTATTTAATGATTTCGTCCTGTTCCCGAATACTGGCCTTGGATGCAATCCTATGGAATTTTTATGATACATCCTAGGTCATTTTCTGGTATGTTCTCGCCGTTAAGAAATAAGTATTTTATACCCAAAAACGCCAACATAGACTCAAGGGAGCAATCCCGAAGGAGGAAAATAGTTTGACTGATGAATGCAAAAACATAGACCCGACAGGATTCGGACTCCTGTTCGTGGCGCTTGTATCGTTGCCCATTGCAATCGCATGCATACTCGGATACTGCAACGTGGATAATGATGTCGGCCTGTACCTCGGCGACCTTCTCAAGTTCGCAGCCATCTTCATTGTGATTGCCGCACTCGCATCGTACAAGATCAACAGCAATTTCGGATTCACCGTGTTCGCACTGGTCGGCCTTGGAGTGTACTTCGCCGGTGCAAGCGGAGGGGACCTCTACATCAACCTGACCCTGGGGCTCATGTACCTGGTCTGTCTCGTCTGGTCCGTCCGCGCCGGAACCCCCAAGCTGCTTACCTGCATCCTGCTGACCACTGCTCTGATCTTCATCTTCGGCGGTCTGGCCGGAAATGATGGAGACAGCATATTCCTTCTCCTGAAGGGAATCGTGGCTCTGGCCAACTTCGCGCTGAACCTGTACCTCGGATACGCCCTCGTGGACGGAAAGATCCCTGTGTACTGATCCGTAAGCCGGATAAACCCTTTTCAAAAACCCCTTACTTCTCTTATTCATCGATTAAGGACAGATGCCAGCAGCGATGCTCCTACAAAGTGATTAATATGAGGGGTCTAATCGCATACCGATGAAAACCGCAACGAAGAAGAAGATCTATGCCTACGGAATGGTCGGTATCATGATCATTGTTGCAATAACGGCGATGGCCGCTGTCTTCGTGAAATGAGGATAGCCATCGTCACTGGTGCCTCTTCAGGCATCGGCGAGGAATTCTGCAGATGCCTAGATTCCAAAGGCCTCGATTCGATATGGTTAGTTGCCAGAAGTAAGGACCGCTTGGAAGCCTTGGCTGCGAATCTGAAAACCAGTTCCATTATCATTTCTGCCGATCTTACGGACTTCGGTTCCATACGCGGATTGGCCGATTCCATAGATTCCGAGAAGCCGGAGATATCGTATCTCATCAACTGCGCCGGATTCGGAACCTTCGGGAACGTCTCCCAGCAATCCCTTGAGGAGATCAACGGGATGATCTCCCTGAACTGCACCGCGCTCATCGATATCACATCGGTCTGCCTGCCCTACATGGCCGAAGGCTCCACTGTCATCGAGGTATGCTCCGCGTCAGCTTATCTTCCATTGAAGGAGCTCTCCGTCTACGCGGCCACCAAGTCGATGGTCCACTCGTTCTGCGACAGCCTCAGGGCCGAGGTCAAGGACGATCCGAGGCGCATATCCGTGCTGGAGGTCTCTCCCGGATGGGTGAAGACAGACTTCATCCCCAAATCGATCGAGAAGTTCGATGTGCCCGAAAAGGTCTTCAAGCACACAGTGGAAGCCGAGGATGTCGCAGAAACGGCATTCAAGGACCTGGCCCGTGGCAGGAAGGTGTCTATCTGCGGCAGGTACAACAAGTTCCAGGTCTTCATGTGCAAGCATTTCCCAGGGATCGCCAAGAACATCTGGGAGCGCTCGCTCGTCAGGCGATGAGAGGAGCCTGCCGATGATCGATATCGGATTCGATTTCACCAGCGATGCCCCCAGTTATTGGGACGGTTTCTGGGACACGAAGTACGGGCGCGGAAGATGCGACCCCGACCGTGACAGCCCCAGAGAGCTCGAGTACAGCAGGATCGTTTGGAGCAGGGACCTGCCTGACGGCGAATTCCTTGACCTGAAGATCTCCGGCAAGAGGTATGTTTGGAACGGCCGCAGGCTGTCCAACGATTCCATCACCGCCAGCTTCCGCCATCCTGGAGGAAGGCCCGTCATCGATGCTGTGATGCAGGAGATGGGCGAAGGCTTCAGACCGTACATGGAGGATTACATCCGCACTAGCTGGACCATCGGCGGCGTCATACTGTTTCCGATCCCCGAGAAGGTTCCCGGCCTTCCCAGGGTCCAGAGCATGAATCAGGCTCGCGGGATCCATCCGTCGATAAAGGACAGGTTCGACCTGACCTTGGAATGCATCCGCCTTCATTACGAAGGCGAGCAATCGATACTGTCCAAATCGATAGAGTCCTGCAATTGGTTCTTCGACCTATTCGTGGATTTCAAGGGATACGTGAACTTCTTCCTGTTGCAGGATTGCGTCGAGAAGGACTACGATGCAGTCCGCATATGGAGGGGAGACCAGCTGGGTGACGATCCTCTTCCCTCTGATGTGGAAGAATACATGGACTGGATCGAGAACCAGAAGACGTTCGTCAAGAACAGGGCCGAGCGCATCCGTCAGCTGCTGTCCTCCCGGGACGGGGCTGATTTTTCCGTGCCCCGCACGCAGACCAGCCTCGACGGATACTTTCAATAACACGCGTGATCATCAGTCACAGGGCCCTGGGCTCCAGAAGGAAGTCAGGACCGAAGGAAGTGTGTAGATGCCGTTACAGACCATGTCTTCTATCGAGAAGATCACGTCCTACGACGATGGTTACGACCTTTACAGGATGGAAGTCCTGTACGACTACGACCTGGACAGGATCATCGACCGCGGGATAACGGACGACAAGACGATGATCGATGCCATCCTCAAGGAGATCGATCCCTCGCTTTCCATCGACGTGGACATCCCAAGCTTCGGATGCACCGCGTTCAGGATGGACGATTGCGGCAGCGGCACCATGATGGGGCGCAACTACGACTTCAAGTACGACTCGTCCGCCATGCTGGTCCATTGCAAGCCCAAGGACGGCTATGAATCCGTCGGATTCGCCGGATTGAACAACGTCTCCGCCAACCATCCGTTGGATCCCAAGGAGAAGCCTGTAGCATTGACATCGCCGTTCATCTGCCTTGACGGAATCAACGAGAAGGGAGTCTCCATCGCAATACTCACACTCGACAGCAAGCCTACCGACCAGAACACCGGGAAGAAGAAGATCTTCACAACGCTTGCAGTAAGGCTCGTGCTCGACAGGGCGGCAACCACTGCCGAAGCGGTCGAGATCCTCGAGCAGTACGACATGCTGGCCACGAACGGCCGCGACTACCATTTCTGCATCTGCGATCCATCCGGAGACTGCCGCGTGGTCGAATACGATTGCGATGATTCGCTCAGGACGGTTGTCACGCCTGTGGACGCTGTGACCAACTTCTTCATCATCCACAAGGACAAGGTCCTCCCCAACCAGAAGAACGGGCTCTACGGACACGGGAAGGAGCGCTACGACGCTGCGATGAAGATCATCGAATCAGACAAGGGCAGATACACCGAAGCCTCGGCATGGAAGGCCCTCATCGACTCTTCACAGGACCCTAACCCCGACGATCCCACCAGCAACACTCAGTGGTCTATCGTGTACAACAACAAGGACCTCACAGCGCACATCGCGATCCGCAGGCATTGGGATGACAAGTTCGAGTACGACCTCCATACCAACAAGATTAACCCTATAGATTCGTGAAACAGTTTATTATTGCAATTAATTATGCTGGTAAATGTGTCAGCTTAATTAATTGTAATTATCTACTTTCAGAGTCCACAACCATGTTTGAAGACGTGTTTCAACCATGATTGATCAGTTCCTCTCCTCTGTGTGACTTACATCCTTGCGAAGATAGACATCAGAATCATCGACTCTAATTCACCCTGAGTTCGCCACTTACGCGAGCCTCTGAGGTCCAGCCTATCGGCTGCCGTTGTTCGATTCCGCGACGATCAGTCGCGTTCCCATTTAGCGATTTGAGCGCTCTCAGAGCCTTCAGAAGGAGTCGAGAACCGCCTGTCCCGGCGCCTTCGGCGCCGGAACGGACCGTTCACGACCGCTCAGAGCCCTCATCACAGGCCCGAAATTGCTCCAGACCCTCCGTTTCTCCCCGTTCCTCCTGAAGAACACCGTAAGTGAGAACGAGCCGAGCTCCTCGGACAGCGATTCCGCAGTCTTGCTCCGGAAATCGGGATGGAGGAACCGCAGCATGGACATGCAGAACAGCGCCAGGAAGCTGATCAGGATCCTGCCCCTTATGGCGTTCTCCGAGGTGCATCTGGCCGGTCTCCAGTCTATCCCGTGCTTCAGGTCCCTGAACGCGGTCTCCACCGCGTTCCTGTCCCTGTAGTACCCCAAGACCTCCGAGGCTGTCAACGGGCGGTTCGTCACGAGCACGAAAAGTCCCTCCCTGCCCGTGGTCATGGCTCTGACCGCCGCTGCCACAGCCTCCTCCTTCGTGTAACTCCCCATCAGCGGGAAGGTGTAGCTCAGGTGGGTGGTTACGAAGCAGTTCGATGTCCGGTACTTCTTGCGGGGCTGCTTTTTCTTGGCGATGGCCGCCCTGATCTCGCTCATGTCCTCCCAGTCCCTCTCCGCTTTCCTCTGGTATCTGCGGAGGACGTCGTCCCTGAGGCGGTCGTTGCGGAAGATGAACCTCTTCCGCTTCTTGTTGCCGTCCTTCTCCAGGTACCACATGCCCTCGTCCAGACGTATCCAGTTCCCCCTGTTGGCATCCACGAACGAATCGTCGGCCTTGTTCAGCTGGAGCCTGGTGACGAAGCCCATCCCGTCGCGGTCCAGGATGTCCGCGTTGCCCTTGGAGTAGGCGCCGTTGTCGAAGACTATCATGGCGCCCTCCGGCAGTATCGGACGGATCTGCTCGTAGGACTCCTTGAAATGGGTGACGTCCAGGACATTGCCCGGCATCACCGTCAGTCCCATCGGCATGCCTGAACCCCTGTCCATGGCCAATCCGACGGTGACCTGCGGCCTGTCCGGACGGTGGTCCCTGGAATATCCCACCCTGACGATGTCCCTCTGTGGTGCTTCGAAATACATGCTGGTCCAGTCCAGGAAGGCGGTGTCCATGCCGATCCCGTACGATCTCTGGACGGTCTCCCCGAGCTTCCGCACGATCTCGTCCGATCTCGCGCCTATCCTCTCCACCGTGCGGTATATGGAACGGGCGGCTCCGCCGCCCAATCCGTACTCCGCACGGACGATGTCGTCGGACAGTATCCTGTCCAGCCTGTTCACCGAGATTCCGGTCATCTCGGCCGAGTTCGCGACGAGGGCCCGCACCTCGCAGGCCACTGATTCCCCTTGGTTGCGCTTAAGGCCGTCCAATATCTCGTTCAATCCCGTGTCCTCGAACACCGCCTCCACCAGGGCCTTGTGTCCCGCGGTCATGGTCACGTTGTCGTTTGGTATGGGCACCTTCGCTGTCAATCTGCTTCTCTTGCGCGGCAAGTCTCCACATTCCTGCCAACGTCGAACAAGTTCCGAGACCGCAATATTCAAGCCGTGGATTCGGATGGCTAAGTCGGCCTTTCGGCCTTGTTTCTTTGTTGGCGCAAAAAGCATCGCGAAAGGCCACTTGAATCCTTGTCCAGCAGCCTCTGCTCCGCACCTTAAAAATCTGGATCACCGAGAATTCATTCTGCTCTATGTGGCGAACTCAGGTTGCAAAGGATGGATGGTAAAAGGGTTTGGAGGAGCCCGGTCGGAGATCAGGCTTCGGGGGACGGTTCCGCCGCAGGCGCGGCCTCTTCCGAGGATTCCATGCACCTCATGGCGTTGAGGATGGCGA
>CAVCVB010000006.1:0-39537 GCA_963605395.1 Firmicutes bacterium CAG:194
CCTCCGTAGACTGTAACACCATCTATAACCGCATTCTTCGTTTCTGGCGCGTCACCGATCCACAGGCCATAGCTCGCACCTTGCCCATTAATAATTCCATTTCTGATGGTGAAGTCCCTACCCACAAGGATGCCGTACAGTTCATTAGTTTTTACGGTATTTCCACCTAAATCGATGGTCAACCCGGTAACATCGATGTATTCGTTACACGCCATTTCGCTTGTTAAATCTACATTGTTCAACAACGTGAAACATTTGGATGAAGATTCTTGAGCTGCTGAAACAGCATCTTTGAAATTGTAGCAGTCTACCCCATCAATGGTAGCTACCACGATTGAAGAATCAGCCCCGGTCGCTATCGGTATGGCAGATTCATCGTTCAGCGCCACATCATAAGCATTCGCATCGTTCAAAAGATCCATCGCGGCGCTACTCCCGCCACCAGAAATCTCTGAATCTTCAAATCCGATAATCAATAAACCACATATTGCTACGAATGCAGTTGCGGCAATCATTGTCTTCGGTACGCGATCCATCTTTCCTCCCAGGCGGAGTACAAGGAAGGATATCGGACGTAGTCCCCCCCCCGTCGTTATCGCTTAGATTATTGACCTCCATGAACAGTCCATAGTTATAGCATCTTCGTTCTAGAAGTGCAATCTGTTCGTACCATCCACTATGGAAACTGAACCGGGCATCGATCACACCTTTGCCCATTTTCAATTCGACGAGGGCTTTTCATCCTCATGTTCCGACGGCTCTTCCTCCGCATATCACTATTATTACAGGCGCGCATACAGCATCGATCCCAATGCAAGGACAAGAAGGAAGGTACGGGGAGTTCGGAGGGCAGTACGTCCCCGAAGCCCTGATGAACGCGGTCATCGAGCTGCAGGAAGCATATGCGAAGTACAGCCGCGACCCGGAGTTCATGGCGGAGGTGGAGAGGCTCAACCGCGAGTACACAGGAAGGCCCTCGCCGCTCTATTTCGCCAAGAGGATGACCGAGGACCTGGGCGGGGCCAAGGTCTACATCAAGAGGGAGGACCTGAACCACACCGGGTCCCACAAGATCAACAACGTCATCGGCCAGTGCCTGCTGGCCAAGAGGATGGGCAAGACCCGCGTGATAGCGGAGACCGGCGCGGGCCAGCACGGCGTCGCCACAGCCACCATGGCCGCATATCTCGGCCTGGAGTGCGAGATCTTCATGGGCGCGGAGGACGTGGAGAGGCAGCTCCTGAACGTCTACAGGATGGAGCTCCTCGGAGCCAAGGTCCACCCGGTGACCTCCGGCTCCTCCGTCCTCAAGGACGCCGTCAACGAGACCCTCAGGGAATGGTCCAAGAGGATCTCCGACACCCATTATGTGATCGGCTCCGTCGTCGGCCCCCACCCGTTCCCGCAGATGGTCTGCGACTTCCAGAGCGTCATCGGCAGGGAGGTCAGGCAGCAGATCCTCGAGGCCGAAGGGCGCCTGCCCGATTGCCTGGTCGCATGCGTCGGAGGAGGCTCCAACGCCATGGGCCTGTTCAACGACTTCGTCGACGACAGGGAAGTGAGGCTCATCGGCTGCGAGGCGGCCGGGAAGGGCATAGACACCGAGAAGCACGCGGCCACCATGTGCAAGGGCTCCACCGGGGTGTTCCACGGGATGAAGTCCGCATTCTGCCAGGACAGGTATGGGCAGATCGCTCCCGTGTACTCCATATCCGCCGGTCTGGACTATCCGGGGATCGGACCTCAGCATGCCTATCTCAAATCCATCGAGAGGGCTGAGTACGTGCCCGTCACCGATGATGAGGCAGTGGACGCGTTCGAGTACCTCTCCAGGACCGAGGGGATCATCCCCGCCATAGAGAGCTCCCACGCCGTGGCGCACGTCATCAAGCTTGCGCCCACCTTGGGCAAGGACAAGATCGTGGTCGTGAACCTCTCCGGCCGCGGGGACAAGGACGTGGCGGCCATCGCCAGGTACAGGGGGCTCGAGCTCCATGACTGAGCCCTTCGTTCCCAACAGGTCCCTGGTGTCCCACATCATCGCGGGATACCCCGACATGGAGACCACCTGCAGGCTGATCCGCGCCATGGACGGCGCCGGAGTGGACATGGTCATCGTGGAGATCCCGTTCTCCGACCCGATCGCCGGAGGCCCGGAGATACAGGGCGTGCATGCCACGGCGCTGTCCGCGGGAGTCACCACCGACCTGATATTCGACAGCCTGGAAGCCATCAGAGGCGACTGCCAGGTGCCGATAGCGGTCATGACCTATTACAACCCCATCTTCGTCTACGGCGCGGAGGCCTTCTGCAGGAGATGCGCCGAGTCAGGAGTCGGCTACCTGATGGTCCCCGACCTTCCCTTCGAGGAGAGGGGAGAGCTGGCGCCGCATTGCGGTTCCTTCGGAGTGGTTCTTGTGACCATGGTGTCTCCCACCTATCCCGAGAGGATGGACAGGATCCTGTCGTCCGCCGAAGGCTTCGTTTACATCGTCAGGTTCGAGGACGCCGCCGGGTTCCCGGAGGGGTACGTCCACGAGCTCCCCGGCATGGCGGAGCGCGTGCATTCCCACGGCCTGAAGTGCATCGCCGATTCCGGCCCCGGAGAGGCGGGAGCCGTCCTGGAGCATGTGGACGGCGCGGTGGACGGCACGGACGTCATGACCCTGGTCCTGAGGCACGGAAGGGACTGCGTCCAGTTCGTCGCCGACTACGCCCGCGGCGTGCGCACCAGGATCTGAACGATTGAGATCAAACCGCCCGGGAGCGATCCCGGGCATTCTCCCCATTTTTCACGTCATTCCGAGCACGGCATTATCTGTCGCTCTTCATTGATTGTATTTTTTTATACATCAATGAACAAAATGTTGATATAGTGCAGGGCATTGACAACGGATGATAACATGACCGGAGACGACGGCATATACGGCGAATACGGGGGGCAGTACGTCCCCGAGACCCTCATGAACGCTGTTCTGGAGCTCGACAGGGCTTACCGCAGCTGCATGAAGGACCCGACCTTCCTCAAAGAGGTGGACGACCTCAACCACAAGTACACGGGGAGGCCGTCGATGCTGTACTATGCCGACCGGATGACCAAGGACCTGGGAGGCGCCAAGGTCTACCTCAAGAGGGAGGACCTGAACCACACCGGGGCACACAAGATCAACAACGTCATCGGCCAGTGCCTTCTGGCGAAGAGGATGGGCAAGACCCGCGTCATCGCCGAGACCGGAGCCGGGCAGCACGGGGTCGCCACCGCCACCCTCGCCGCATACCTCGGACTCGAGTGCGAGGTGTTCATGGGCGAGCACGACGTGGAGAGGCAGGCCCTCAACGTCTACAGGATGGAGCTCCTCGGAGCGAAGGTGCATCCCGTGTCCACGGGAACGGGGGTCCTCAAGGATGCCGTCAACGAGACCCTCCGCGAGTGGACCAACCGCGTCGACGACACCCACTACGTGATCGGGACCGTCATGGGCCCCGCTCCGTTCCCCGAGATGGTCTGCGAGTTCCAGAGCGTCATAGGCAGGGAGGTCAGGCAGCAGATGATGGAGGCCGAAGGGCGCCTTCCCGACTGCCTCCTGGCCTGCGTCGGAGGGGGATCCAACGCCATCGGCCTGTTCCACGAGTTCATACACGACGAAGGGGTCAGGATGATCGGCTGCGAGGCCGCCGGAAAGGGGGTGGACACGGACAAGCACGCCGCGACCATGACCAAGGGCACCACGGGGATATTCCACGGGATGAAATCGCTGTTCTGCCAGGACAAGTACGGGCAGATCGCCCCCGTCTACTCCATATCCGCAGGTCTGGACTACCCGGGCATCGGCCCGGAGCACGCGCATCTGAAGGCCATGGAGAGGGCCGAGTACGTCGCCGTCACCGACGACCAGGCCGTCGATGCCTTCGAGTACCTCTCCCGGACCGAGGGGATAATCCCCGCGATCGAGAGCTCCCATGCCGTCGCATACGCCAGGGATGTCGCGCCCACAATGTCCAAGGACGACATCATGGTCGTCAACCTCTCGGGACGCGGGGACAAGGACGTGGCCGCCATCGCCAGGTACAGGGGGAGGGAGATCCATGACTGACCACTCCAAGGACCTGGAGAAGGTGTTCTCCCGCAGGGCGTTCATACCGTTCGTGACCTGCGGCGACCCGGACATCGAGACGACGGAGAAGATCATCAGGGCCATGGCGTCCGCGGGGGCGGACCTGGTGGAGCTGGGGATACCCTTCTCGGACCCTATAGCAGAGGGGCCCGTAATCCAGAACGCGGATGTCCGCGCCCTGTCCAACGGCGTCACCACCGACGACATCTTCGACATGGCCGAGCGCATCAGGGCGGACCTGGACATCCCGATGCTGGTGATGACCTACATCAACCCCGTGTTCGTCTACGGCCCGGACAGGTTCATGGAGCGCTGCAGGAAGGCGGGGATATGCGCCGTCATCGTCCCCGATGCTCCGTTCGAGCAGAAGAAGGACCTGCAGCCGTACTGCACGTCCCACGGCGTGAAGCTGATATCCATGATCGCGCCGACTTCGGAGGACAGGATATCCATGATCGCTTCCCAGGCCGAGGGCTTCATCTACATCGTGTCGTCAATGGGGGTCACCGGGGTAAGGAAGGAGTTCAGTTCCAATCTGGAAGATATGGTGGCCGCCGTCCGCAGGTCCACGGACATACCCTGTGCGATAGGGTTCGGGATATCGACCCCGGAGCAGGCCAGGAGGATGACCGACTTCGCCGACGGGGCCATCGTCGGGTCCGCAATAGTGAAGATAATCGCCCAGTACGGCAGGGACTCGCCCGAGCATGTGGCGGAGTTCGTGAAGAAGATGAGGGCGGAGCTGGACCGCGAGCGATGGTAGGTAGGGTCAGCAATGCCCGATACCTTCGCAGCTCCGACTCAGGCCATTCCTTTGAAGTGATCAACATGTTAGACGTGGTAACTTGTCAGAACACAACCTGTCGTGGGCTATTCATGCATCGAGCGTTATCTCCCCTTCTGAGAAGAAGTCAGGATTATCATTCAACAGCGAAGCCATTTGATTCAAGTCATCCTCATCATTTTTGGTCATCAACCTGAATCCATGGGCTTCATAGTATTGAATCAAGGGGTCATGACAGTCTACACGAACGATTCTGCACCCTACGATGTCGCGCGCCTGGTTCAGCATTTTGAAAGCAAGGTCTAAAAGGAAGCTACCAAATCCTCTAGGCGCATTCTTGGCGCGTGATAGCTGGCCAATCAGGAATGATTGGGCCATCTCAGTGCGAGAATCAATGTTCATGTTCTTGCGCATCTTGCCGCTGAGAAGATTGTCACCTGGGACCTATGTGGACTTGATTGCGAGTGTTACGTATCCGTAGATATGCTTGTTCTTCTTGGAGAATGCGACATACGTTCTTGAGAGATCGCGCAACTCCATCTCAATGGCTTTACTTCTGAGGAATGACTCAGTATCTGAATCATAAACACATCTGTACTGATCCAGGATCCATTGGGTTTTTTCCACTCCAGCCCGTTTCAGCAATTGGCGCAGGGGCACTACTTTGCACTCATTCCTCATCGTCATGAGGTTCTTCCTCTGCGGAATATTTCTCGAGAAGCTCCTGATAGAAATCCTCATCGGCGAATTCGATGACGGATCCGCCATACTTCCAAGTGACTCCACTTTCGAGCAAATTCTCGAAGTTCTTGATAGCCTCTGGTGTGTCAAGAACCATGTCTTGGAAGAATGATTTGTATGCCATCTATCAGCATCTCCAACAACTAACTATGTTCAGAGTAGTTAAACAATCTGTTCTCTTGATGAACCTGTCTTTAGGGTCTTAGAGTTGTATCGCTGGATACAACGCTCGATGCTATGCTGGTCCGATAGCCCTTGCAATCACTATTGTATTCCGCTAAACGACCCGAATCCTTATCCTCCATGACGCAGAATGGCTCTCTATTGCGAAAAGGTTCCATCTGATGCACAGGGACACAGACGTTGCCGAGATGTCTTTCGACCACGGCTGCCTGTCCGCAGTCCGGAACGTATCGTCTCCGGACCATATGCCATACGGGACTTTCTGCGATGGCGCCACAGACGGGTCTGCCATCTGTGAGTGGTGGAGGAAGAGGGCGATGTCGGAGAAGTGCCGCGATGTCTCCGATTTCCTGTTCTGGTCGGGCATAGATGATATGGAGGCTCTCATCCCGCGCTCTCTGGGCTGAGCCTGTCGGATTCATACTGGATCAGGCCCATAGGCTCCGATCTGCAATGGGCCGATGCCAACTTCTTCGAGAACGGGTTCTCCTGCGACCTGGGCGATGCGCTGTTCGAAGAGATCGAAGCAAGGGCCGATCTCGACCCCGCATCGCCTGACCTCGTCACGGACGGGATGCTCAGGAAGAGGTGGAAGATAATCGATGGTGAGCGCTTTCTGGTCAAAGGGGGCGGCGAAGGCTATTGTCAGGAGCCGTTCAACGAGCTCTTCGCATCCAAGGCCATGGGCCTGCTGGGAATCCCCTATGTGGAGTACGGCCTGATGCAAGAGGGCGAATGGACCCGCTCCGTATGCAGGGGCATGGTCGACGGGAACACAGAGCTGGTCCCGGCGGCCCGTGCGATGCTGTCGTCGAAGATGCCCGAAGACAGCAGCTGCTATGACCATTACGTCTCAGTCTGCAGGGAGCACAGCATAGATATCGTCGGAGATCTCGACATGATGCTGGTATTGGATTTCTTGATCAGCAATCGCGACCGCCACTTCAACAACTTCGGCATCATCCGCGACGCGGAAACATTGGAATGGATCTCAGCTGCACCGATATACGACAGCGGATCGTCGTTGGGATCCAACATTCCAACAGAGCTATTTGTCATGGGGAAGTTGGAGAAGTGCATGCCGTTCGCCAACGATTTCCCCGATCAGATGAGATTCGTGAAGTCGACCGACTGGCTGGACCGCGAGGCGCTGAAGTCCCTTCCTGCATTGGTCGAAGACGTGTTCTCGGACTCGAACGGATGGATCCTCCCGGCCCGCACGAAGCTGCTGACGGGGCTGGTGGAGTCGAGGATCGCCAGGTTGGGATGATTCGAGCCTCGTCAGATAGCAGACAGGAACCTGTCTATCTTCCCGCCGTCTTTGAACCCGTCCGTCTCCACGCCGGAGCTCACATCCACTCCGTAAGGCGACAGCTCTTCCACGGCCCGGGCCACGTTGTCAGGATCCAGTCCGCCCGAGAGGATGTAGTCCCTCTGCACCTTTGACGCCAGTGACCAGTCGAATGTCTTCCCGGACCCCATGCCGGCGTCCAGCAGGACCATGTCCGCGCCGCATGACTCGATGGAGTCTATCATCGAACCGTCCCTCAGGACGAACGCCTTGATCACAGGGGCATCGGTCATCTTCCTGAGCCCGCGGATGTACTCCTCGTCCTCGCAGCCGTGCAGCTGGACGACATCTATAGCTCCGGAATCCACAGCATCCGCCACGACCCTCGGGTCCTCGTCCACGAATACCCCCACGGTCTTGACGGAAGGGTCCAGGCCGTTCCTCAGCGAGACGGCCTGCTCGACCGAGACGCATCTCCTGCTGGGCTTGTAGAACACGAACCCTGCCATGTCGGGCCTGGCCCGGTTGAGGCATTCCACGTCCTCCTGCCTGCGGATCCCGCAGATCTTGACGACGGTCATCCCTTCAGCCCCTGCATCAGGCCGGCCCTGTCGCCGCAGCGCATGAAGGCTTCCCCCATCAGCACGGCGTCGAAGCCCGCGTCGGACAGCTTGCGGACATCCTCCTTCGAGGATATCCCGCTCTCGGACACGGCCAGGGCGCTGTCGGGGATCCTGTCCCTGAGCCTCAGGCTCGTCCCCAGGTCCACGGTGAAAGTGGCCAGGTCCCTGTTGTTGATGCCGATGATCCCTGCTCCGCAGGACACTGCGCGCTCGATCTCATCGGCGTCGTGCGTCTCCACCAGGGCGGACATCCCCAGGGACTCCGCCAGGTCGATGAAGTTGGCCAGCTGGGTGTCCTTGAGCACGGATGCTATCAGCAGGACCGCGGAGGCCCCAAGCTCCTTGGCCTGGTATATCTGGTACTCATCGACGACGAAGTCCTTCCTCAGCACGGGGACGGACACGTGGTCCGCGATGTCCTCCAGGTACCTGTTGGAGCCCTTGAAGTAATGGGGCTCGGTGAGCACCGAGATGGCGGACGCGCCCATCTCCTCGTACTCCCTGGCGATGGACATGTACGGGAAGTCCTCGGATATGATGCCCTTGGACGGCGAGGCCTTCTTGACCTCGCAGATGAAGGACATGCCGTCCTTCTCCAGAGCCCTCCTGAAAGGGAACCCGGTGCGCCTGGGGCGGACGCGGGAGCCCTCCATGACCTCGGGCATGGGCCTGACGGTCCTTTCGAAGGCCACTCTCCTGTAGGTGTCCTCCACGATCTCGTCCAGGACCGTGGCCTGCTTCACGGTGCGGACGCGGCTGATCCCGGGCATGGCGCCGTCGATCATTGGGATACCCCCTTCGTGAGGGCGATGTACCTCTCCATGGTCTTCAGCGCTTCTCCGGAATCTATGGCGTCGGCGGCCATCTCGATCCCTTCTTGGATGGAGGATGCCTTCTTCGCGGTGAACAGCCCCGCTCCGGAGTTCAGGAGCACGGCGTCGCGCTTGGCGCCTTTGGAGCCGTCGAGGATGGACCTCGTGATGGCGGCGTTCTCGGCGGGGTCGCCTCCGACCAGGTCGGAATGGCTGCTCCTGGCGAGCCCGAAGTCCTCGGGCGACACGGTGTACCTCTCGATCCTCCCGTTCCTCATCTCCGCCACATCCGTGACGTCGCATACCGAGAGCTCGTCCAGGCCGTCGCGGCCGTAGACTACCATGGCATCGGTGACCCCGAGCCTGCCCAGGGCCTCGGCCATGGGCATGATCATGTCGGGGGAGTATACTCCGGACAGCTGGTGGGACGCCTCGGCGGGGTTGGTCATGGGGCCGAGGATGTTGAACACGGTCCTGAAGCCCAGCGCCTTCCTCACAGGGGCGACGTACCTCATGGACGAATGGTACTTCTGGGCGAACATGAAGGCGAACCCGCAGCCGTCCAGTATCTCAGCGGTGGCTTCCGGCTCGGTGTCTATCCTCGCGCCGAGGGCCTCGAGGACGTCCGCCGCTCCGCACTTGCTGCTGGCGGCCCTGTTGCCGTGCTTCGCCACGGGCACGCCGCAGGCGGCGACCACGAAGGACGAGGTGGTGGAGATGTTGAAAGATCCCGACCTGTCCCCTCCGGTGCCGACGATCTCCAGGGCGTCCCGGTGGTCTCCGGGGAGCTTCAGGCCGTGGGCCCTCATCTCCGACGCGGAAGCGGCGATCTCGTCGACGGTCTCTCCCTTCACAGCCAGCGCTGTGAGGTAGGCGGCGATCTGCACCTCGGTGCACTGGCCGCTCATGATGGCGTCCATGTCCTCTCTCGCCTCCTCGTATCCGAGGTCCTCTCCGCGGGAGAGCTTGAGCAAAGAATCCTGCATCATATCTTCACCTCCATGAAGTTGGCGAGCATCCTCGGCCCTTCGGGCGTGAGGATGGACTCGGGATGGAACTGCACTCCGAACACCGATGCGGTGCTGTCCTGCACCGCCATGACGTCGCCGTCGTCCGCGACGGCGACGACTTCCAGCGATCCGGGGATGGTGGACGGGTCGGCTGCAAGGGAATGGTACCTGCCGACGACGGTCCTGCTGCCGATCCCGTCGAACAGGGGGCAATCTCTGCTCAGTGAGATCTCGGAGGTCTTCCCGTGCATGAGCCTCCTCGCATAGGTGACGGTGGCTCCGTAGGCTTCGCAGATGGCCTGGTGGCCCAGGCACACGCCCAATATGGGCACCTTCCCGCGGGCCTGGCGGACGAAGTCCTCGCAGATCCCTGCATCGGCGGGCTTGCCGGGGCCGGGGGAGATTATGACCCTGTCCGGCTCCATCGCCAGTATCTCCGACGGGGACATCCCGTCGTTCCTCACCACTCTGACATCCCTGTCCAGGGAGCCGACGAGCTGGTAGAGGTTGTAGGAGAAGCTGTCGTAGTTGTCGATGAGGACGGTGGTCATTCCAATCCCTCCGACGCGATGCGGACGGCTTCAGTGACAGCTTTCGCCTTGTTCAGGCACTCGCGGTACTCGTTCTCCGGGACGGAATCGGCGACGATCCCGGCTCCGGACCTGACGAAGACCTTGCCGTTCTTCTTGTAGGCGATCCTGATGCCGATGCAGACGTCCATGTTGCCGGACAGGTCGATGTACCCGATGGCGCCGCCGTAGATGCCGCGCTTGCAGTCCTCCAGATCGTCGATGATCCGGCAGGCCCTGAGCTTCGGGGCCCCGGACAGGGTCCCTGCAGGGAGCACAGCTTCGATGGCATTCATGGCGTCCTTCCCGTCGGCGATTCTGCCGATGACTGTGGAGCCGATGTGCATCACATGCGAGAACCTCTCGATCTCCATGTACTTCTCAACGGCCACGGTCCCGAACTCCGACACCTTTCCGATGTCGTTCCTCCCCAGGTCGACGAGCATGTTGTGCTCCGCCCTCTCCTTCTCGTCGGACAGGAGCTCCTCCTCGAGCCTCTTGTCCTCGGCGGGGGTGCTCCCGCGGGGCCTGGTCCCCGCCAGGGGGAACGTGTGGAGGGTCCCGTCGATCAGCTTTACCAGCGTCTCGGGGGACGCTCCGGCGACCTCGATGTCGCTGCCGGAGAAGTAGAACATGTACGGCGAAGGGTTCGTGGTCCTCAGGACCCTGTAGACGTCCAGGAGGCTGCCTTCGAAATCGGCCTCCAGGCGGTTGGAAAGGACCACTTGGAAGATGTCGCCCTCGCGGATGTGCTCCTTGGCCTTCTCGACCATGGCGCAGTACTGCTCCTCGGAATGCATGGCCCTGAATCCCGAGTGGAGCGTGGCGGGGATGCGCTTCCTGGGCACCCCGTTCTTCACGATGGTGACCATCCTGTCCAGCTCGGCGCAGATGCTGTCGTAGTCCTTGGAGGGGTCGCCGGTGACGGTGTGCGCGATGACCGTTATCGTCTGCTTGAAGTTGTCGAAGACGATGAGCTTGTCGAAGAGCATCAGGTCGGCGTCCTTGAAGCCCTCGTCGTCCTCCGATTCGATCCTGAGGCTGGGCTCGGCGTACTTGATGTAATCGTAGGAGAAGTAGCCGACGAGGCCTCCGGTGAACGGCGGCATGCCGTCCACCTTGGGGCTCTTGTACCTCTCTATTATGTCTCTGATTATAGCGGAGGGGTCGGAGGTCTCCAGCCTCTTGGTCTCCCCCTTCTCGGTGATGCTCACCGCTCCGTCCGAGCACACGAACTCCAGGATCGGGTCGAATCCCAGGAACGTGTACCTGCCCCAGCGCTGCCTGTCCTCTATGCTCTCGAGGATGTAGCAGTGGCTGTCCAACCTCAGGAGCGCGTTGAGGACCTCGATGGGGGTCCTGACGTCTGCTAGGATCGTGCGTGCGACGGGCACGGTGCCGAATCCCTCTTCGGAGAATCTCGACACCTCTTCTTTCGACGGGCTGTACATGGGCTTCACCTGTTGTCTGAACGGGTGATTCTTTTTTGGTATTTAATGGATATTATTGTTATTTGATGTACATTATTGTGCAATTATTTGAGCGGATATAAGCGACAGCGCCGCTGACGGTCCGTGCTCCTCCCGTCCGACCCTTAAGGCCGATTATCCGGGTCTGTCTGCGTGACGCATCCAACATCAAGTCTGGTTGGTCCCGCTTCCGTCGGGATCATCGGATTAACGTCGCTTGCCCCCTTTCCGGGGCGGTCCGGACGGCCGGAGTTTAGGGCGCATCTTAACTTTTCATGGGCCCGGTTCTTCGGAAAGGCGGATTGAATTCGACAGTTGGATGTATATTCCAACAAGTACCATTTTGTCGGTACATGAAACGGATTAATAGGGAGACCCGATACTCATGGGACGGAACATATCACAGCACGGGGGAATCAATTGGACGTTCAAGAGTGGCTTGGAGCTGACAATCAGCTCGGAATCGACATCTGGGAGAAGAAATACCGCTACGGAGGCGAGTCGTTCGACGAGTGGCTCGACCGCATAAGCGGCGGGAACGCGGACATTAGGCGCATGATGGCGGAGAAGAAGTTCCTCTTCGGAGGCAGGATCCTCGCCAACCGCGGGCTCCACGTCAACGGGCTCAAGGTCACGTACTCCAACTGCTACGTGCTGACGCCTCCCGAGGACTCCATCGAGTCCATCTTCGAGACTGCCGGGAAGCTCGCCAGGACCTTCAGCTACGGAGGCGGAGCGGGCATAGACATCTCCAAGCTGGCCCCCAGGGGTGCCAGGATCAACAACACCGCCTCGGAGACCTCCGGGGCGGTGTCGTTCACCGACCTCTTCTCCATGGTCACCGGCCTCATCGGCCAGCACGGCCGCCGCGGAGCCCTCATGCTCACGATCTCCTGCGACCACCCCGACCTTGAGGAGTTCATGGCGGTCAAGACCGATCTGGAGAGGGTCACCAAGGCCAACATGTCCATCCGCGTCAGCGACGAGTTCATGAACTCCGTCAGGAACAGGGGCACGTACATCCAGTCCTTCGACCGCCCCGAGAGCAACCAGAAGATCAGGAAGGAGCTGAACTCCGCCGAGTTCTTCGAGAAGCTCTGCCACAACAACTGGGACTACGGGGAGCCCGGATGCCTCTACTGGGACAGGATCTCCTCCTGGAACCTGCTGAGCGAGTTCCCCGACTACGAGTACGCCGGGACCAACCCCTGCGCCGAGGAGCCCCTCCCCGCCGGAGGGAGCTGCCTGCTGGGGAGCATGAACCTGGCCGCGTTCGTCGAGGGCGGAGTGTTCAAGAAGGAGGAGTTCACCGAGGCGGTCAGGATCTGCGTCCGCGGCCTCAACGACGTCCTCGACGAGGGCCTGCCCCTCCACCCCCTGCAGGAGCAGAGGGAGTCCGTCCATGACTGGAGGCAGATCGGCCTCGGCATCATGGGCCTCGCAGACATGCTGATCAAGCTCGGCTACCAGTACGGAACCCCGGAATCCATCGACTTCTGCTACAAGCTCGGGAAGCTGATGATGGACACAGCCCTCAACGAGTCCGCCATAATGGCGAAGGAGTCGGGCATGTTCCCCAAGTGCGACCCGGAGAAGATCGTCGCATCCCCGTTCTTCAAGGAGAACGCCTCCGAGGAGACCACCGAGCTCGTCCTGAAATACGGGCTGAGGAACTCCCAGCTGCTCACAATCGCCCCCACCGGGACCCTGTCCACCATGCTGGGCATCTCCGGAGGCATCGAGCCCATATTCGCCATATCCTACGAGAGGAGGACCACCTCGCTCTCCGACCACGACGAGTACTACAAGGTCTACACCCCGATCGTCCAGGCCTACATGGACGAGCACCCCGAGGTGGAGAAGGACGAGGACCTCCCCGCCTTCTTCGTCACCGCCCAGAACCTGGACTACAAGCAGAGGATCAACATGCAGGCCGCCTGGCAGATGCACATCGACGCCTCCATCAGCTCCACGGTCAACCTCCCGGAGGAGTTCCCCGAGGCGGACGTGTACAACATCTACATGTACGCCTGGGAGGCCGGATGCAAGGGAGTCACCGTCTTCCGCGACGGATGCAAGCGCCTTGGTATCCTGTCCACCAAGGAGAAGGCGCCCGAGGCCGCTCCCGCCCCTGTCGCAGAGGAGAAGCCCGAGAAGAGGGGCATCGTGGAGAAGGTCGGCGACAACGTCATCGGGAAGAAGCGCAAGCTGATGACCGGTTGCGGAAGCCTGCACTGCACCGCGTTCTTCGACCCCGACACAGGGGAGCTCATGGAAGCCTACCTGAACAAGGGGTCCACCGGAGGATGCAACAACTTCATGGTCGGCCTGTCCAGGATGATCTCGCTGGCCGCCAGGTCCGGATGCGGAGTGAACGCGATCGTGGACCAGCTGAAGTCCTGCGGCTCCTGCCCGTCCTACGTCGTGAGGACGCACATGAGCAAGGACACCAGCAAGGGGTCCTGCTGCCCCATGGCAGTGGGATGGGCCCTCACCGAGATGTACAACGAGATGCAGGCGCAGATCCGCGGCATCCCCGACGAGGCTCCCGAGGCCACCCCCAGGGAGATCAAGAACCCCTGCCCCAAGTGCGGCGCCGAGCTGGAGTTCCAGGGCGGCTGCAACGTCTGCAAGTGCTGCGGCTGGACCAAGTGCGAGTGATCTCGCCGGAAACCCATTCCGGGCCGGTCGGAAGGCCGGTCCGGGTTCTGCTATTGCAGACGGTCGCCTTTTCTGCTACCGAACATGCGCGATTTAGCGCCAAAAGATATCGATTCAGAGATCGAACCCGAAGGCCAGATAGTCCTTCCTGCTGAACCTGTGGTAGATCAGGTGGCGGCACTCGTATCCGATGCAGTAGACGTAAGGGTCCACCGAGTCGAAGTACGCGATGTACTGGAAGCCGTCGCCGTCCACCGCTTTCCAGGTGCAGTCCGGGAATGAAGATTCCAGGCGGGCCTTGAGCTCTTCTGGTGTCAGATGCGCCCTCACGGAGTCGACCATGAGCCTCAGGACGGGGCTGACGGGAAGCTTGGCGACGTATTTCCCGCCCTTCTCGGGGACGATTATGCGGACCCTGTCGTCCATGACGGCGTAGTCGATGTCGCCCATGCTGTCTCTGCATCTCTCGACCAGCTTCTCCATGAGGTCGGCGATCCTCCCGCGGTCCTCCTCGGAGTCGAGGCTCGACAGCGGCAGGTACAGGGATTCCGAGCCGTTGGACGGCCCCAGCTTGACCTGCGTCTCCTGTATCGCAGAAATGACAATGTCCTCGAGTTCGCCAACTTCCATCGGATCAGCTCCTGATTGCTCCGCGATTGACGTTATCCTATTTATCCTATCTGTTCAGTATGAATTATATCCCATGCGGATACGCTGGCTGTCCTGGGCGAAGGTTAAAGAGCAGGCTCGGATTCCGCCCATCCGAGGATTGGGTAGACCGTAAGTCCCGTTCCGGTTCAGCACACTATTAGAAGCCGTGCACCTCATAATTACACAAAGGACGGGCCGTCGCCAGGCCTTAGCCTGCCCGCCTCACTCCTCATCATTATCGATTATAGATGTAATCTACGGGAAAAGTCGATCGTCATTTGCTCAATTACGATTAACTAAACTACGATTAACTAAACTACGATTAACTAAACTACGATTAAGCAAGCTCCGTCTCGCTATCATTGTTGGTCAGCCCGACGATCCACCATCCGAGGATGACCGAAGCGCCTATCCCCGAGACGATCCCCGATGCGAACCTTATCGCCTCATCGTCTCCGACGGTCCCCTGGAGGGCCCACTGGACTGCAGTGACGAGCAGCAGGACGACACCTGCGATCAGAACCTTCTTTCCGCGCAGGCGGTCCAGGAAGAAGCACGATGCCGCGCATCCTGCAAGCGATCCGAGCAGGATCCCCGTGTCCCTTATGCACACAGGGAGCTGGGAGCCGTTCAGGACGAAGGACCTGGCCGCCTCCTGATGGCATAGGATATCTCCGATGAGGTAAGCCAAACCGGCAGGCCCGTGGCCCAGCCATCCGTTGTCGATGACCATGGGCGAGCCGTCCAGCCCCAGGAAGGTCCCCGGTGGGGCCATGTAAGGCGCAGAGAGGAACAGCGCCGCCAGGATCCCCAAGAAGGCCGTGACGGCCATCATCATCCCCCTCCCGTCCATGGTCCCGGAAGGGAGGGGGATATGATAACTCTGTTGTCAGAGCCCTATGGCGCAGCAGATGTCGAAGACCATCATGGCTATCGGGGTCATCAGGCAGAACATCCTGACCATCCTCCCGACACCGCTGTCCGCTTTCAGGCACGAGGTCAGCAGAGCGATCAATGCGCAGAGCTCTATCAGATACACTGTCAGCATCAGGCAGGAGTCGCCGACGGGCTGGTAGCCCGAGAGCTCGGACAGGGGCTCCAGCATGGAGACGCTCATCCCCAGGACCAGCGGGGCGAACAGCATCGCGGTGCCGGCCATGGTGTCGGTCATCCCCTTGAGCCTCGTCCCAAGTCCGGTCTCCACCGCATCTATGTTGTGGAACTGCCTCCCAAGCGTTATCGCCAGCCTTCCGGCGTCCTCGGTGCTGTCCTCGGAGCATCTGCGGATATCGATGTAGGCCCTGAGGACATCATCGGAATATTCTCCGATCGAGAGCTCCAACGCCTTCTCTGCATCGCCCCGGCAGAGGTCCAGCTCCCTCTTCAGGGATTCCGCCGCCTCTCCGCATTCGGGACGGGACGACATTGACTCCAGGCAGGCCTTCTCGAAGGTGCATCCTGCGGCCATCCTGTTGCCTATCTCGAACACGGAGTCCCTCAGGCCCTGGGCGCAGGACTCCCTCTTCCTCTCGGCGTAGATGTCCCTGGACATGGATATGGAGCAAAGGAGGCAGGAGATGACCATGGCCGACACCACTGCCTTGTAGGGCTCCAGGCCGATCATCATGGGCAATACTGCGATGGGCACCGCGGTCAGGAGGATCAGGACGTTCTTCGGGACATCCGACAGGCGCATCTCCGAGGCGAAGGGGTTGCTCCTGCGGATCCATATCGTCATCAGGAGGATGGCCGAGGGCACCAGGACCAGGGTGATGAGGGCCATCATGGCACCATCGACAGGCGACGAGGCGAACAGCCCGCCGATGCCGAGCATGGGCACGATGGACATGAGTATCATCGGCAGGACGATCCCCAGCCCGAACACGGTGGTGCACGGGAGGGTCAGCGAAGCGCTGTACGACTCCCCCATCGAGCGCACGGAGTCCAGGGCGATGTCCGATGCTTCCGTCAGGAGCCTCCTCCCCTCCTCCCCGCCGGGGGATTCCGACGCGGCTATGCACAGCAGGACGGAGTGCTTGTACCCCGCTGCCTGCTCCGGAAGCTCGGAGACAGCCTCGGTGAGGGCCTCGGTGACGCTGGCGGACGACCTGGAGTCGGCCGACCTGACAGCATCGGTGAAGATGCGCGCGGATATCTTCGGGCCGTCCTCGGCCAGCTCCCTGACGGCGGTGTCTATGGAGCCTCCGGACTCCAGGCTGGCGGTGAGCATGCCCACCACCGTGGGGCCCTCCTTCACCAGCCTCCTCCAGTCCACGGAGCCGCTCATTCCGCTCCCACCCTGTCCTTGAACTCCGACACGATGTCCTCGGCGGAGGTACCCGGCTTCATCGAGGCGATCGTATCGTTGGCCAGGAGGATCCATTCCGGCCCCAGGTACCTCTCGTCCCTCGCTCCCAGCTCCGCGAGGTACGCGCGCATCATCGCCCTCGCTCTGATCTCCTTGGCGGCCTCTCTCTTCCCGCCCTGCGCGGACTTCAGTATCCTGCCGATGACCGGCGAGTCGAACAGCGCCTCAGGGCCGGTTATGTCCACGAACTTCCCGGGTTCGTCTCCTGTTGACACGACTTCACCGACCTTCCTGATCAGGTTCCCGGTCCTGCGGTCCCTCACAGTCCCCATGGTCACGATGATGTCGGTGGCCATGAACGCCTCCGGGCTGATGCCGAGGTCGTAGACCACCCTCTTGTAGACGGAATCGGCGGAGTCGCCGTGGATGGTCCCCAGGATGGCGCTTCCCGCCCTCCCGGCGCGCATGCTCTGATAGAGAGTCTTGGCCTCGTCGCCTCTCACCTCTCCGAGGACGATGGCCGACTCCCCCATCCTCAGCGAGACCCTCAGGGCCTCGTCCGAGCGGGACAGCTGCGTGCCCTGCATCCTCTCGTCCACCAGGATGGTCTGGACCTTGTACCCCATCCGCCTCATCAGGTCCCCCGGGAGCTCCAGGGTGTCCTCGATCGTCAGTATCCTCTGGTTGCTGGCGAACTCGAACAGCAATGCGGCGAGGAGCGACGACTTCCCGGCCCCTCTCGGCCCGCATATCAGGAACGCGGCCCTGCTGTTCACCAGATACGACAGCATCCCGGCCGTCCGCGGGTCGATGGTCCCGTTGGAGATCAGCCTGGTCAAGGTCCACGGGCGGACCGACCTCTTGCGTATGGCCACCGCGTTCCCGTTGGGGCTCATCGGGTACCCGACGACGGTCACTCTCGCATCGAACCCTTTGAAATCGGTCTCCAGCACGGGGTCGGAGCGGCAGAAGCGGAGCCCGCTGTCCCTCTTCAGGATGTTGATCAGGTTGTCCACCTCCCGGTTCTCGGCCATGAGGTTGGTCCTGCATCTGATGTGCGAGTTCAATCCCTCGATGCCGTTCATTGTCACATGGATGCGGTTCTCCGAGCAGGGTGCGTCGATGTAGACATCCTCTATATGGGGGTCCGAGAGAAGGACCTCGAATATCCCCGCGCCGAGGGTGTGCCTGTACGCCATCCCGCAGATGTCGTTGGCGACCGCATCCGCCCCCGCATTCCCGCAGGCCTCGCCGATCTCGTCCATCCTGTCTGTCAGGAGCGAGCGGGCCAGGCCCATGACCGTGTCCCTGTCGGTCCTGCCTCCGGACTCCCTGTACCCGTCCCGGATGTCCTCGATGACGTCCATCACCAGGGAGTTCAGGCTGTCGGGGTAGGCGTACTCCCTCGGGGTGAGGTTGTACTCCGTCTCGCCGTCGTCGGACATCCCGATCAGGACGCTGCCGTAGGGCGTCATGTACGACGCGATCTTCTTGAGACCGTCCGGAGGGTTGGTCATCCAGCAGTCCGTGTACGACGGCTTGGTCCTGACGTTCTCCGAAGCGAGCCTGGAGAACAGGGATGCGAAGTCCTTGGGCCTCCTGCAGGACGCCTTCGGATCCACGGGGGCGGCGTTGGCGTCGAAGGACGCCGAGCGCCTGTAGTTGCCCGGAGGAGGGGAGCCTTCCAGGTCGATGCCGAACCCGTTGTCGTCATCGTCGTCGTCCATGGCCGGGGCCGGTGCTATGAGCCTCTTGATCTTCGGCAGCTTCATCTCATGCCGCCTCCCGCCATCCTGTCCAGGACCGCTCTCAGGCCCTCGTCCATCTGGTCCAGGGCCGCGCCCGTGCGCACGAAGCATTCCCTGCAGCCGTCTTTGTCCGGAGGCCCGTCCCTGAGCATCCTCCTGCCTTCGGAGACAGCTTCCTTGGGGAACGCCGACCATGCGGCGTCCATCACCTCCTCCCTCGACACGGGGCAGCCGCGGCAGGATGCAGGGAGCTTCTCCCTGGAGTACGACCATCTCTTCACCGATGCGACGTCCCTTATCGCCCTTCCGGCCTCGCCGGATATCTCGATGTCCCTGCCTGTCCGGAGGACGATCCTCTCGCACCCGCCGGTCTCGCACATCAGGTCGACCATGCAGCGTATGCACTCGTCGGACCCCGGCACGGGGGCGAGACGGCATTCCCTGCAGGGTATGACCATCGCGTCTCCCTCGACAGAGGCCTCCGGCCTCTCATCCGCATCCGCGCTTCCGCGCAGCGCTTCCAGTATTCCGTTCATGGAACGGTCTCGCCTAGCACGGGGATAAAAGGGGGTGCCGTTCGTCAGGGGGCAAGGAGTCATCGGCGTTAACCCATGCTGTCCGGTCCGTAACCGACGGAAAGCGGCCGTTTGCGAGCACATCGAGGGAACGCCCCCGGAACGCTGGCCTTCTGCGAAAGGTGCGTTTCCACTGCGCCCTCCTACCAATCCCTTTAAGGGCAGGTCCCGATAGGGTCCCCGTGGAAATACTATCGCCAGCAGGCAACCCCGACGGACTCGCGGCCGCCGTCAAGGGAGGTTGCGACGCAGTCTATCTGGCCGGGAAGGACTTCGGAGCCCGCGCTTTCGCCGGGAACTTCACGGACCGCCAGCTCGAAGGAGCCGTGGGATACGCGCACGACCGCGGAGTGAAGGTCTACGTCACGGTCAACACCTCGGTGAAGAACTCCGAGATCAAGGACGCGGTCGCGTTCGTCAGGTTCCTGAAGGACATCGGAGCGGACGGCGTCCTGATACAGGACCTGGGCCTGCTGAAGGCGGTGCAGGGGATCGACATCCCGCTGCACGCATCCACTCAGATGCAGATCCATTCCCTGGAGGGACTGGAATGGTGCGCCGAGAACGGATTCGAGCGCGCGGTCCTGGCCAGGGAGCTCACATTGGACGAGCTCGCCGCCATCGTCCCTCGTTCGCCCATAGACACCGAGGTGTTCATCCAGGGCGCATTGTGCTACTGCATGTCCGGCGGATGCCTGATGTCCAGCTTCATGGGAGGCCGCAGCGGGAACCGCGGGTCCTGCGCCCAGCCCTGCAGGAAGAAGTACTCCCTCGGAGAATCGGAAGGGTACCTGCTGAGCAACGCGGACCTGTTCGGCGTCCCGTACATGGAGAAGCTCAGGTCGATCGGCGTCAAGTCCCTCAAGATCGAGGGCAGGATGCGCTCTCCGGCCTACGCGTACCTCTCCGCCAAGGTCTACTCCCTGGCGGAGAAAGGGGACTTCGGCGAGGAGTACGAGGAGAGCCTCGCTCTGCTGAGGACTGTTTTCAACAGGGGGACCTGCGACGGGTACCTCGGCGGCGTCACATCCGCTGTCCAGCCGCTGCATCCGGACAACCGCGGGTTCTACCTGGGGGAAGTGAAGGTCCGCGACAGGTGCTTCACATGGAACGGCGAGGAGCCCATCGGCAGGAAGGACGGGCTGTCCCTGTTCTCCGGCGACCTGAAGGTCGGAGGGTTCAAGGTCGTCGAGACCGACCCGTACAGGATCCCGTTCAAGATCGAGGACGGGAAGTACCAGGTGTATAGGACCTACGACCCCCGCATCGACGAGGTCAAGAACCTCGTAGGGAACACCCCGAAGCTCGACGGGAAGACTCCGAGGAAGCAGAGCGACGTGTCGCTCCCAAAGCTCCCCCACACCGACCGCAGGCCGGAGACATCGGTCTACGTCAACACGCTCAAGACGCTGGAAGCGGCGCTCCCCTTCGCCAAGAGGGTATACTTCGAGCACAGCGACAGGCTGGACGAGGCGAAGGAGATGTGCGCGGCATCCAAGGTGGAGCTCGTCGACCTCCTGCCCAGGTTCGACCCTCTGGACGAATGCACGTTCGACGGGCCGGTAATGGTCAACAGCCCCGGTCAGCTGAGGCTGTGCAGGGACTCCCCGAGGATCTACGCCAGCAGCGTGTTCAACTGCTACAACTCTTGGACCCTTCCGGGCATCTACCAGGCCACGCTCTCCGTGGAGCTGTCGAGGAACGAGGTCTCCGACCTGATCGCCCACCGCCCCGGAAGGGCGGAGGTCATGGCCTTCGGAAGGACCGAGCTCATGTACACCCGCGATCCCGGGATTGCCAACGGCAACCTGAAGGACGAGAAGGGATCGTTCCCTGTCTACAGGGACAGGAGGGGCTACGCCCGCATCCTGAACTCCGTGGACCTGTTCCTCCTGGACAGCATAGGCGAGCTTGGGAGGTCCGGCGTCTCGTCCATAGGGATAGACCTGAGGAAGCGCCCTCCGGTGCTTGCCAAGGCCGTCGGGGACTACATAGCATCTCCCGACGAGAAGAAGCGCGAGCGCATAGAGCAGATGTGCGGCGGGTTCACCTACGGGCTCTACCGCAAGGGCGTGCAGTGAAACAAACGCCGATTCTTTCTTAAAGCCCCACCGCGAAACCGCTTCCATGGACATCGGAAGAAGAGGTGACATGGGTTTCGCGGAGGCTATCATCGCCTTCATGGCGGTGACCGTCGTGCTCTCCGCGTATCTCGGACTGGCGGTGCATGTGCAGCCGGAGGTGTCGGACCCGGCATCGGGGCTGTCGGAGGAGATGTTCACGGGAACGGTCTCCGACGGGGCCTTCGTGCCGTCTTACACCGATTATCTGGGAGATTATCTGGACACGAGCGGATGCAAGGGCATCACAGTCTCCGTGTCGATCCCGGGCGGGTTCTGCGGGGACGTCCCGCCGTCGACGGCAGGCTCGATGGACGGGCAGACGTCCACGCGCACGTTCTCCAACATGGTATCGGACGACAAGGGCAGGACCTTCCCGGCGTTCTTCGAGGTGACCGTATGCAGATGAACCGCAAGGGTATGCTGGCCATGCTTGACGCCATGGTCTTCGTGGTGATCGTGATGGCCGCCGCAGCTGTAATGGTGCACACCGCCCAAACGGGCACTTCGGACTCCGATGCGGGAGACGTCCTGGAGTCGGTGATGTCGTCGAAGGTCAGGATGTCCGACCTCAGGGAGGACGGCGACGGTTCCCTGGTGAAGATATCCGACATGGTCGCATTGGACCTCGTGTCGGGGACCACAGACGCATTGGAGTTCGCAGAAGGGTGCCTGGAATCGTTCTCGAAAGGGAGGCCGTTCCTGCTGACAGTGACATACGAAGGGACGACAGCAACGATAGGCTCCGAAGGCAGCCGTCCAGCATCATCCGCGTCGACGGACCTTCCAGTGACGACCGGCGGCTCGCTGCACGCGGAGCTGACCCTGTACCTCTCATGAGCCGTACTTGAGGTTGCGTCCGGCCAGGTCCATGCAGATCGGGACGATGTCTCTCCCCCTGATCCTGCCCAGCATCCCTCTGGCGCAGCCGGTCTCGCTGAACTCCACGGCATGGTCCCATATCAGGCCCTTGGCGTGGATCGCGATGGGGACGGGGTCCCCGCTGTGGTCGGTCAGCGAGCACGGGGTGCAGTGGTCGCAGGTGAGGACGGTGACCACATCGTCGGGAAGCTCTTTCCTCAGCACGCCGGCCATCTCGTCCAGGCGGCGGACCACCTCGGCTTTCGCCTTGGCGTCGCCGTCATGCCCCGCGATGTCTCCTGCCTTGCAGTTCATGAGCACGAAATCGTACTCTCCCAAGGCTTCCAGGGCGCATTCCGCCTTCGTTATGAAATCCGATTCCATCGTTCCGTCGCAGATCCCGGGCAGGGGATAGACGTCGAGGCCGCAGGCCTTGCAAATCCCCTTTATCAGTCCGACTCCGGCGACGCAGGTTGCAGAAACGTTGTACTTCTCGGTGAAAGGCTCGATCTGAGGGTACATCCCCGCTCCCCTGGGGATCAGGATGTTGGCCTGCGGAAGGCCGGCGGCCCTCCTCTTCCTGTTGGTGGGATGGTTCCTGAGCCTGTTGTAGCATTCTTCCATGAACCTGTTGACCACGTAGGCGGTGAACTCCGCCTCCTCGGTCCTCCCTTCGCAGAGGAGCAGATGGGTGTCCGGCCCTGGGTCGGCATCCGTTATGTCGGCGCTCAGGTCGTCGCCCCTCAGCACGAGCACCGCCCTGTGCTCCGTGCTCTCGCGGACGATGCATTCCACCCCTTCGACCTCCATCCCGTCCAGGGACTCGATGAGCTCTGTGGTCTCCGGAGCATGTATCCTGCCCGCCCTGCGGTCCAGGACGTCCATGTCCGAGTTGACCGTGGCGAAGTTGCATCTCAATGCCACATCTCCGGGCTGGATGTCCATGCCTATGCCCAGGGCCTCGAAGGGGCCCCTTCCCGTGTACACCTCGTGCGGGTCGTATCCCAATAGCGAGAGATGGGCGGTGTCGCTGCCGGGCCTCACGCCGGGAGCGATAGGGTCGCATAATCCCCCTTGCCCGTGCTCCAGGAACCAGTCCAGGTTGGGCGTTCTGGTGTACTGCAGAGGGGTCATCCCCCTGAGCTCGGGGCATTGGCGGTCCCCAAGGCCGTCCATGACGACCATCAGGATCTTCTTAGGCTCGGTCATCCTGCCACGGAATCGGCGCTGTGGGTATTAACAGAATCGGTCCGGGATGCAACGTGATATATCCACGTCCGGGAATGACGGGGCCATGTTCGCAGAAGTCAACGGAGTCCGCCTCTGGTACGAGGCCCACGGAGAAGGGGAGCCCGTGCTCCTGCTGTCCGGGTTCGGGGCATGCTGCGGATACTGGAAGAGGATCCTCCCGCTGATGGAAGGATGCAGGTGCATCACGGTGGACAACCGCGGCATCGGGAAGACCGAATGCAACGGACCGTTCGGCATCCACGACCTGGCGGACGATGCCGTCGCTCTGATGGATTCTCTGGGATACAAGCGGTTCAGGGCCATAGGATGGTCCATGGGCTCCACGATACTGCTGTCCATGTCGTCCCGCTATCCGGAGAGGGTGGCCTCCCAGGTGCTCGTGTCCACGTACAAGGACCGTCCGGCCAGGACGAGCTACGTCCTGGGGGAGTTCACCAGGATGCTCAACGAGGGCGGCGCCTCCCTGGAAGCGTTCTACGTCATGGTCAACGCCTTCTGCTTCTCCGAGAGGTTCTTCAGGAGGTTCGCTGACAACGGGGCATGCGTCCCGCTGCCGAAGGACTCCGAGAGCCCCGAGGGCCTGCTGCGCCAGATACATGCCGTGGACGGCTTCGACCCGTGGGACGGGTTCTCCGAGATAGAAGTGCCCACGCTGGTCGTCCAGGGCACAGAGGACATCATGACCCCCTTCGAGCAGGGCAGGCTGGTCAGCGAGGCGATCCCGGGAGCCAAGCTCCTCGCGATCGAGGGCGAGGGCCACAACATCGACCAGAAGCTCTATGCGGAGCAGGCGAGGGAGTTCCTGTTCTCCCATCGATGAGAAGGGTTGTAAGTCGTTTGCAGAAGGGGCTCAGGAGAGGACGACGTCCTTCCTGCGGGCCTCTATCTTCTCGGATATGGACCCCTTTATGACCTTGGTGCAGGGCCAGGTGTCGTCCATGTAGGAGACCAGCTCCATGATGTCCGCCTCGGGGTTGGTCAGCGCCAGGTACACCCTGGACATGAACATCGACACCGCATAGGGGAAGTCGTCGCAGATCCCGGGCCTGTCCTTCCAGATGGTGCACCTGTTGTCCTTTCCGAGGAACGCGCAGGGGTCCGTCTTCTTGAACAGGAACCTGCCGTCCGATGTCTGGACCAGGTACTCCCTCAGGAAGTCGAATATCGGTATGTCCGCGGCGGTGGCGATCCTGTCGATCTCCTCCGGGCGGACCACGATGTGGGGCTGGTGGCAGCACCTGCCGCACATCTCGCACGGGAATCCGTCCCTGTAGGACGTGCAGATCTCGTAGGCGATGTCCAGGTTGTGCTCCATCTCGGGGGTGATCTCCGGGAGCCCCTCGAGGATGTACTTCCCCTTGTAGACTGCCATCAGAACGCCCCGGCGGCCGCGCCGAGCCCGGCGATGAACCCGATGATGCTCAGGAACGCCCCTGCGCCGGCCATGGCCATGCAGAGTGTCTTGTTCTCGGGGTTGAGGTACCTGGGGAGGTTGACGGAGTAGCTTCCGACGACCAGTCCGGCGGCTCCGATCAGGACGGATCCGTATGCGGCCCCGTTCACGAAGAGGAGGGCCACAGACACGATGCCGATGATCAGGGCGATGACGGAGAAGGCGAAGGGGTTGCGCTCCTTGGGCTTCCTGTAAGGACGGTCGAGCCTCCAGTCGCACTCCTCGCAGTAGAGGGCGTCCGGGGGGTTGTCGTACCCGCAGCTAGGACATTTGCTCATAGACGATTATCGGAGAGCCGTAGTTAAGGATTCTGGGCTAGAGGCTTCCTGAGGAGGCACTCGGACCTGCGGCGGACGGCTCCGAAGCGGGTCCGTTCCTCGACGAGCTCCGAGGAGACGACGTCCATGCCGGAGAACGCCCGGACGATCTCCTCCGGGAGGCGGTGGACGTAGCGTATGCCCTCCTTGCGGCCCGCCTCACGGAGGTCGCCGGGGGCGAATGAGCGGACGAACAGGTATCCGCCGGGGCGGAGGACCCTCAGCATCTCTTCCGATGCTTTGCCGAGCCCTTCGGAGTCCAGATGCTCCAGGATGTGGACGGCGGCGATGTAGTCGAAGGAGCAGTCGTCGAACGGAAGATCGGCGGCATCTGCCTGGATGAATTCCGCTGTCCCGTCGAACAGCTTCCTGCATATCCCGACGGCCTCCGAGGAGAAGTCCGCTCCGGTGACCGTGAATCCGTTGTCGATCAGGAACGATGTGGTCTTCCCGTTCCCGCAGCCCAGGTCCAGGGCGTCGCCTGATCCTATCGGCAGGGGCACGCGGGCGTTTCCGCGCCATGTCCGGGAGTTGGACCTGTAGAGAGCGTTCCAGAGGCCGCTCTGCTCGTCATCGGGGTTCACTGGCTGAGGGCATGCCATGAAGGTATTAACATTCATGTCATAGACTCGAATTATAAACATTAGTCTTATTAACATAACATTGATATAAATACGATTCAGTTTTCAAATTTAGGATAATGAGTTCGGACAGCTTCTATGATGATGTTCCTAGCTCATAGAATCCAGGAAGGATCGTACAATCTTCGGTCGGCCCGATCACATCGGCGAAAGGAGGATGGGGTTCAGATGAAAAGCAAGAACACAGGAAAACACATCGATGACGCCAAGATCATAGCGGCGATAGCCGTATTGGCGATGACGTTCGCCGGTCTGGCGGTCATCGTGTCTGAGGATTTCGCAGAGGATGTCGCTGCAGATGCTGCAAATCCTCTTGATGGGATGATTACCAATGCAACGTATTCCGACAAGACCTATACCTTGTCTAATGATTCGGTCATAACACTTACAACCAATGTGAATCTGGAGGGATACAGGTTCGTAGGGGATCATAAAGTGACGATATCCGGCGGGACCCTCACTGTCAACGGAGTGTCTTTCGAAGGGGATGTGGAGGTCAGCGCCGGAGCCATCCTCAAGCTGGACGGCGACGGGGCTATGATTGCGCCCGGAAAGACTCTCACGTTCGCTTATGCAGACCTTTCTTCTTTCAAGTTCTCGTTCATCGAGGCCACTGCCGGTGCGAAGCTCGTCCTCGACAGCGCCTCGCTGGAGATCAAGTTCCTCGGCGGTTACGTCATAAATCCGTCGTCATTTGGCGTAGCCATTCAGACCAAGGGAGCTGTCACAATGACATTCACCGAAGCGGTCCTGATGGGAGATGTGGGAGGAACCGTCATATCGGGCGGCGAGAAGGTGACCATAACCGACACATTCCCACTGAAGGCAGGCGCTGAGATGAGGATCAAGACTCCCGCTGAGGGGAGCATAGCCATGCTGAAGCACGGGTCCTCCGCCGCGAAGCTCACAATCGCGGGGAACGGGTCTTTCTCGGGAACGGTGCACCATGCTGTGAAGTCAGATTATGTCGGGGGGCTTTTCAAGATCGAATCTTCCGCATCCGTCACGACCTCCGGGTTCGCTCCCGCCGACGGTTCGACCCTGACCTTCGTCCCCGGTTCCGTCGTGATCTCCGGATCGCTGACTGCGGCCGAGGTGGAGGCGAGGATCTCGTCTGCGACATCGGACGTCATCCTGGACAACCTGACCCTCACATCAGGGACTCTGACCATAAGCGAGAGCGTCAAGGTCGGATCTGGAGGCCTGGCGGTCGATCCCGGAGCAGAGATAAGCATCGGCGCGGGAAAGACGCTGACGATCGAGCCGACGGCCACAGTGGTCGTCGCTGGGAAGGTGTCCGGAGAGGTGGCCAACAACGGAAAGGTCATCACTACCAGTACTGCGGACATCAGCGGCGTGACACCTACTTCAGGGTCTTCAGGTACCATATCCAGGGATTCGGCAGACGACGTCTCTACTGCGCCTTACCTCATCCAGCTCCTCGGAGCCGGAGTGAGCAGCATAACCATGTCCGCCGACATCGATCTCAGCGGCTACTTCGCGGACCTGACGGTGGCTTCGGGCGTCACCCTGAACGGCGGAGGGAAGAACCTGACCTTCGGGCCGAACACGTTGACAGTCCACGGGTCGATAACCGACATCGGCCTGCGGGTCTTGCTTGCTGGGGACATCACCAGCGTTCCTGCGGGAACGTACAAGTCGGAGGTCAAGTACGCCGACGGCGAGCTGGTCTCTATCGCCCCTCCTGTCCCGCCGACGCCTCCGGCACCGATCTACGACGATGACGACTACTACAATCCTGTCGTCCCTGTGGCTCCGGCCTCGACCTCTGACGATAGCGACAAGACCGTCGTGATCGCATGCGCCGCAGCCGCGGTCGCCGCTGCATTGGCAGTGGTGTTCTTCCTCGTCGATTCGAGGAGGCCCTGATAACCCTTTGATCAAACCCTTTACCCCCGGCTCGCCCGGGGCTCCTTCTTTACAATATTATATCATGGATGCATCGTCCCCCTCATAGCATAGGGGAATGACATGTTCTGGAACCCGAAGATCGAATGCATGCCCAAGGAGGAGCTGAAGGCCCTCCAGTACCGTGAGCTGAAGCAGCTCGTCAACAATCTCTACTCTTTCAACAGATTCTACCACGACAGGATGGTGGAGCAGAAGGTCCATCCGGACGACATCACATGCCTGAAGGACATCCAGAAGCTCCCGTTCATGTACAAGCAGGACCTGAGGGACAACTACCCGACGAAGATGTTCTCCGTTCCCAACAACGAGGTCGTCAGGTACCACGTCTCCTCCGGGACCACCGGCAAGCCCACCCTGGTGGGCTACACCCAGAACGACCTGGAGTACTGGACCGAGGCCCTGGCCAGATCCTTCACGTCCATCGGAATCGGCCCCGACGACACCATGCAGGTATCCTACGGCTACGGCCTCTTCACCGGAGGCCTCGGAGCCCACTACGGGGCCGAGCGCGTCGGAGCCACCGTGCTCCCCGCAGGCACAGGGAACACCGAGAGGCAGATCGAGCTCATCCAGGACCTCGGCGTGACAGTGATCGCATGCACCCCGTCCTACCTGGTGCACCTGAGCGACGTCGCCAAGAGGATGGGCGTCGACTTCAGGAGGGACACCAAGCTGAGAAAGGCCGTCCTCGGAGCCGAGCCCTGGTCAGAGAGCATGAGGCAGCGCATCGAGGAGGCCACCGGTGTCAAGGCCTACGACATCTACGGGACCTCCGAGCAGGCCGGGCCCATGTTCACCGAGTGCGAGGAGCGCAACGGAATCCACATCGCGGGCGACATAATGTACGTGGAGATCATCGACCCCGACTCCGGAGAGGTCCTCGAGGAGGGCGAGAAGGGGGAGATGGTCGTCACCATGCTCAAGAAGGAGGCCATGCCCATCATCCGCTACAGGATGAGGGACCTGACCATGGTCATGGAAGGGGACTGCCCCTGCGGCAGGACCTCCCCCAGGATCGCAAGGATCTCCGGAAGGTCCGACGACATGCTCATCGTGCGCGGAATCAACGTGTTCCCGTCGCAGATCGAGTACACCCTCATGCAGATCCCCGAGGTCGGGGACCAGTACATGATCCACGTCTCCAGGGAAGGAGCCCTCGACGAGATGCTCATCCAGGTGGAGATCAAGCCCGAAGCATTCACGGACAAGCTCCAGGACATGGTCGCCCTCCGCGCCAAGATCGAGTCGATCCTCAAGAAGTACCTCAACATCGCCGTCAAGGTGGAGCTGAAGGCCCCCGGCGAGCTGCCGAGGTTCGAGGGCAAGGCCAAGAGGGTCATCGACACCAGGGTGATCTGAGATGGCATCCCCTGTCTCCCTGGGCTCCAAGACGCTCCTGTACCCCATGCCGGTGCTCATCATCGGCACGTACAACGACGACGGCACCCCCAACGCCATGAACGCGGCCTGGGGAGGGATCTCCAACGAGGGCAGGATCTCCATCTGCGTGGACAGGTCCCATAAGACGGCCGCCAACGTGGTGAAGAAAGGGGCTTTCACAGTGAGCATCGGGGAGGCCTCCCAGGTCACCGCCTGCGACTACGTGGGCATCGTGTCCGGCAACAAGGTCCCCGACAAGGTCGCCAGGTCCGGGCTGCACGCAATCCGTTCCGACAAGGTCGACGCTCCCCGCTTCGAGGAGCTCAGGATGTGCCTCCACTGCAGGATGGTCTCCTACGACGAGGGCTCCGGCGAGCTCCTTGTCGGGGACATCGTGGACATCACCGCAGATGAGTCGATACTCACCGACGGCAAGGTCGATCCTGCCAAGCTCAGGCCCATCACGTACGACCCTGTGAACCATGCCTATCTCGAGATCGGCGGCTCCGTCGCAGCGGCCTTCTCCGAAGGCAAGAAGCTCTGCTGAAGCTTCAATCAACATAATTAATATCAAACCCGCCGTAAGGTGGAACATTAGGAAGGGGGCCCGCGGACGCGGTCCGCGGCCATGCCCCCGGAACCATCACGAAGGTGATCATATGGACGACAACATCATCACGCAGCTTTCCATATTCGTCAACAACGAGCCCGGCCGCCTGGCCAACGTGGCTTCCATCCTGAAGGAGTGCGACATCAACATGCTCGCCTTCAACCTGGCCGAGTCCACAGAGTTCGGCATCCTGAGGGCCATCGTCGAGGACCCCGACAGGGCCTACGACCTCCTGAAGGGAAAGGGGATAATCGTCAGGAAGACCGACGTCATCGGGATCCTGATCGCAGACACCCCCGGCTCCCTGTTCTCCGCTGCCGACATCCTCGGGAACGACGGCATCAACATCGAGTACGGGTACGCGTACACCGGGCGCAAGTCCGCCGCGTTCTTCATCAGGGTGGACGACCCCGCCAAGGCCGTCGACGTCCTGACCAAGGCCGGCGTGGGCCTGATACGCAGCTCGGAGATCTGATCCCCATGGGAAACCTGAACATCGCGGTCCTGGGAGCCAAGGACTTCGCCGGGACCGTCGGCAAGAAAGGGACTGTCACCGACATGACGTTCTACGACTTCAAGTCGGGGACCGACTCGTTCACACTGATCGAGCCGTCCAAGTACCCCGAGAAGCTGTCGTCGCTGTTCTATTCGGTGGCGATGTCCGAGTTCGCCATCCTCGTGGTGGACAAGATCGACTCGTTCCTCGGGGAGACGATAGTCATGACCGACTCCCTCGGCATCGACAAGGGATGGATCATCCTCCGCAACTACATCCAGCCGGAGCAGCTGAAGCCCCTGCTGGCGGGAACGTCTCTGGAAGGGTACGAGTACCGCGAGGACGACCCGATCAAGCTCAGGGAGGAGCTCATCGCCATGGCCAAGGCCGAGGGCCGCAAGGCCGGCGACGGCACATGCGGGTCCTGCCCCGTGGACAGCCACTTCAACGTCAAGGGAGTGGGGACGGTCGTGCTCGGCTCCGCCATCGACGGTCACTTCAGGAAGCACGACAAGATGACCGTGTTCCCGATCAAGAGGGAGGTCATCCTCAAGTCCATCCAGAAGCACGACCTGGACGCCGACGACGCTGTGAAGGGGGACCATGTCGGCCTCGCCCTCCGCGGCATCGAGTCCGACGAGCTCGACAGGGGGTACGTTGTCACCACCGACCCGTCCGTCAAGATGTCCCGTGCCGTCGAGGGGCAGGTGTCCCTCGTGAAGTACTGGCCTTCCGCCCTCAAGGAGGGCATGGTCCTGCATATCGGCCACTGGATGCAGATGGTGCCCTGCAGGGTAACGTCCGTGGAGGATTCAGGGGACTTCAGATCGGCCAACGTCAAGTTCGAGCTGGAGTCCGACATGATCCACAAGCCCGGCGACCGCGCCATCATCATGTACCTCGAAGGCGGGAAGCTCAGGGTCGCGGGATCCGTAGTCCTGCAGTGAAAATCAATTCCTCCGGAGGGATCCGGAGGTCATTCCCTTCTTCTCTTCTGTATCTCCTCGTACCTCTCCGCATCCGTCGGCTTCCCGTAGACCAGTGCGAACAGCAGCAGGAATATCATCATCCCCGACGAGAGCAGCCCCATCCCGGCCATCCACATGGCGTTCTCCGGCTCCTTGGTGTAGCCGATGACGCAGGCTATGGTGGCGACCATCAGAAGGGCTGTGACGGCCGTCGCTATGGCCGCCATTGTGCGGGGCTTCATGGATGATGCATCCAACACGCGGTATTTTATGGTTCACAGGCCGCTGGGGATTATCACCTCTTTTATACAGGGAACAACTACACTCATCATCCGTGCTACGTGATAGCACTTTACAATGGTGTTCGAAATGGCGTTCTGGAACAAGGAGATCGAGACGATGCCCAGGGAGGAGCTCGAGAAGATGCAGCTCTCCCTCCTCAGGAAAAAGGTCAGGGAGATGTACGACGTCTCCCCGTTCTTCCACGACAGGATGAAGGAGGCAGGCCTCCTTCCGGAGGACATCGACAGCTTCGAGAAGTTCCGCAAGGTCCCGTTCATGAAGAAGACCGACCTGAGGGACCATTATCCCGACGGACTCTTCGTCAGGCCCTACGACGACCTCGTCAGGGTCCATGTGTCGTCCGGCACCACCGGAAGGCCCACCGTGGTCGGCTACACGCAGACCGACCTGGACAACTGGACCGAGTCCCTCGCCAGGGGGATGACCTCCTTCGGCATGTCCAGGAAGGACATGCTCCAGAACTTCCACGGATACGGGCTGTTCACCGGAGGGCTCGGGGTCCACTACGGTGCGGAGAGGATCGGCGCCACGGTCCTCCCCATCGGGACGGGGAACACCTCCAGGCAGATCCAGCTCATGCAGGACCTCCCTGTCACCGCCTGGGCCGGCACGCCGTCCTACATGTTCCACATCGCCGACGTCTGCGACCAGATGGGCATCGACATCAGGAAGGACACCAAGGTCAGGCTGGCCATCGCCGGCGGAGAGCCCTGGTCCGAGAGCATGAGGCAGAAGCTCCAGGAGAGGACCGGGGTGCGCGTCCACAACTGCTACGGCGCCAGCGAGTTCTACGGCCCCATGTTCCTCGAGTGCGAGAAGCAGTGCGGCCTCCACGTGTGGGCCGACCTGTGCTACATGGAGATCCTCGACAAGAACGGGGACCCCTGCGCCGAAGGCGAGCGCGGAGAGGTCGTCGTCACCATGCTCCAGAAGGAGGCCTTCCCCCTGATCAGGTACAAGATCGGGGACATCTCCGCCCTGACATGGGAGAAGTGCGAGTGCGGCAGGACCCACCCCAGGCTCATGAGGATCACCGGGAGGACCGACGACATGCTCGTGGTCCGCGGAGTCAACGTGTTCCCGTCCCAGATCGAGAGCGTCATCGGGGAGATGCCCTTCCTGTCGCCGTTCTACCACATCACCCTGACCAATGAGAACTACATGGACAACATGGTCGTCGAGGTTGAGCTCAGCGAGGACTACCTCACCGAGGACATGGTGGAGCTCAACAGGATGACTCAGGCCCTCGGCTCCAGGATGAAGGAGATCCTGAACATCAAGTCCGATGTGCGCCTGGTGCTGCCCGGGACCCTCGAGAGGTTCGAGGGCAAGGCCAAGCACGTGACGGACAACAGGAGCTACGACTGATCACAGCTCGAAGCTCCCCCTCATCTCATCGGATGCGTATGCGCGCATCAGGCCCACGTCCCCTCCTATGGTCTGCTCCAGCATGCAGAGGCCCTCTGCAAGGGAGCTGCCGAGGGGCGTGAGCTCCACCATGTTCTTCGGGTGGGCGTGGGGCCCCTCCTGGTTCACCGTTATGTACCCCTGGTCCTCCAGGAACTCAAGCTTCCTGGGCATGCGGGGGTTGGTGGATATCGTCCTGTAGATCTCCGTCTTCGACTTCCTGCCTCCGAAGTAGAGCAGCAGGATAATGCGGTTCATGTGCGAATCGCCCATCAGTTGGCCTATCTTCGACTTCATGGATAGTACCACGAAGGACAGGTTAAAAGGGAGTATGTTACATTCTTAGCTTTAAGTAGCTCAGAATCTATGGCCTTTGAGCATGTAAGGTGCGGAAGGGCGGGTTTTTCCATCCCCGCCCCGGTCCGCGTTGTCACTGGTATTCGGGGACGTCGGCCGCGGCTTCCACGGCCTCGGGCTCCTCGTTGTCGTCGAACACGTCGTTGCCGGACATCATGTCCTCGTAGAGGAGGTACAGCTCGGAGCTGGTGAGGCTGCGGTGCATCATGACGGACGCCCTCCTGACCATGTCGAGGAGCTGGTCGGCCTCTCCCTTGCTGAGGGTCAGGCTGCCGTTGGAGATGCTGGACATCTCCGCGATGATCGTGTTCCTGACAGAGTGCTTCCCGATGACGAAGGTCCTCTCGCCTCCGACCTCCTTGGGGTCGTAGGGCTCGGTGCACGCGGGGTCGCTGAGGACTCCCTGCTCCTGTGAGAAGCACTTGGGCCCGATGAAGGGCTTGAGGGGGTCTATGGCGATGCCGGATGCCTTGGAGACGGATTCCGCGATCACGGGGAACCTGGTGGCGTCGATGTCGGTTTCGATGCCGAGCACGTGCTTTGCGGTCATGGCGACCTGCTCGAGAGCGGCGCATCCAGCCCTGGGCCCCAGTCCCATGGAGGTGGTCCTCGCGAACCTCGCTCCGCCCTTGATGGCGCCCATGACGTTGGCGGTAGCCAGCCCGAAGTCGTTGTGGGCGATGATCTCGATGTCTATGCCGGAGATCTGCCTGATCATCTTGATCTTATCCTGGCAGTCGAAGGGGTTGTCCAGGCCGTAGGTGTCGCAGTACCCGAAGCGGTCCGCTCCCACGTCCTTGGCCACTTTGGCGAAGTCCACGAGGAACCCGAGGTCCGCGCGGCTGGCGTCCTCCGCCATGACGCAGGTGTAGAGGCCGTGTGCGACGGCGATCTCCGCAGCCTCGTATACTTTGTCGAGGACCCATGACTTGTCCTGCCTGAGGTCCTTCTCGATGAGGATGTCGGAAGCGGGGAGCGCGATGGTGACGGCATCGACGTCGCAGTCGATGCTCGCGTTGACGTCGTCGGGCTCGGCGCGGTTGTAAGACATGACCGAGGCGTTCAGGCCCATGCGGGCGATGTGCCTGACGACCTTCTTGTCGTCGGCTCCCAGCCCGGGGTTCCCGGCCACGATCTGGGGGACGCGGGCGTCGTCCAGAAGCTGTGCGATCCTGTACTTCTCGATGCTGGAGAAAACGGTTCCGGCTGCCTGCTCTCCGGACTCCAGGGTGGAGTCGCAGATGCAGAGCGGCCCTTTCAGACTGTCCAGTACCTCTTGCTTGCTCTTCATATGAATCCCTTCACCGCTCCGATGGAGTGTGGTGCACTGTCCAGTATGGCGCGCGTGTATAAAAACGGATTCAGGACAGGTTCCGAAGGATGGTTGGATGCATCATCCTCATTCGAGCTTGTACCTCAGGATCGCTCCCATGCCGCCGAGGGCTGCCAGCTCCTTCCCGCCGTCGTGCTGGCCGGAGACAACGATGACCGTCCCCTTCTGGGATTCCACAGCGCGGACGATGTCGTCCAGGTCCTGCTCCCTCATCTTGGAGTCTAGGACCAGCAGCCTCTCCACCGCTCCGGCGAGGGCGGCGTCCCTGACCTCGTTGGTCCCGTATGTGGCGGGCCCGTTGCGTCCGATCTCGGTCATCAGCTGCTCCACGGCCTCGATCTCGGAGCCGACGGCCGATTCCCTGAGCAGGTCCCCGCCCATGCCGGTCTTGATGAGCTCGTTGACCCCTGCCATGCCGCACTGTCCCGTATGGTACACGTGCACCTTCCTGAACAGCTCCGGCTGGGCCTTCTTCATGTCGTCCGACAGGGACTCCTTCTCGAACCCGGGCCCGAGGACCACCACGGGCATGTTGGGCTCCATCAGCGGCACGACCTTGGATATGACCTCGTCGTGGTAGGAGTCGGTCTGTGGCTTCTCGGCGTACTGCTTGCCGGACCTCCCGGACCTGACCGTGGCCACCTCCTTCAGCCCGTACTGCCTCAGCACGGCGATCGTGGCGTCGTCCTGGTCCAGGGAGACGAACACTATCCTCGGCTTCTTGGAATCCGACACCGCTCTCTTCAGGCGCTCCAGCTGGGTGTCCCTCCAGTGCGCCTTCGTGATGAGCAGGCTGTCCCCCGTCTCGAAGATGAGCGTGTGGTGCTGCCCGATGTCCTGGGGGCCCGTCTCGATGGTCCCCAGCAGCTTCAGCCTCAGGTCCTCCTCGGAGAACTCTATCTTCTCGATGCGCACGCCCAGGGTCATCCTCTTCTTCTCCGCCCTCTCGGCGCGGATCTTGTCGGAGGCCTTCTCCTCGCGGCGGGTGGTGGACGCCGTGACCAGGTCTCCAGCCTCGATGACGTTGTAGAGATGCCAGATGTCCTCGTCGGTCTCGATCAGGACCTTCACCCCGTCCCCTGCCGGGTTCTCTCCCAGAATGCGCATGCACGGTGCATCTGCACGCCCGATATAGAACATGCGCTTCCGAGGCACCCTACAGAACGGGCCCCCTTTAAGTATGAGCATGGATGTTTTGTCCATTATCGGACAACCCAATCTGCGGCCTGTCTGGGCATCTCCGCAGTCATTATATACGGTCCGAAAATCTGCTAATTCCCCGATGGCAAGAGGATATCTGGTCCTGGAGGACGGGACCGTTTTCAAAGGGGAGATGTTCGGCGCTGAACGCGACTCGGACGGAGAGGTTGTTTTCACCACAGGAATGTGCGGCTACCAGGAGAGCCTGACAGACCCGTCATTCGAGGGTCAGATCCTGGTCATGACGTACCCGCTCATCGGGAACTACGGAGTGGCGGACCAGTACTACCAGTCCAGGGCCATCCACACCCGCGGGCTCGTCGTCAGGGAGTACTGCAAGGACCCCTCGCCGATGTACGGCGGACGCACCATCGACCACTTCCTCAAGCACTTCAACATCCCGGGGCTCTCGGGCATCGACACCAGGGAGCTGGTGATCAAGATCCGCACCGAGGGTACCGTCAAGGGAGCCATCATCACAGAGGGCACCGACATCGAGGAGACCGTGAAGAGGCTCAAGGCCATGCCCGCCCCTTCCGAGGGCAACCTCGTGGCGGACGTCTCGTCCAAGAAGATCGAGGCCTTCGACAACGGCAAGGACATCACCGTCGGGATGATCGACTGCGGCGCCAAGTCCGGTATCCTCAGGGACCTCAACGCGAGGTACAACGTCGTGTCGTTCCCCTACGACACGCCCGCCGACGTCATCATGGAGTCCGGAGTCCAGGGAGTCCTCATCTCCAACGGGCCCGGAGACCCCGCCCATCCGGACATCGCCAAGACCACCGTCAGGACGGTCAGCGACCTGTCCACGCAGCTCCCCCTGTTCGGGATCTGCTTCGGAAGCCAGCTCATCGGCATCGCCATGGGCGGCCTCACATACAAGCTCAAGTTCGGGCACAGGGGATGCAACCAGCCCGTCAAATGCGACAACCGCGTCTACATCACGTCTCAGAACCACGGGTTCGCCGTGGACGAGCACAGCCTCGACGGCACCGGCCTGATCGTCAACCAGACCAACGTGAACGACGGCTCTGTCGAGGGAGTGGTCCACAAGGACCTGCCCATATTCACTTCGCAGTACCACCCCGAGGCGTCGCCCGGGCCCTGCGACACATCGTACCTGTTCGATTGGTTCTCCAAGATCATCAAGCAGGAGGGGAGACTTTGAGGAAGGATTACAAGAAGCTGATGGTCATCGGCTCCGGCCCTATAGTCATCGGGCAGGCCGCCGAGTTCGATTTCTCGGGAACGCAGGCCTGCCGCTCCCTCCGCGAGGAGGGCTACAAGACCGTCCTGGTCAACTCCAACCCTGCGACCATCCAGACAGACACCGACACCGCCGACAGCGTCTACATCGAGCCCCTGGAGGCCTCCAACGTCGCCAGGATCATCGAGAAGGAGGGAGTCGACGGAGTCCTCTCGGGAATGGGAGGGCAGACCGCCCTGAACATCTGCTCCGAGCTGGCCGACTCCGGCGAGCTGAAGAGGCTCGGCGCGGTCCTCGTCGGTACCCAGCCCGATGCGATCGCCATGTCCGAGGACAGGGAGCTGTTCAAGGAGACCATGGAGAGGATCGGAGAGCCCGTCCCCGTGTCCCGCAGCGTCAACACCATCGAGGAGGCCAAGGCCGCCGTCGAGATCATCGGACGCTACCCCGTGCTGGTCCGTCCCGCCTACACCCTCGGAGGAACCGGCGGAGGGATCGCCCACAACGAGGAGGAGCTCGAGGAGATCTGCGCCCGCGGGCTCGCCTACTCCAGGATCCACCAGGTCCTCATCGAGGAGTCCGTCCTCGGATGGAAGGAGTACGAGTACGAGGTGATGAGGGACTCCAACGACAACTGCATCATCATCTGCAACATGGAGAACCTGGACGCCATGGGCATACACACCGGGGAGAGCATAGTCGTCGCCCCCTGCCTCACCCTGTCCGACACGGACCACCAGCGCCTCAGGACAGCCGCCCTCAAGGTCATCAGGGCCCTCAACATCGAGGGAGGCTGCAACGTCCAGTTCGCTTTCAACCCCGCCAACGGGGACTACAGGCTCATCGAGGTCAACCCCCGTGTGTCCAGGTCTTCCGCCCTTGCATCCAAGGCCACCGGATACCCCATCGCCAGGGTCGCCACCAAGATCGCCGTGGGATACACGCTCGACGAGATCCCCAACAGGATCACCGGCACCACCTGCGCGGCGTTCGAGCCCGCCATCGACTACGTCGTGGTGAAGATCCCCCGCTGGCCTTTCGACAAGTTCCGCACCGTCGACCGCCACCTCGGCACCCAGATGAAGTCCACCGGAGAGGTCATGGCCATCGGAAGGACCTTCGAGGAGGCCCTCCAGAAGGGGCTCAGGTCCCTGGAGATCGGCGTGAAGGGCCTGGACAGGACCGACATGACCGACGAGGAGATCAGGGTCGAGCTGGTGGACGCCACCGACCGCAGGATCTTCGCCATCGCCGACGCCATCCGCAGGGGATGGAAGCTCGAGGAGATCGCCGACCTCGCCAAATGGGACATCTTCTTCGTGAGGAAGCTGGCCAACATCGTGGACATGGAGAAGAGGATCTCCGCCGGCCTGGACGCCCAGGTCCTTGAGGAGGCCAAGCGCATGGGATTCTGCGACGAGCAGATCGCCGAGCTCACCGGGAAGAAGGCCCTCGAGGTCCGCGCCCAGAGGAAGGCCGAGCACATCACTCCTGTCTACAAGATGGTCGACACCTGCTCCGCCGAGTTCGCTGCCGAGACACCCTACTTCTACTCCACATACGGGAGCACCTCCGAGTCCAAGCCCGAGGACGGCAAGAAGAAGGTCGTCATCGTCGGAGGCGGGCCCATCAGGATCGGACAGGGGATCGAGTTCGACTACTGCTGCGTCCATGGGGTCATGGCCCTCCAGGAGGAAGGCGTCGACGCGGTCATCATCAACAACAACCCCGAGACCGTCTCTACTGACTATGATATTTCAGACAGGCTCTACTTCGAGCCCCTCACCCTGGAAGACGTCCTTAATGTCATCGAGGCCGAGGACGCCGACGGCGTCATCTGCCAGTACGGAGGACAGACATCGGTCAACCTGGCCGTGGACCTGGAGAACGCCCTGAAAGGGTCGAAGACCAAGGTCCTGGGAACCAGCCCTGACCAGATGGACGTGGCCGAGGACAGGAGGAGGTTCTCCAAGCTCATGGACGACCTCCAGATCAAGCAGCCCAAGTCCGGCACCGGGTACTCCTTCGAGGAGGCCAAGGCCATCGCCGAGGACATCGGCTACCCCGTGCTCGTCAGGCCCTCTTACGTCCTCGGAGGAAGGGCGATGGAGATCGTCTACTCCACCGAGGAGCTGAAGACCTACGTCGACACCGCCGT